>CANNQU010000004.1 GCA_947507965.1 Bacteroidota bacterium
TCCATTTGAATCATGTGAAAAGCCACTTGGTATAAATCAAATACAAGGGGTGCTTTTTTGAAAAGCAGAATTTGCAAGCTACAAGTCAATAAAATCAGTAAATTTGTAAGGATTTAAAAACGTTTAGGACACTATTGTTTTTATTATTAAATAGTAAGAAAATCTCTCGTAATTTGAAGCATGAATAAGCGAATGATCTTAATGATACTTGATGGGTGGGGAATTGGCGACAAATCGCGTAGTGATGCCATTTACCAGAGCAATATCCCGTTTATTAAAAGTTTATATGCTACCCGTCCCAATAGTACATTAACCACCTTCGGGGAAGCCGTGGGGCTGCCTGTTGGGCAGATGGGTAACAGTGAGGTAGGCCACATGAATATTGGAGCCGGCAGAGTGGTTTATCAAATGCTGGTAAAAATAAATATTGCCTTCAGAACCAAGCAGATACAAGACAATCCCATATTAAAGGAAGCGCTTACTTATGCGGTAAACAACAACAAGAAAGTGCATCTGATAGGCTTGTTATCCGATGGTGGGGTGCATAGCAGCATTGAGCATGTGAAAGGATTATTGAATTTTTTCTACGAAAACAACTACAGCAACGTATTCTTACACGCTTTTTTGGATGGAAGAGACACCGACCCGAAAAGCGGTTTAGGCTTTTTGCAAGAAATTAATTCTTCGATGCAACATCGCTGTGGTACGTTAGCCTCGGTGATAGGACGGTACTATGCGATGGATCGGGATAAGCGATGGGAACGAATAAAAGAGGCTTACGATTTGATGGTGAATGGAATAGGAGAGGAAAGTGAGGATATAATGGCAACAGTCAGCAGAAATTATGAAGAAAATATCACCGATGAGTTTATGAGACCTATCGTGATGAAAGATGAACATGGACTATTGGTAGCAAAAATCGAAGCTGATGATGTTGTGATAAATTTTAATTTTCGCACCGACAGAGGCCGGGAAATTTCGGAGGCACTCACGCAGAAAGCATTCCCTGAGCAGAATATGCGCCCGTTGAACCTCTATTATTGTACCCTTACCCGCTATGATGATACGTTTAAGGAGGTACGCGTGATTTTTGAAACGGAAGACTTAACAGAAACGTTAGGCGAAGTTTTATCGAAGAATAACAAGACTCAGCTAAGGATGGCTGAAACAGAAAAATATCCCCATGTGACTTTCTTTTTTAGCGGGGGAAGAGAAGAACCTTTCATTGGCGACGAACGGCTGCTGTGTGCATCACCTAAAGTAGCTACTTACGACCTACAACCCGAAATGAGTGCCGCCTGCTTACGAGATAATTTATTGAAAATAATGCCCGAAAATCGTTTTGATTTTATTCTGATTAACTTTGCCAACCCTGATATGGTAGGGCATACGGGCGTTTACGAAGCCGTTCAAAAAGCCGTTGAAACGGTTGATGGGTATGTTAAAGAGGTGGTGGAGTTGGGTTTAAAAAATGGCTATGAGTTTATTATCATTGCCGATCATGGCAATGCCGACTATATGATCAACCCGGACGGATCGCCCAATACAGCGCATAGCATGAATCCGGTGCCATGTATTTATGTGGGGAGCGAAAACCTAAAACTTCATCAGGGGAAATTAGCCGACATAGCCCCAACGATATTGCAACTTATGGGAATAGAGCAGCCCAAAATTATGGATGGTAAAAGTTTAATAGATTAAGTTAGTTTAACAACCCAATGACAACAAAATTTAAAAAGGTACTCATCGCCAACCGGGGCGAAATTGCTATACGGGTGATGCGCGCCTGCAAGGAAATGGGAATAAGCACGGTGGCCGTATATAGCGACGCCGATCGCAATGCGTTGCATGTGAGGTACGCTGATGAGGCGGTACATCTGGGGCCGCCGCCGAGTAAAGACTCGTATTTGTTGGGGGATAAAATTATTACTGAAGCCCAGCGATTAAAGGTTGATGCCATTCACCCCGGGTATGGATTTTTAAGTGAGAATGCCAATTTCGCAGATGCCGTTCAAAAAGCGGGATTGGTATTAATTGGTCCTACACCTGATGCCATGCGTGTTATGGGAAGTAAGCTGGGCGCGAAGGAGGCCGTAAAAAAGTTTAATATTCCGATGGTGCCCGGGGTTAACGAAGCCATCACGGATGTGAAAGCCGCAAAATTAGTAGCCGCTCAGGTAGGGTTTCCGATTTTAATAAAAGCCAGTGCCGGAGGCGGTGGCAAGGGAATGCGAGTGGTTACCCACGAGGAAGAGTTTGAATCGCAGATGCAGATGGCTGTAAGCGAAGCCATTGCTGCTTTTGGCGATGGCGCCGTATTTATCGAAAAATATGTGAATAAACCACGTCACATCGAGTTTCAAATTTTAGGCGACAATTACGGAAATATTGTTCATTTATTTGAAAGGGAGTGTAGCATACAACGCCGTCATCAAAAACTGGTAGAGGAAGCTCCATCGAGTGTGTTAACCGCATCCTTACGCCAGCAGATGGGAAAGGCGGCGGTTGATGTAGCTAAGGCTTGTAACTATACCGGAGCAGGAACGGTTGAGTTTTTAATGGATGACCAGTTGAATTTTTATTTCCTTGAAATGAACACCCGTCTACAAGTGGAGCATCCGGTAACAGAGCAGATTACAGGAGTCGATTTGGTTAAAGCACAGATTCGTATTGCACAAGGAGAAAAACTATGGTTCACACAAGAAGACTTAAAAATTAATGGGCATAGCATAGAGTTACGAGTGTGTGCTGAGGATCCAGCGAATAATTTTTTGCCGGATATTGGCACCCTTCAAGAGTATAAGATACCACAGGGATTTGGGGTTCGGGTAGACGACTGTTTTGAGCAAGGCATGGAAATCCCAATTTATTATGATCCGATGCTTTCGAAACTTATTGTTCATGCGAATACGCGTGAAGAAGCCATTGACAGGATGTCGAGAGCGATTAATGAGTATAAGATCAGTGGCATTGAAACCACATTGCCTTTCGGTGGTTTTGTGATGAAGCATCCAAAATTTATCAGTGGCGACTTTGATACCAAGTTTATTGAAAATTATTTCACCTCTGAAAGCTTGAATAAAGCGGCCACGCCAGAGGAGTTGCTTCTTGGGTCGTTACTTACGGTTCAACTATTAACTCAAAAACCAGCAAGCCAGCAAGAGAACAGTATTCAGCTAGGTAAGAGCCTATGGCAGGAGAACCGAAAGCGGTTAAGATAGTAGCGTATAGACCTCGAATAGGCAAAGAGCAAAATCACAACCTCTTCTTTCGAAAAACCACCATTAATATAGCCCCTTCGTACGGGTTTCTTTGGTTAGAAGGAAACGTACAAATTTGTATGGAACGACTTTGACGGTTATTGTATCTTTGCAGCTAGTTACCTTAAAATATCATCATGAAATATAAAGCCAATATTCAAATTATGCCTCTCGCTGCATTGCTCGATCCTCAAGGCAAGGCAGTAACCCATGGACTTCAACAAATGGGATATACGACCATCGACCAGGTGCGTGTAGGAAAAAATATCACGTTGGTTGTAGAGGCGGATAGCGAGGAAAAGGCAACCGCTTTGGTGGAAGAAAGTTGTAAAAAGCTACTCGCTAATTTAATTATGGAGACCTACTCATTTTCATTATCTCTAATATAATGAAACCGTTACGTCAATTGAGTTGGTTCTTCGTGGCCTTATTCTTTGGTCTTTCTGCTCGTGCGCAGGATGCCGAAAATGTACTTACTACAGTAAATGCATTATGTGCTGCGGAGATGCATGGCAGAGGTTATGTAAACCATGGCGATTCGCTGGCTGCAAACTATATTGCCGGTAGGTTTGAGGGCGAAAATGCATTAAATTTTAATGGCAGTTATTTCCAAGATTTTAGTTTTAATGTCAACACTTTTCCCAACGAAATGCAGTTGAGTATTGATGGCGTAGATTTGGTGCAGGGCTATCATTTTTTGGTGGATGCGGCAAGCAGTAGCATTAAAGGCACCTACAAACTCGTATGGGCTGATAGTGCCACCATCTTCGACAAAAAACAATTTAGGGCATTTAAAAAACACATAAAACGTAACGTTATTGCTTTCGATGTGTCATCTTTTCGAAGTATAGAATCGCGAAAGAAACTTAATTCTTTCATCCAAAACAATAAATTTCATGCCAAGGCCATCATCCTAGTAACCCATGGTAAACTCACATGGAGTGCCGAACAAAGACAACTAAAGTATGCGCAATTTACGGTGAAGGCGGAAAAGATAAACCGAAACAACAAAAGCATCACGTTCAATGTAGATGCGCAATTCATAAAGAACTATCAAACACGTAATGTTATTAGTTATATCCGTGGCAGTGATTACCCAGATAAATATATCATCATTTCCGCACATTACGATCATTTGGGGCGGATGGGCAAGTATGTTTATTTTCCGGGAGCCAATGATAATGCTTCCGGGGTGGCCATGATGCTCGATTTTGCACGTATGTACCGATTCTACCCTCCAAAATACACGATTCTTTTTATTGCTTTTGCAGGTGAAGAGGCGGGTTTGGTCGGCTCCAAGTATTATGTAGAACATCCACTTGTGCCTTTAGAGAAAACTCGTTTTGTTCTAAATCTGGATTTAATGGGCACGGGTAAGGATGGAATAGCGGTAGTTAATGCCTTGGTATATCAGGAGGAACTGTCGATATTGATGGAAAAAGAACATTTCGGACGTTATAACCTACTTATTTTACAGCGTGGAAAAGCAGCGAATAGCGATCATTATTGGTTTTCTGAGAATGGGGTACACTCCTTCTTCATCTATCAATTGGGCGATTATACCTTCTACCACGACCTCTTTGATGCGCCGGAGCAGTTACATTTTGAAGGATACAACCGCACTTATTTTTTGCTTAAAGATTTTCTTCGGGAGTTTCAGGACAGGCACCTTTAATGCTTGTCTCTTTTTATTACCTTTGCAACCCTTTAACAAAGTTATAAATTCATTAAATAATTTACTATGGCAAGCACACAAGATGTATCCAGCGGCATGTTTTTGAAATACAACGGTGAGTTGGTACAAATTTTCGATTGGCAGCACCGTACGCCAGGCAACTTACGCGCCTTCTATCAGGCACGTATGCGTAATATAAAAAACAATAAAATTGTGGAGAACCGTTTTCGCAGTGGAGAAGAGGTAGAAATAGTACGTGTTGATTACAAAATAATGCAATATCTCTATAAAGATGGAGAAAGTTTCGTGTGCATGGATAAAGACACCTTTGATCAAATTTACGTTCCAAAAGAATATTTTGGCGATAGTATTGATTTTTTAAAAGAGGAAATGGATGTTACCGTTACTTTTTTTGAAGATGCTCCTATAATGGCTGCACCACCTACTTTTGTTGAACTTGAAATTACCTATAGCGAACCTGCTGTTAAAGGCGACACAAGCACCAATGCTTTAAAAACGGCTACTGTTGAAACAGGAGCCGAAGTAATGGTGCCGATGTTTGTAAATCAAGGCGAACGCATTAAAATTGATACGCGCACACGGGGATACGTAGAGCGTGTGAAGTAAATAATTCATAATTTTTAAATCCATTTCAAATGAACTACAATCAAATTCAGGAGTTGCTAGGGGCGAAAGCTGAGCTACTCTTAAGCCACGAATGCAAGACCATTAACAAAAGCTTGATTCACACGGCTAGTCCAAATTTTGTTGATGAAGTATGGTCGAGCAGTAATCGCAATATTCAAACGTTGCGTAGTTTAAACACGCTTTATAACCATGGTCGATTGGCGGGCACCGGTTACCTGAGTATTCTTCCTGTGGATCAGGGTATAGAGCATAGCGGCGGCGCTTCGTTTGCCAAAAACCCGATCTATTTTGATGGTGATAATTTGGTTAAATTAGCCATGGAGGGTGGTTGTAATGCCATTGCCTCAACGTATGGTGTTCTTGGATCTGTAGCTCGTAAATACGCTCATAAAATTCCTTTTATTGTAAAAATTAATCACAATGAAATTTTAACGTACCCTAATAAATTCGATCAGGTAATGTATGGCACCATTAAAGATGCCTGGAATATGGGTGCTGTAGCGGTGGGTGCCACCATTTATTTTGGTTCTCCTGAAGCGGCCCGCCAGATTGTTGAAGTTGCCAAAGCCTTCGAATATGCGCATGAATTAGGGATGGCTACTGTTTTGTGGTGCTATTTACGTAACGGTTCATTTAAAAAAGATGGTGTTGATTACCACGCGAGTGCCGATTTAACCGGGCAAGCAAATCATTTAGGGGTAACTATTCAGGCCGACATTATAAAACAAAAACTACCGGAAAATAATGGCGGATATAAAGCCTTGAATACGGGAGGTAGTAGTTATGGTAAATTGGACGAGCGGATGTACACTGAATTATCAACGGATAACCCTATTGACCTGTGTCGGTATCAGGTAGCAAATTGTTATATGGGACGTGCTGGATTAATTAACAGCGGTGGTGAAAGTAAGGGGGCAGGAGATAAAGCAGATGCCGTAATTACTGCCGTAATAAACAAAAGAGGTGGTGGACAAGGTTTAATCATGGGTCGTAAATCGTTTCAGAAACCGATGAATGAAGGCATTGAATTATTAAATGCGGTTCAGGATGTTTATCTTGAAAAAGCAGTTACGGTAGCGTAATCATAAATAGCAGTTTTTAAGTCCTTCTATCGTATGGTGGAAGGACTTTTTTATGATTACTATTTGATAATCAAGAAATTAGATTTTTTCTCTTTTGTTTTTACCCCTTTGGTGGTAAATCCTAACCGTGTTTTGGTGAGTGTTTCCTTCGTCTTTTGCAGGCATAAGGCTCGTGG
Source organism: Bacteroidota bacterium (assembly GCA_947507965.1). Lineage (GTDB taxonomy): Bacteria > Bacteroidota > Bacteroidia > UKL13-3 > UKL13-3 > CAINMV01. The sequence goes on from CANNQU010000004.1 coordinate 6,842, forward strand.
GTCTTCAGCATAGATGAGAATAAAATCGGTACGGGTAGATTTTACGGTAAAACTCATAATCTTATTTCCTCCCTGGTATAGTTCAAGTTTCGTATCTTTTAGTTCGTCCTTTGGTATTTTAACCATGGCTTCCTGCCAATTACTCTTATATATTTTTTCAAAATTTTCGTCTTGATATTTTATGCGAAAAAACTCCTGCGCATTATCTCTGCTAAACCATTGAATACATAAGGTATCAGAATAAACTTTTGCGTTCTTATACTTAATCATCGGATAGGTATTCACTTTAGAATAGGTTAATTTAATATATGATTTGGATTCTTTAAAAGAACCCCAACCATAAAACACCTGCCCCTCGTTACTCGATGTACGTTGAGTAAAGGTTCCGTAGTTATCTGATTTGTTGGCTCGAATAAATTCGTAACAATTTGAAAAAAGAACTCCATTTTCCTGGCAATAACGGGTTGTATCCTGAGCAGACACGCTAGTACCGACCAAGCTCAAGGAAAGGAAAAAGGCCATGGAGAAGAACCCTCGAATGAACGTCATGATATAAGTCTAAGCATTAAAACAATTGAAAGCAAATATAAGTATATTTATTATTCAGTCCATACCTTTGTGCCCTCGCTACAGTTTCTACAAATATCGATTTCACTGCGTGATTTTAGTAATGCATTTCGAAAATTAGTGTAGGCTGTATTTCTCCAAACTTTTTTGAACCCTTGTGAATCGATGTTTCCTAAATTATGTTGTGCATCTTTATCAAAACAGCAGGGTACAACATTACCATCCCATGTTATTACGGCGCCACTCCATAAACGCCAACATTGATTTAGCATTTTATTTTTCAACGCATATTTTCCATTTTCAAGCTTTTTATAACGGCTGTATTTTTCTTGTAGTGGTAATCGTTTGTTTCCATTTTCATAGTCGTAGAGTTGGGCTGTTTTTAATCCTACTTCATTCACCCCAATTTCTTTTGCAAGCGTATAAAGATCAGTAACTTGGTTTTCGTTGGTACGAAATACGACCATCTGGAAAATAAGGTGAGGCGTATTACGTTTTAAGAGGCGTTTCCACTTAACGATATTGCGGGCACCCTCCAACACTTTCTCAAGACTCCCACCAATGCGATACTGCTCGTAAGTTTCCTGGGTAGTGCCATCAATTGAAATAAGGAGGCGGTCGAGCCCTGATTCGACCGTTTCTTTTGCGATGGAATCGGTTAAATAATGGGCGTTGGTAGATGTGGCGATGTACATCTTTTTGGAGTGGGCGTATCGAACATAATCAAAAAAACGGCTATTCAAGTAGGGTTCACCTTGAAAATATAAAATTAGATATATTGTGGAAGGAGCTAATTCATCAATTGCTTTCCTGAAAATATCTTCATCCAACATTCCAATTGGGCGGGAGAACGATCTTAATCCACTAGGGCATTCGGGACAACGCAGGTTGCAGCTCGTCGTTGGTTCTAAGCTGATGCTTATAGGCAAACCCCAATGAATAGGTAGGTGCAGGGCTCTGGCAATATAGTAGCTGCTCCAAACTTTTACCATATTAAGCGCGCGCCTAATCGATAGTTTGCTTAACAAGTTTATTCCATCGGAAAGACTGCGATTCATTCGGTATCGTTAATAAAGGTTGCCAACTTCGTTTGAAGGGATTATAACACCGAAAACACCGGCTCCTTCGGCACAATAGCGATCACGTTCATGATCTCCGATCATGATGCTCTTGTTGATGTTAATATTGAAACGAGCAATTGCTTTTTCCAGTAACAATGATTTAGGTTTACGGCAAAGGCACATACTAATTTCATTATGGTGTGGGCAATAATAAATTTCATTAAAGGTAACACCAAGCTTCGCAAAGGCATCTTTCAATTTATTGTTTATTTCTTTAAGTGTTTCATGTGTCAGCTCACCTTTATCTATAGCACCCTGATTGGTTATTACGATGAGTTTATACCCCTCGCTTTGTTTCTTTTTTAGAAAGGGGGCAATGGCTTCATTAATTTCTAAGGCATCCGTATTCGTAATATAGCCTCCGATTTCTTTGTTCAATACCCCATCACGGTCTAAGAAAATAGCGGCTACTTTTTTGTCGTTGTTTTTGTAGGTTGAAATACTGTAATTATAAATGTGTTTCTCGTCTTTCTGAAAATTTTCCCGATTCATTTCCGTGAATTTGTTTTGATCTATTGCAGGAAAAAAAACATCGGCTTCAAATGATTCATGTACATGGGTTATATCCAATTCGTCGGCATCGTGTATTGATTGCCGGTAAATTTGCGCTCCCCCGATAATAAAACAATGCTCTTCTTTGAGTTTGCGCGCAGCAACAAATGCTTGTTTTAAACTCTCGACACATAAAACATTCTCAACAGCAATGGCTTTGTTTCGAGTAATAACAATGGTTGTTCGATTGGGTAGTGCTTTCCCTAAGCTATCAAAGGTTTTGCGCCCCATGATAATACAATGACCCGTTGTAATTTGTTTAAAACGTTTTAAGTCGTTGGGTAAATGCCACAGTAATTTATTGTCTTTCCCCAATTCATTATTGGCTCCAATGGCGGCGATGATGGTAACTTTCACACTACAAATATAGTTTGCTTGTTGGTTCATTTCGAGGAAAGTGTAAGAATATCGTTTCGATTCTTTGTTTTCGATTCTTTACGAATTGTTTTTTGTAAACTTTATTCTCTTGAAGGTCAAACTATCCTTCATTATCATTATTTTCGCGCAGCATAAAGCCGATGTAGTTTAACGGGATAAAACGAGAGTTTCCTAAACTTTTGATCGGGGTTCGAGTCCCTGCATTGGTACAAAATAGATTATGAGTAACGAAGTAGCCACACAAATTGCAAGACATCTTCTGGAAATTAAAGCGATTAAGCTCAACCCAGAAAACCCGTTTACTTGGACCAGTGGTTGGAGGTCGCCCATTTATTGCGATAATAGGGTAACACTTTCTCATCATGGCATACGAACCTTTATTAAGCAGGAATTGGTAAATGCCATTCGACAGAATTTTGGTGCCGTTACGGCTATTGCAGGTGTGGCCACAGCAGGTATTGCCCAAGGCGCGCTCGTGGCCGATGCGTTGCAGTTGCCTTATGCCTATGTGCGTCCCGAGCCTAAAAAGCATGGGATGAAAAACCAGATTGAAGGGCAATTACCGGTAGGAAGTAATGTTGTTGTTATTGAAGATCTTATTTCTACTGGAGGGAGTTCGTTAAAAGCCATTGAAGCACTAAGAGAAGAGGGGTTTAATGTGCTTGGCCTGGGTGCTATTTTTACTTATGGATTTGATATTGCCTCTCAACATTTTGCGAAGGCTAATTGCCCCATGATAACCTTATGCGATTATAATGCAATGCTTAAGGTTGCGGTAGAATTAAAATACATCAACGAAAACATATTAGACGATTTAAGCGACTGGAGAAGTAATCCAAGTGCGTGGAGGCAATAGGGAATTCAAATCTATTTATAGTTTCAATTCAAATATCTTAGGCCAGTTTTTGCCGGTGATAAAGAGTGTTTTTGTTTGGGGGTTATAGGCAATGCCATTCAAAACATCACAGTTATTCTTTTCTATTTCTGCCGCTGTTAATAACCCGGCACAATTTATAACCGCCAAAACTTTACCACTTTTAGCTTCTATTTTTATAATTTGTTCCGTCATCCATACATTGGCATAAATTACCCCATCAACGTATTCTAACTCATTAATATTTATTACTTTGGTTTTATTATCATAAACCTCAATTATTTTTGTAATAGCGTAAGTTTCTTTGTCGAGATAAAACAAACGGTGCGAGCCATCGCTCATAATTAAATGGGAACCATCGTAGGTAAGCCCCCAGCCTTCGCCCCCAATACTAAACTCCTTTATTTTTTTAAAGGTAGTAGCATCATAAACTACACCAACGCCATTTTTCCAGGTTAGCTGTATCAACTTATTATCATAACGTATGCTGCCTTCTCCAAAATACTCTTGCGGAAGCTGGGTTAATTTTTCAAGTAAAACACTCCCTAATTTATATCGACAGATATAAGAAGACCCATTCATTCCGGTGCTTTCGTAAAGAAAGCCATTATCAAAAAATAAACCCTCCGTAAAATTTTGGTTGTTATGAGGGTAAACGGCTCCTATTGTTTTTTCAAGCGGTAGCGGAATGATATTGGAAAGAATGGTGATATTGGCTATATGTACTTCTTTTTTTTTGTTTTTGTAAATGGTGGCAGAAAGAGCATAATTGCCTAACTTAAGCGAATCGGTATTAATTTTTACGGGTTCAGCGAGGGTGGATGAGGAGCTTATTCGTGAACCATTGAAGTAATAAACTACACTATCTATTTTTTGTTCGTCATCAATATATTGTAGTTGTGCCACCAGAATACTGCCACTACTAATGGTGCTCCCATCAATAGCGGAGGTCCATTTTGCAATTTTCACTTTATCGTTGTTACAGGTACTACAACTTGAAATAAAAACAAGCAAGGCCAGGAGAAAGGTAAATTTATTAAAAAACATCTATTTGAATTGGCGAAATTAATGAAAATAGAGGCAAAATGGAGATGGAAAAAGGTAAAGGTTAAAATGAATCTCGAATCGATGGGATTTGTTTTCGTTTGGCTTCTTTGGGTATGACTTTATTTTTCATCGTTACAAAACAGGCATCATGAAAAAAATCATACGGCCTTTCCTTGGTAAGAGATCGCACGATTTGCCGTAAACAAGAGAATCAAACCAGAAAATAAAACCACGGAGTTGATAAAAAGTACCGTATTAATATAGGGGACTACGTTATAACTTAATGAGGCAATGCCCTGAATAGCAAGGGTAATTTCATTAATAAAAACACCTAACCCAAAAATAATTAAGCCTCCTTCTGTATAGTTGTTTATTGAAATTAAATGGTTGGTATAAATATAGGTAATTAAAAAAACGGAAATAATGGCGAGAAGAATGAGGTGAAGATAGGCAATAACGATGGGGCGGAACCCAAAAGCAAGCTTGCTTACCGCAGGAATGGTGGAAATTAATTGTAAACCGAGCTTAATGCTTAAAGCAATAGCTAGAGCAACAAAGAGAAACCGACTTAACGTGCTGAAATGAATATATTTCAAGAAAGAGATCTTTTTTAATGAAGAAAGCAATATAATCCAACCAAACACTTGCGCGAAAGCACCCATTACAATGATGATATAAATCCAAATCGGCAATTCAAGCCAGAGTGTTGATAGACCGTAGGCGGGAATACAGCTCAGAGAGAACAGCCAAAAAATAGAATTGGAAGGTTTAAAAAGAGGGAAATGGCTCTTTAAGTAGGCGATAAATAATCCGACACAGGCAAAGAAAAACCAACCATTATATTGAAAATGAAGAAACCAGTAAACAGACGCAAGATAGAAATGTTGAGGTAAATTTTTAGTTGCCATCATATAGGCCAATGCAAAGGTACCTATGGAAGAGAGCACGCTAAAAACCAAGGAAGCCTTAAGCCATAATACACTGGAATGATGCGATTTTAGTTTATTTAAATCGTTATAACACCAATAGGCGAAAACATAGGAAACAAAAACAGAAAGTGTGGAAAAAAAGATGGAGAATAGGCCATAACCCTCCACAGAAAAGGAAAGCAACATGAAGTAGGCGCAGCCTAAATTGGTCAGAAGTAATATGTTGTATCGTTTTATTCTTAATCCGTTCAGATTGGATTTTAGGAACAGAACGATTAAAACAAACAAGGTTTGCGTTACCCAACCACAAAAGGCAAAGTGGGAATGGGCATATTGCAAATGTTTTTGATCCAGATAATCGAATTCAAATCCAATTTTGTAGCGCATTAATACGCCAATTGCCGCGACAATCAAAAGGTTAAGTAATGATATTTTAATCCAAAATTTAGTTGAAAAAGTCTCTACCATTAGTAATACAGCTTGTGATTAATGATGTCAACTTTTTTTTGCTCTTTCATCTTCATTAATGTTCTGATAACGGTTTCTACCCTTAATCCGGTGAGGTTTGCAATTTCCTGTCGGGTAAAAGGAACGAGGACCTTTTCTTTTCCGACCGGGCGGTTTTTTTTCAATGAGTTTAAAAACCCTAAAATGCGCAACTCCGGAGGATTGTTAACAATGTCTCTGGCCGTTATCGATTTATTGAAAATACGTTGTGCAAATTCTTTGAGCAATAGAAGTTGAAAAGGAGGATAAGCTTCAAGTATTTTCAAAAAATTATCCCGAGGAAGTTTGATTATTACACTCTCTTTTGCAGAAACGGCCGTAGCCGGATATACTTCATCGATAAACAGAGCGGGCTCTCCAAAACTATCCCCATTATAAAAAACGCCTTGTACAAATTCTTTTCCTTCGTTATTGGTGTTTACGATTTTTACTTCACCGGTTATAATTTGGAAATAGTACCGAGCTTCATTTCCTTCAATGAAAACAATTTCACCCTTGCTAACTTTCTTGATAATGGCACCCCAAGTAATGAGTATATCAATGTCTATTTGCATGGATTAATTCTTAAATATGGAGTATTGGTTACCATTGACTTCAATAATAGAAAATATTTATGACATTCCGGCTTTTTAAAATCGGATCATCAATTTATGGTTCATTTCGTAGATGCAAAGGAAATAAAATTACTGAGATTACGGAAAGTAACTTGTATTTGTTGTATATAAAATGCTTCTTGTAAGCATTCGATATGCTTTCGCAATTTTGTTTTCATGGTATGTTATTTTGAAATAATATAACCCAATTTGCGTTAGCGATAGAAGGAAAGAATACGTTATTTTTACGTTTAAGTTTACTTCGAAAAGCATTTTTAATGAACGGAAGATTTTGTAAAGCCATCATCAGTGTAATTTCACTTTTAGTTTCGTTTTCGTCGTGGTCACAACGAGGGGAAGTTAAAGGTGTTGTGCTCGACACGACCAGCTATCCGCGCATTGCGAATGCTTCAGCTACGATCATTGGGTCATCCGATTCTGTATTATTGGCGTTTGCCCGAACCCGAAAGGACGGTACGTTTTTAATTCCAAACATCCCATACGGGAATTATATTTTAATTGTTTCTCATCCCAGTTTCGGTGACTATGCAGAAGAAATTACGCTTTCAGATTCTTTAAAAACGCTTTCCAAAATTATTTATTTGATTCAAAAGAGCATTTTAATCAATGAAGTTATTATTCAACGAAAGCGCGACGTGAAAGTTAGTGGTGATACCACGGAGTTTACTGCTGAAAATTACAAGCTATTGGAAAATGCAAGTGCCGAAGACTTACTTAAACTATTGCCGGGTATAAGGGTGGATAAGGATGGAAAGATTACTGCTTATGGGGAGGCCGTAAATAAAGTATATGTAGATGGAGAAGAATTTTTTGGAGAGGACCCCACCATCGCCACCAAAAATATTAAAGCCGACATGATTGAAAAAGTACAAGTTTACGATTTAAAAACAGATCAAGAAGTGATTACAGGTGTTGATGATGGTGAGAAGAATACGGTTATTAACCTGAAACTTAAAGACGAATTTAAAAAAGGATTTTTTGGTAAAGTATATTCACGTGTTGGATTGTATAAAAGCCTCGACCACGGGGCAATGTTTAATGCATTTAAGGATAAAAGAAAATTTTCTGCTTATTTAACCCAGTCTAATATTGGAAATAATAGCCTCGGGTGGAAAGATAGAAATGATTATGGTACAAGCAACGATAACTCATGGTATGAAGAGGGCGCCTCTTACAGCTATTCAAGTACTTCGGAGGATGATGAAATATTGAATCGTAATGATGGAATTAGCCACTCTATGAATGGTGGCACTAATTATAACAACAAATTCCTGGAAGATTTTAAACTTAATCTCAACTCCAGCTATAGCTTCAGCAGTGGAAACAGAGATATAATAAACACGATTCATACGGAACAAAAGGTGAACGACTCTACCTATTTTAAAAATGAAAGGGAAAATTATAAAGGTACTTTAGTATCGCATAAGCCAATGGTTCGGTTGGTTTATGATTTGGATTCGAATAATAAGATTTCTTATACCATTAATGCCACCATAAAAAGTATCAGGCTAAATGGCGATTATTGTAGTGAAACCTTTAATGGCAGCAACGACTCTTTGAATACTAGTTTGCGTAGTTTGGATCAAGCAGAGAGCAGTTCATCCTATAACCAATCCGTATTACTATCACATCAATTTAAAGCCATTGGCCGCACGCTTTCATTAAGTGCTAATCTTAATTTAAATAATAATAATAAGTTAAAATATATCAATACCGGACAACGCTATTTTAGTGAAGGACTTTACGCTAGAATGGCCACCCTAAATCAGAAGAATGATCATAGTTTATATAACCGGCTCGTTTCATTAAAATCGTCCTTTACCGAATCGTTAGGGAAAAAATGGCTGTTGGAAGTTCATTATAAACCCACATTTGCTACCAATAAATCAACAATAACATCAATGGTAGCCGACATCACAGGAGAATACTCGCAAAAGGTGGATACGTTAAGCAACAACTTTATTTTTAATAATAATAGGCACGAGTTGGGCTTTTCGATACGCTATACCGCGAAGGCTTTAAATGCTTCTATTATTTTAAACAATGAAATAAATGAGCAGCAAAGAATCGATTTAGTGAATTCTGCAAACAACTCCAAACGCGCTAACAACGCGATTAATCCATCGTTACAGTTACGATATGTTTTTAAGAACAGAACCAATCTTAACTTTCGTTATAACGGCATCAATACGATGCCGCAGATTGATCAGTTACAGCCAATTAAGGATTATTCAAACCCGCTTAGTGTAAATACAGGTAACCCCTATCTACGGTCATCCTATGAGCATCGAATGAACCTGTTTTTACATCGGTATAGTGTACAGCACAGCAAATACTTTTACGTTAGTGCAATGTATAATATAATAGAGAACGCATTCACTAGTCAGAGCACGTTTAGCAATGAAGGGGTAACAAAATACCTGATTGTAAACGGTGACAATACAGAACGACTGTCTTTATGGGCACGGTATGGCAGGAATATGGTTAATGATTTACTACGACTATCGTTTGAATATGGCCTTAATTCAGGCCAACGCAATAACATTCTTAATGAAATAAAGAACAGAAGTAAATCGGTTCAAAACAGCACAGGAATAGATATTACTTATGCAAAAGAAAAAAGTTTAAATTTAAGTATTGGATATAAAATTACGTATGGTACGAATACCAATATAGGAAGTGTTACCACGCAAACCAGTATTATGGAACATCAAATAGAAACATCCGGCAAGCTTAATTTTTTGAACCATTGGACATTGGAGGCAAATTATTCATTTCGTAAGAACAGTACCCCATCAACCACCGCATACGCAATAAATATGCTCACCGTAAGTACCGTTTATAAGTTTATAAAAAATAAAGCGGAGTTAGGTTTAATAGGGTATAACTTATTTAATGAGAATAATGGCTACACACGATACCAAAATGCTTCAAGTATTACTCAGTCTCAGCATAATATTTTAGGGCGGTATATTATGCTATCGTTTTTATATAATTTTTCAAACAAAGGAGCAATTCAAAAGGAAGATGATGATGAATATTAATACGGCACTAATTTTTACGTTGCTTTTTTTGAGTTCCTTTTCAAGTAAAGCACAACCGTTTATTAGTCGAGGAAATATCTCTTATGAGAGAAAGATACAGATGCATAAACTCTTAGAAGGTGATGAATGGGTTAAAGGCAATACGGAGAGATTTTATGTTTCAACGTTTCAGCTTCGTTTTAATGACGACACCTGTGTGTATGTAAAAACCGGTGATGAGGAGTCAAAAAACACGGCTTATTGGGCTATTTACGCGCGCGAGAACGAAGTTGCAACCATCTTTAGCAGTGGAATGTCTGTGGTTAAGAAAACCGTTTACGGTGACGATTTTATCATAAAAGATACCCTTCCAAAATACAGATGGAAATTGGTAAATGAAACGCGTAAGATAGCGGGAGTAACGTGTAAAAAAGCAACCACAATTATCAATGATTCAATTTTTGTAGTGGCCTTTTACTCCGAAACTATTCTGTTACGTGGTGGTCCGGAGCAGTTCGCAGGATTGCCGGGTATGATTTTGGGTGTTGTGATTCCAAGACTTCATGTAAGCTATTATGCTCAAAAAGTGGAGGCTAATGAAAACCAAGTGGTCACGGTTCCAAAATACAGGAAAACAACGATGAGCAGAAAGGAGTTTCAGTTAATGGTACAAAAAAACATGAAATGGGCGTTCACTAATTCTGGTATTGGGGCATTATATTTGTTTTTGTAATGGGGGTTATAGATGGTACTAAAAGAGGCACTTTTAAAAGAACATTCTAAAAGGCAAACACAAGCAATTGCTAACTATATTGGCACCAATCAAGGAAAATTCGATGAATTATTACATTTATTTTTCTTTGCAGAGCCTTTGGTTGGGCAACGTGCAGCATGGGTTGTGAGTACCTGTGTGGAAACAAAGAAGGAGTTGCTTCAGCGGCACATAAAGCCGTTTATTCATAACTTATCAAAAGCCGACTTACATGATGCGGTAAAACGAGGCTCCTTAAAGGCTTTGCAAGAGATTGTGGTGCCCGATCCACTACTTGGGAGTTTAGTTGAAATATGTTTCGGTTTTCTATATGGAGCTAAGGAAGCCATCGCGGTAAAGTCGCTTAGTATAAAAATACTCGTAAAAACATGCCAGCAATACCCCGAACTAATGGTGGAATTGACGCCGTTGCTAATGGCGTTCTTAAATCATGAGTCGCCTGCACTTGTTTTCACCTCTAAACAAGGGTTGGCATCGCTAAAAAAAATCACAACCCATTAGAATTTAATAAATTTGAAGCTTTTCATTTCATCGGAAGTCACAACTTTTACGAGATACATCCCAAGAGGAAAGTCGGCAATATTTATTTTTTCAAAAAGAGAAGACGAATTCACAGTTTTAATAATTTTACTATTTAAAGTATAGATGGTTATACTTGAGGGGGATTGTAATTCAAAAGTAAGCTCAGTACCCGTTGGATTAGAAAATAGCGAAGCAATGGTGGCGTTAAGCCCAGGCGTTATTCCCACCACTGGTCCCGTACCCAATAGATTTAATTTTGTTTCATAAATAATATCATCTGTTTTTTCCTCGTCATTATTTGAAGCATTAAAAGCAGCATATATCGTAGCGGTTCCTAAATTAGCCGAAGGTGCTTTCCAGTCAAATGTCCACGAACCCTTGTTCCCTGTAAAATCTATTCCAGTAAGTTTATGAAGTATATTTATTCGAGAGCCACCGAGAAGTTGTGTTTCATTTGGTTGTGTAAGAATAATCGTTCCAATACTTATAGCATTGGCTCCAGCCCCTTTCATAACAATGGCCTCAAAGCCATAACGTGTTTTTATACCTTCCGTGATGCTTAGGGTTATTGAATAGGTGTGGTTGGGTACATATTGGGTTACCAGCCCGTTTAACGAATCCTTACAAACAATGGCTGATGTTCCCCCGCCGCTGTTTACGGCACTACCCGTATGGCAACCTGAAACGGCACAATTTTCAGCCAGTGGTGGCTCGCCGGCGACGCCAGTAGGAGGTCCTTTTTTGTGAGTAAAAACGGTTAAGCTTATGAAACAAGGGGTGAATACAAATAATAGAAATCTAATTTTCTTCATGACAAATAATGGGTTAAAACAAAAAAAACCTCTTCGTTTTTTGAAGAGGTTTTTTTTGTTTTTGGATGATTAATTTTTTGGTTGTTCTGGAACAACAACTGGCGAAGGCTGTTCAACAGGCTTTGCTTCAACTACACCATTTATGGTTAATACCTTTGGAGAGGATATTGCGTTTGATGTAACCGTTATGCTTTTTGTGAATGGACCTGGACGGCCGCTAGAATTATAAGAAGCGGTGATCGTACCTGTTTTTCCTGGCGCTATGGGTTCATTGCTCCATTTTGGCGTAGTACAACCACAAGATGCCTGTACGTTGCTAATAATTAATGGTTCTTTACCTGTATTTGTAAATTTAAATTCAAAGGTAGCTTGTGTTCCTTCAGGAATTGATCCAAAATCATGGCTATCCGCTTCAAATAACAAATCAGGTTGAGTAGTAACCGGGGTGGTAACTGCCGGTGTAACAACAGGGGTAACGGTAGTCGCTTTTGCAGGAGCTGGTTTTTTACCTGCTTTGTCCTTTGAGGTTTGTGAGAATGACACCAAAACGCAAAGTAGAATCGTTGCAATGGTTAATGTGAACTTTTTCATGATGAGTGAGAATAAGAGTATAGAAAATTATATATTTATATTTTAGGCTTCAAATGTAATACTTCTAAATATTGAGTAAGTAATGCTTAACATTATTTTACAATTATAGCCTAATGCACTTCTTGAGGGGCTGCAATTACATTACCTGAAATAGTTAATGTTACGATCTTTAATAGGGTGGAATTCGAAGTAACGGTAACCGATTTTGTAAAGGCTCCCATTCTCCCGTGGGTTGCATATTTTACATTAATCATTCCGCTTTTGCCAGGCATAATGGGTTCTTTGGTATAATCGCTTACGGTACAACTGCAACTTGGGCGTGCATCCGAAAGAACAAGAGGTTCTTTTCCAATATTATAAAAGGTGAACACATGTATTGCGTCCATTCCCTCCAATACGTCCTTAAAATCGTGTGATAGGCTGTCGAATTTTATTTCAGCGTTTTCATAAATTATTTCAGGCGTGTTAGCACTTTTTTGAGTTGTAGTTTTTGCAGCTGACTTCCTGCCTTTTTTACTTTTTTGTGCATTTACTTGGAATGCGAATAGGACGAGAAGAATAGAGAGTGTAAGGTGTTTCATGTAAAAAAATATTTTTCAAAACAAAAATGCAAGGTTATGTTGATAACAGATGTTATTGTTAACAGCTTTTAGTAATTCAATTTTTATGAGTTACTTCTTCATCTAACAGTTCAAACACCGAATTGTTACTGATAAACTCAGGAACAATGATTTTCATTTTTGCCACAATACTCTTATTATTTTGAGTTTTGAAGAGTGTAATTAAATCTTCAATCTCTCGATAGGCCAGCTCATATTTATAGCTTTGCACTTGGGCGACCATTATTTTTGGATGATGTGTCGGGATGGTTTTCTCTTTGTCATTTAAGAGCTCTTCCTTTAGTTTTTCTCCCGGCCGCAAGCCAGAAAACACAATCTGAATATCCTTCCCTAACTCCATTCCCGCCAACCGAATCATTTTTTTTGCCAGATCAATGATCCGTACGCTCTCTCCCATATCGAAAATCAGAATTTCTCCTCCTCTTCCAATGGCACCCGCTTCAAGCACCAGTTGACAGGCTTCCGGAATGGTCATAAAATAGCGTGTTATTTCTGGGTGCGTAACGGTAACCGGCCCCCCTTCTTTTATTTGTTTTTGAAATACCGGAATTACCGATCCACTTGAACCCAATACGTTTCCGAATCGTGTAGTAACAAATTGAGTATAGCGAGTATCCCCAACCTTACTTAAATACTCATTGAGCGATTGGATATAAATTTCAGCGATACGCTTACTACATCCCATAACACTGGTAGGGTTTACTGCTTTATCGGTACTCACAAAGACAAATTTTTCGATTCCAAATCTTACGGCTAAATCGGCGATTACCTTGGTTCCTAAAACATTGGTATTGATGGCTTCACTCGGGTTGTCTTCCATGAGTGGAACGTGTTTATAGGCTGCAGCATGGTAAACTACCTGCGGTTTAAAGGTAGAGAAAACATTTTCCATTCGCACTTCGTTTCTTACATCGGCCACAATAATTTCAAACGCAGTAAATTTTAGCTTTTCTCGTAATTCAATCTCTAGTTCATAAAGAGGTGATTCAGCCTGATCGAGCAAATAAATTTTTTCGGGGTGGAAAAAACGCAGTTGGCGAACAATTTCGCTCCCAATACTTCCGCTGGCACCCGTAATTAAAACTCTTTTTCCGCTTACCTCTCTACTGATGATTTTTTTGTCTAAGGTAATCTCGTCACGATCTAATAAGTCTTCAATATTCACGTTTTGAAATTGCGCCAAACTTAATTCACCGTTTATCCATCGTTCTACTTGCGGTACATTTTTTACTTCGACCTGTAGCTTTAAACAGAGTTCAATTATGTCTTTCTTACGCTTGGGTTGAATGTTCTGTATAGAAATTAAGATCGTATGTATATTGTATTTTTTGATTAACTCAACAAATACGGTAGGTGAAGAACTATAAATATTTACGCCCTCCACTTTTTTCCCTACCATTTTTTCGTCGTCATCCAAGAAACCTACAACATTGTAAACACTTCTACTGTCTTTATCAAGGGAACGTTTTGTGATGATACCCGACTCTCCCGCACCGAAGATGGCGATATTTTGTTTTGGTTCGTGAGGAGAACTTTTATAATAGCTGTAGAGTAATTTATAAACGATACGAGAAGACGAGAGCACCACCAAACACATAAAAAAGTCGAGTAGAAGAATACTCAATGGAATATAAAACTCGGTGCTTTTTTCAAAAAAGTACAGAAAAAAATCAAAGGCTAAAACACTCAAACTGCTTATTAATGAAGCATTAAATATTCGTATCGCATCGCTTACACTTGTATAACGTACCAATCCTTGATAAACCCTTGTGAGCACAAATGCCGCAATTTTAAAAAACAGTACCATTGACAGGGTTTTAAACAGCCAAGCTGTTCCGTAGGGTTCAAACGTAAAATCTAATATGACGAATGCGATAAAAACATAAGAAAACGCGCATAAGGCCACATCGATTAAAAGAACCACCCAACGGGGAGTATGATCCGAAGATAATTTTAAAAAGATTTTTTCAATGGAAAGCATTCGTGGTAAACGGAGGAAAAAACAGAATTCAAAGTTAGATTTTATTTTGTCGTATCCAAATCAATTGGGTTGCTTAGGCACCCATTAGGAAACTCGATTTTTAGCAAGGAGGATATCGTAGGTGCGAGGGCGGTGATATCTACTGCCGAATTACTACTTCCCGGGGTAATGTTAAAGCCATAAAAAAACAACGGAATATGCGTATCGTAACTATACGGTGCCCCATGGGTTGTTCCTCTTTGGTTTGTACTTTCTATATAGTTTGGAAGTAAGGCATAATAAACATCCCCACTGCGGTGTGTATTATAACCTAATTGAAATAAATGAATTATTTTCTGAGTGCTTTCATCATAGTTGAGAACACTGGCTGGATAGGCGTTTGAAATCTGAGGGAGTTCAGCAATAGCTCTTGATAAGCCATAGGTAATGGCTACCAATGACAGCTTTTTTGATTCCATTAAGGGTTGATTTAGGTAGATACATTGATCTCCTAAAGCTTCAAAAAGCGAGCTGTCATTATATTCTTTTTGAAGGTATGATTTGGCTGTTTTTTCTATATCCTTCGGATCGAAATATCCCGCATTCAATTTATTGTCGATTAAAAACCTCGGATTGGGCACGGCACCATGGTCGGCGGTAAGGAATAGCAGTATGTTTTTTTTTCCGATGGTCTGATCCAAAAACGTCAGAAAATCTTCTATATCCTTATCTAATCGCAGATAGCAGTCTTCTGTTTCGATGGAATTTGTTCCAAATTGATGACCAATATAATCGGTGGCAGAAAAGCTTAAGCATAGCATATCGGTCACCTCATCTACTCCGAGTTGTTCGCTACGGATGGCCTCTTTCGCAAAATCTTTGCTGAGTGTATTTCCAAAAGGACTCCTTCGAATGTTTTCAAAATCTTTACCTCCTATCTTTTCAAAGTCATGAGGGAAAGTAGGTGTCATTTCTCCTTTATAAGGGCTTTCGTATGGAGTGTTATCAGTGGTTGATTCGGTATATTGAGAAATATCCAAAAGCGTATTCCATGCTTGTTTATTGTATTGCATCGGGTATTTCAACGCATTAAATTTTTCTACCCATGCAGGAAGCTGGGTCATGTAATAGGAACTCGTTATCCAGTTCCCCGTCTTACTATCGAACCAGTAGGCAGCATCGGCAGCATGTCCAGCAGGTAAAATAGCACCTCGATCTTTTAGCGCAATCCCAATAACCTTGGCTTTGAAATTTGTGGCAAGCTTTAATTCATCACCAATGGTGTTTACCAATAATAATTTAGGCGACATGGCCCCTGTTTTTCCAGTGCCCCCTACCGATTTAACAGTGGAGTCATCAACACAATAAATAGTTTTATGTGAACCTCTATCATACCAATCGTTGCTTACAATACCGTGCGTGGCGGGAGTTGTGCCGGTGTAAATACTCGCATGCCCGGGCCCGGTAACGGTAGGGGCATAATTATACTTTGTATTACTACACTCATAGCCTTCTTTTACCAGGCGCTTGAAACCACCATTGCCAAGTTTATTCCAGTACCGGTAAATATAATCGTACTTCATTTGATCGACAACAATACCTACTATTAACTTAGGACGTTCAAGTTGCTGTGCTGTTGACGTAAAGGCGAGGAAGCTGCAAACTAAAGCAAATATATATTTCATACGGCGGTAAAGGTAGTTTAAAGGCCATTAAATTTTAGAGAAGAAACCTAGAAACTCTTGTTTTTTTTGACGCGATACATTAATTGTTTTTCCGTTACTCATAACCACTTCCCCTCCATCGCCACGGATGTATTTACGGATATGTTTCATATTTATTAAGTACGATTGATGTATCCTGTAAAAGCCACTCTCGCTTAAAGTTTCTTCAACGTCTTTAATGGGTTTGGAGGTTTGAATACGGCGGTTATCATTAAAGAAGAAGGCGGTATAGCTTCCATCCGACTCACAATAAACGATGTCTTTAACCTCAATAAATGTAATTCCGTCCATACTTGAGATCGCAATTAAATCGGGATTTTTTTGGAATGCGCTTTTCATCTTTAATATTTCATTCCCTCTTTTTTTCTCTTCCGGGTTTTTCTCCGTTATTTTTTTGATGGCGCTAATTAGTTCATCCTTATCAATGGGCTTAAGAAGATAATCGATAGCGTTAAATTTAAAGGCACGCACAGCATATTGATCGTATGCGGTGGTAAAAACCACGTTGAAGTGTATTTCTCCGATCTCTTTCAATAAATCGAAGCCGTTTAAAATCGGCATTTCAATATCTAAGAAAAGCAGGTCGGGTTGAGTATGTTTTAAATAGGATAATCCCTCGGAAGCATTGCTGAAAATTCTAATATTAGCAACCTGTTTGCAATGTTTTTGAAGTAAAAGTTGTAAAACCTCGCAACAGTAAATTTCATCATCAATTATTACTACATTCATTTTTGGGTTTCGTTTTATGTTTTCAAAGGTATCTCAATTTTTACTGTTGTTCCAAATGCTACACCGGTATCTCCTACTTTATCAATAATAACTACGGTTGCTTTCGTGTCGTAAATTCTATTAATCATATCGATTCGCTCAGCGGTAACTTTCATCCCCAGTGATTTATGTTCGATTGCCGTCTTGCTTTTCAGGCGCTGTGCTAAATCTCTTCCTATCCCATTATCGTCGATGCTGGCGGTAAGAATATTGCCTTTCATAGAAAAACTCAAGGTAATTTTACCGTCGCCATTATATTGCATCAAGCCATGCCAAATAGCATTTTCAACATAAGGTTGTAAGAGCATCGGAGGAATTTCCGTGTCCATGATATCGATGTTCTCGTCTACAATTATTTCGTAACCAAATTTATGAGCAAAGCGTAAGGCTTCCATCTCAATATAAAGCTGTATTGCTGTAATCTCATTGCTGAGAGGTACTAGTTTTGTTCGTGAATTATCTAACACCAAACGAATTAATCTGGAAAATTTCGTGAGATAATCTGAGGCAATATCGGGCTTGCTTTTTAAGATGAAGAGGTTAATGGAATTCAGGCAATTAAAAATGAAATGAGGATTCATCTGTGCACGTAATGCAGCCATTTCGGTTTCTATTATTTTCTTTTGAAAATCAGATTGAATCTGCTGAATGCGTTGCTCTTCGTAGTGTTTGTTTATTCGTAATACTTCATCGGTGCGTTTGTTAACCTGCACCTCGAGTTGTTCGTTCATTTGTAGCTGCAATTTTTGGTTTTCCTTTAGTTGCATTATTAATTGCTCTTGGGCTCTCGTTTTTTCACGCTCTATTACACGGCTCTTATGCCCCAGTCCAACCGAAAAAAAGAGGATCTCAAGAATTACTCCTGTTTCGGCGAAGTTGCTTGGGATCATGATGGCTGAAGTTAAGAAAGTTTGGGAAAAGGCAAGGTAGGTCGCATAAATGATACCCAAAAACAAGCTAAGAGTACCCATTATAATATAGCGTGCTAAGATACTCTGACTAAAAAAAACCTGGATTAATGCAGCCAACAAAATGCTATAATTTATAAATTTCTCAACAGCAAAAATGGTAATATTATTAACTTCGTATGGGCGGATATAAATTAGGGCCAGATCATTCGCAATCACTAGCACTAAGACCCTTACGGCAATGGTAATAAATTTTTGAAAGTATTTTTGATTGAGGTGTGTTTCTAAGAAGTATTCTACGAATTTCAGATAAAAGATTAAGCCAACGGCAGTAAGTAAATTTTCGAAACAATAAAAGAACTGTGGAAACCACGCGGTAATGAATCTTAAATTTGCATTAAATTCTAATAAACGTAAGAAAATAAAAAAATTGGCCAAGATAAACACCGCATAATACACATAGCCTCTGTAATAGTTGCTGGAGAATTGTAAAATTGTAAATAAAAACATGAATAACATACATGCTAAAAAACAACTTTGAAATATTAAAAATGTAGAACGCGACCGTTCTTCTTGAGAATTAAATTGCTCGTATTGAGCAGGAGTATAAATTTTAAGCTTTATGTTTTGAATGAGCTTGAAAAAATTTTCAAGCTTTAAATAGTATATCTGAGTTCCGGATGGAGCAATGGTTATTTTAAATCCATATGGAATAGCATTTTTAGTATGTTTTTTATCGGGATATCCAAAGCCAGCTTTGGCTTCCATAAAGTACCCGTTTTTTTCAGCGTAAAGATTAATAATATCACATCGATTCGAAAGCAGCACGGCTTCAAAGGTATCGGCAGAGGTGTTTTGGATACTAATTTTGTACCATATATTTTGTTTGCCATAAGCGAACGACGAATTCATGGCTTCTGAAAAATCAATCGGCACAAATTGTTTGTCGATAATCTGGCTTAATACTAGGTTTTTACTACTATCAATAAAGGCTAAACACGAATTGGTTAGATCGACCCCATCGGTAGAGGCCATAATTAAATTCGTGTTGGTAGTGATCGCCGACTGTGCTAATGCGACCCGTAAAGAGCACACAGAGAAAATTAGGATGAATCCCGGCAAGAAACATTTTTTATACCCCATTCGAATATTCGTGTCGGCACAAATAAATAAAAAAAATTTGAACTTAGATCGAATCGAATCGATAATTGTTGATTTAACACCAAATTCAAGAAATGAGGCTAGTAAAACCGACGACTATTGCTTAATGCTCGATAAACTGTTATTTTGCAAGGTTTAAGAATTAATAATGTATCCACTTTCAATATACGATCGAAAGAAGCGCTGGAAGATCTGGTTATTTTTTGTTGCCATCGCGATAGCTATCTTTACCCTGCTATACACCGATTATATGGTAAAAAAGCTCTCTTCGGAGGAGCGGAGCAAAATGCAACAATGGGCAGACGCTTACCGCTTAATTACATCTGACGAAGATCTAAGTTCTGGAACTCAAAACTACTTATTAAATAGCGTTATTAGAGCCAATAGAACGATTCCTGTAATACTTGCAGATGAGAAAGGAAATATTAATTCGGTGCTGAATTTTGATTCGGTAAAAGATTCTGATCCTGAATTTTTGAAGAGTGCCTACATCGTAAAGCAGCTTCATCAGATGCAAAGCAGCAGTGACAGCATAAAATTCTATTTCGATCCGAGTGACTCCACCCGATACAATATTTTATACTATAAAGAAAGTACAATCCTGCAACAGTTACGTTACTATCCTTTTGTTCAATTAGGCATCATCGCACTCTTTTTACTGGTTTCGTATTTAGCATTCTCGGCTTCTCGCCGAAGCGAGCAAAATAAAGTGTGGTTAGGAATGAGTAAAGAAACGGCTCATCAGTTGGGTACCCCAATTTCATCGTTGATGGCTTGGATGGAAATGATAAAAAGCGATAGGGCAAATATTGACCTTACCTTGGTGGAGGAAATGGATAAGGACTTACAAAGGCTTAATTTAATTACGGAACGTTTTAGTAAGATTGGTTCTGAACCGATATTGAAAGAGGCCAATGTTTGCGAAGTGGTGTCTATGGCTTTAGATTATATGTCGAAACGAAGTAGTAATAAGGTAATCTTTATTTTCGAGAAAAACAATGCTTCCGATAGCCTTTGCATGCTCAATATTCCTCTCTTTGAATGGGTGATTGAAAATCTCACGAAGAACGCTATCGATGCCATGAATGGAGAGGGGAAGATCACGTGCTCTTTGACCGATTTAGGGAATCATATCATTCTTGATTTCTCTGATACCGGTAAAGGGCTAAAAACCACTCAATTTAAAGCGATATTTAATCCTGGGTTTACTACGAAGAAACGAGGGTGGGGCATGGGTTTAAGTTTAGTAAAACGCATTGTTGAATCGTACCATAGGGGCAAGATATATGTGCGTCATAGTGAGGTAAATAAAGGAACTAAGATACGGATTCAGTTACGAAAAACGAATTCGTAATTCAATTTCCACCGATGCATATTTACGTATTGCCCATTGAAATTAGTATGAATAGCGGAGGCAAATAAAAACCTGGATGATTCTTTCATCCAGGTTTTGTTGTAGAATAAAAATTAAACCGTTTCTTTTTTCTCTTCTGTTTCGTTCCAGTTTCCACAATGGTTACTCCATCTAGTTTTCATTTGTGTTTTAAATTTCTCACGTTCCTCCGGTGACATTTTTGCCATTCGCTGTTCCATTCTTTCTTTCCAATGACGCTGTTCGCCGAATCCATGATTACAGCCCCCACGATGACCGGAGTGTCTTCCCCATCCTCCTACCAGAAGACGCATCAGAACCAATATTCCGATGGCCTGTGCAAAGCCGATACCTCCCGTAAAGACGGATGGGATGAGCCAGTTCCATAAATGCATTATAATATAACCACCTAAAAGAATAAATCCTGCGGCGAATATTATAAATTTCAATCCTTTTAAAATCCAAAATCGTTTCATGTTATTTAAAAATTAATTGTTAAAGATTATTTAATACTGTTTTTTTCAATGTTACATTGTTCTTGAAGTGTGCAATTTCCATCATGTAGTCCATGATTCCCACTCCAATGCCTTCCTCCATTTAATCCACCAAAGAGGATGAAAGACAAGGCCATTATGCCGAGAGCATGTTTGAATTTTATTCTTGGCCCGGTGAATAATTCTGGTACCAGCCAGTTCCAAAGTTTTACTACCACAAAAGCGGTGATGGCTATGGTGGTGATGACGATGGCGAAAAACTTTAAAGCCATCAATAAAGAAAGTGTTGTCATGGGTTAAAAAAATTAATAGTTTAATAAATCGTCGTATAAATATTGCAAACGTTCGCGCAAGTAGATTACCGCATATCTTTTGCGAGAGATGAGTGTTTTTACCGACACACCCGTTAATTCAGAAATCTGTTCAAATTTGTAGCCTTCGAATTCATGCATTTCGAAAACTTCTTTCTGCTCTTGGGGTAATTCATCGAGTCCTTGAATCACCGCCTCCATAATACTTTCGCGCATCAGTATCGTGTCGGCCGAGTCGTCGGAACTTGGAAGGATATCAGCCCAAAGAAACGTGTCATCATCATCATGATCTAGTTTCAAATCATGGTCGAGTTTGGTCGTTTTTTGCTTCCGGTAGGAATCGGTAATTTTGTTTCGGGCTACAGTAAACAACCATGAAGCCAGTTGTTGTACAGGCTTCATTAGCCGATAACTCTGTATCAATTCATAAAACACCTCTTGCAAAATATCCTCTGCATCTTCTTCTTCAGGGATCCTAAATCGAATAAAATCGAGTAGGCGACGACGGTTCGTAGTTACTACTTTTTCAATTTCCTGATTCTGCTGATTTGTTTTTTCTGTCATTGCAAGCGTCACAACATCCATACGTAGGAGTAAAGACGAACGAGATGGAAAAATACTTTAAATTATTTTATTTTGGATACCATTCGTGATTTCACGCAGTGGATTTGTTTATGCCCAACCGTTCATCATCCATTCAAATTTATTGCCCTGTATGAAAGGTTAATGAGATAAAATTATTTTAGGAAACAATGAAAATTGCAGGCCGCAGAGCAGATTGTTATTTGCTATCCTCCAAACGTTTTTGCTTTTTCGAGTACTTCTTCGGCAAGCTTCGCCTTATAATCTAGAACCTTTTGTTGGAGTAAAGGGTCGGCGGTAGCTAAAATTTGCATGGCTAAAATACCCGCATTCTTTGCTCCGTTCAAAGCCACGGTGGCAACAGGAATTCCGCTAGGCATTTGTAAGATAGAGAGAATGGAGTCCCAGCCGTCGATGCTATTACTGCTTTTTACAGGCACTCCAATGATAGGTAAAGGTGATAAACTTGCAATTACACCCGCAAGATGTGCTGCCCCACCTGCGCCAGCTATAATAACCTTTAGACCTCGCGTATGCGCTGTTGTAGCATATTCTAAGGCTCGATGAGGCGTACGATGTGCCGATATGATGGAGACCTCATGCGGAATATTTTGTTCTTTTAAGAAATCGGAAGCGGCCTTCATCACAGCCCAATCGCTGTCGCTGCCCATAATGATACCTATTAATGGTGTTGAACTCATGGTTTATTTTTTTTGTAAGTTAAAATGACAAGGCCATCGTTTGTTGAATTTTTGTTTTAATCATACCGGGAGCATGCCGTTGAAGTTGCAAAGATATAATTTTTCCGAAAGGCGAGGGTTTTTTTGAGTATCTTAGGAGGAAATGGATAGAATTATATCTTCCATTTCGCCTCCCCATATAAAAACGCCTTTTTTTCATCCCCAATACTTAAAACGATGCTCCCATTGGCAAGGACTTCGTTAACTTGACACAGTATCACTTTTTCATGAACGATGAAGTTTTGCTCGTGATATACCTTATAAAGCAGCTGAAAGTAATCGCCGTCAATTTTTTTATGGTTTTTAAGTTGTAGTTGCAAATAGCGAGCGCTTATATAGGCAAGTAAAAGATCTACGACCTCTTGTAGAACATAGATCTCGCCTGTGTTTTTACGTAATGACGTGGGGTTGTTATCGCTCCGAAAATTGACTTGATTTACATTTAGACCCACCCCGACCACCGTATATTTTACGTATTCACCCTGAATGGTATTCTCGATTAAAATACCTGCAATTTTTTGCGAATCAATATAAATATCGTTGGGCCATTTAATTCGAGTAGGGTTATTTGCAAAATGTGACACGGTGCTTTGAACTGCTAAAGCAATACATTTACTTAGTCGGAATGCCTCACTGGCCAAAAGATTTTTTGGCTTTAATAAGATACTAAGGGTAACATTTTCACCCTTCTCCGTAAGCCATTCGTTAGCATGTTGCCCTCTGCCGTTGGTTTGATCTAATGCCCACACGACGGTTCCTTCCGGCAGCCCATCGCAATCCGACACGGCTTGCTTTAGGTAGTCGTTGGTACTCGGCAACGAGTCGAAAAGCTGAATTTGAGTTGGTAAGAACTGTATCGGGGCGAAAGCGGTTGTCAAATTTTAATTGCGTAATTTTGAAGCGGCAAATTTAATATAGTTAATGCGAAAAATAAAACCCGTCAACGACACCGATCAATTAATACCGAGTATAATTAAAGGTATTCAGGAGAAAAAAGGCAAGGACATTGTAGTTTTAGACTTGAGACAGTTAAGAGCTCGAGCTACCGATGTATTCATTGTATGTCATGCCGACAGCACTACTCAAGTTGCGGCAATATACAAAAGTGTTGAGGAAGAGGTTCATAAATCCAATAATGAATGGCCTTGGCATACCGAGGGGCAGCAAAATTCGGAATGGATTTTACTCGATTACATCAATGTTGTAGTGCATGTGTTTCTAAAAGAGCGTCGTGAATTCTATGGTATTGAAGATCTTTGGGGTGATGCCCAAATAGAGAAAATCGAAAATGTGTAGAAGTTTTAATCTCTGCCACTTTGACCTATGTTTATTATGGAATAGCATTTGGGATAATATTTTCACGAAATAGTAATAATTTAATATGAGCGACGAAACGAAAGAACCTGGAAGTGACTTTGATAACCAGCAAAAGCAAGAGCCTAAGCGTCCGGTGTCAAGTGATGATTTGTCTCCCAAGAACACGAATAGTAAGTCAGGATCTCGCAAACCACAAATCCCGAAATTTAATGTTTATTGGATTTATGGAATCATTGCCGCTGTTCTTCTTATTTCCTTGTTTATGGAGAACGAAAGTGCGGTTGGGACAAGTTGGACTAAAGTGGAGCGTGAAATGCTCCCCTCCAATGACGTCAAAAAAATTATTAAGGACCGCGATCATTTGAGGGTCTATGTAGTAATTAATAAAGATTCGGTACGTGTTAAAGAACCGTATAAAAAAGACCTTCAGAAACTAAGTGCAGATAGGCCTACAGGGCATTACGTATTTCATGTAAGCGACTGGGAAAGTTTTAATCGTGAACTCGATGAGGTACTAAAAGTAACCGATTCGAAACACGAAGTAGAAGTTGTTACGGATCCTAATGGTGGCGGCTGGACCGACATTTTTAATGTAGGGAACATTATGCTACTTGTTATGATCGTAATCTTTTCGGTTGTCATGTTCAGGAAGGTAAGTGGTGGTGGAGCTGGTGGTGGTGCAGGCTCTCAAATATTTAATATAGGAAAAAGCCGTGCCACCTTGTTTGATAAAGACACCAAGGTAAACATAAATTTTGCAGATGTGGCCGGATTAGAGGAGGCGAAACAAGAGGTGATGGAGATCGTCGACTTCTTAAAGAATCCAAAAAAATACACCAACTTAGGTGGAAAAATTCCTAAAGGGGCATTGTTAATAGGCCCTCCAGGAACAGGTAAAACTTTACTGGCAAAAGCGGTTGCCGGAGAAGCTAGTGTACCTTTCTTTTCTTTGTCGGGAAGCGATTTCGTAGAGATGTTCGTGGGGGTAGGCGCTTCGAGAGTGCGCGATTTGTTTCGGCAGGCCAAAGAAAAGGCACCGTGCATTATCTTTATTGATGAGATCGACGCCATCGGGAGGGCTCGTGGAAAAAATTCGGTTCAGGGCGGTAATGACGAACGGGAAAACACCTTGAATCAATTGCTAACGGAGATGGATGGTTTTGGTACCGACAGTGGTGTAATTATTCTTGCGGCGACCAATAGACCTGATATTTTAGATACGGCATTATTGCGTCCAGGTCGTTTTGATCGACAAATTGGCGTAGATAGACCCGACCTTAGTGGTCGTGAGCAAATTTTCAAGGTACATTTGAAAGGCTTAAAACTCGACGCTTCTATCGATCCACATAAGTTAGCATTACAAACTCCGGGGTTTGTGGGTGCTGATATTGCCAATATATGTAATGAAGCGGCATTGTTTGCTGCCCGACGTGATAAAATTGCTATAGAGATGCAGGATTTCAATGATGCGATAGACCGAGTTATTGGAGGACTTGAGAAGAAGAACAAATTAATATCTCCGGAGGAGAAAAAGATTGTTGCCTACCATGAAGCCGGACATGCTATTACCGGGTGGTTTCTAGAACATGCCGACCCGTTGGTAAAAGTAACGATTGTACCACGAGGAGTGGCGGCGTTGGGTTACGCTCAATATTTGCCAAAAGATCAATATTTATATACCACCGAACAGCTTACCGATAGCATGTGTATGACCTTAGGCGGGCGTGCTAGCGAAGATTTAGTGTTTGGTAAAATATCGACGGGAGCGCAGAATGATTTGGAACGTATTACAAAATTAGCTTACGGCATGGTTACCGTTTATGGCATGAACAGTAAGGTGGGGAATGTTTCTTTTAACAATTTTAGTCAGGATGAGTTTGTGATGGGGAAACCCTATAGCGAAAAAACAGCGGAGTTAATAGATAATGAAGTACGTGGAATTATAGATTCTGCCTATCAACGTACCCGTAATTTACTTATTGAAAAACGTGAGGAACTTGAAATAGTCGCACAGAAACTTTTGGAGAAAGAGGTTTTATTTCAAACGGACCTGGAAGTGTTATTAGGAAAACGGCCATGGGGCGCAAAAACAATAGAAGGGGCAGTTTAGGAGAATAGTCCAATCGTGCTTACTTCTTGTCTTTCACGATAATACAAAGCAATCCCGCAATTATCATTGAGATGCCCCCAATAACAAGGGCATAGATGCTTTGGCTTTCAAAAACATGTTTGATAAAGAAACCAAGTATGGCCGCAGCAACAATTTGAGGTATGACAATAAAAAAATTGAATACCCCCATATAGAACCCCATTTTATTCGGTGGAAGTGCTTTAGCCAGGATGGCGTAAGGCATGGTTAATGTTGAAGCCCAAGCCAAGCCAACACCTACCATTGGAATCAATAAAAACATTTTATCTTTAATGAAAAACATGGAAATTAAACCCATTCCACCAATAATCAAACAAAGTAGATGGGTGTAGTTTTTACCTATTCGTTTCGCCAACATAGGCAGCATAAATGCAACAATGGCCGATATGCCATTATATACCATGAACATAACCCCAACCCAGTCGCCAGCATCTTGAAATGCTTTTGAGGTAGTGTCGATGGTGCCAAAAGCATTTTGAGCCACGCTTGATGTCGTATAAATCCACATCGAGAACAAAGCCAGCCAGGTAAAAAACTGTACCAATGCTAATTGTAACATTACTTTAGGCATTTTAAAAACGCCTTGAACTATTTCGATAATTCCATTAAAAACGCCGCTGGATTTTAATTTTTCCTGTTCCCATTTTGCAATATCCTCAGGAGGAAACTCATCGGTAGAGAGCACCGTCCATAAAACCGAGGCTAAAAAAACAATAGCTCCAATAAAGAAAGAATATTTTACCGAATCGGGAATTACGCCTTCAGCAGCCGTGTTACTAAATCCTAACACATTGGTAAAGAAGTAAGGTAATAACGATGCGATTACAGCACCAGTGCCAATAAAAAAAGTTTGCATGGCATATCCCGTTGTTTGCTGTTCGGCAGGAAGTTTGTCGCCTACAAATGCCCGAAATGGTTCCATACTAATATTGATGGAAGCGTCTAAAACCCATAACAAGGTGGCTGCTACCCATAGAGCAGAAGAATTGGGCATAGCAAATAAGGCTAGGGAGGAAAAGAGAGCGCCCATAAAAAAGAAGGGTCGACGACGCCCGAAGCGCGGATGCCAGGTTCTATCGCTTAAATAGCCAATAATAGGCTGTACTAGAAAACCTGTAATTGGTGCAGCAATCCAAAGGATGGGAATATCGTCAATTTGAGCACCTAAAGTTTGGAAAATTCGGCTCACATTGGCATTTTGAAGTGCAAATCCAAATTGGATTCCAAGAAATCCGAAACTCATATTGAAAATTTGCCAGAAGTTTAAGTGTGGTTTTTCTTTTACGATTGTTGCCATATTGAATGAAAATTATTTTCCTTGAACCTAGTGACTAAGTAAGGAAGCAATGATAAATAAAATTATTTATAAATTCAGAATGCAATTGAGGTAATTATTAACGCTCCACCGTAGATTTCATTCACCACAAAAACAAGCACAGATAATACGTTTACCAACTATTTTAAGATGGCAACAGTAAAAAGTTAACTGAATTAAAAAAAACCTACTCTTTTTGAGCGTATTTTAAGATTAAAATATTTTGAGCGTTTGGTAATACACCACGTATATTGTTCTGAATTAATCGAAATGTCTTATCGTAAAACAGTGTAACTACCGGAGCATTGGCGATGAGGATGTT
Source organism: Bacteroidota bacterium (assembly GCA_947507965.1). Classification (GTDB taxonomy): domain Bacteria; phylum Bacteroidota; class Bacteroidia; order UKL13-3; family UKL13-3; genus CAINMV01. Next base: position 34,894 of record CANNQU010000004.1, read on the forward strand.
TTCCATTTCAGCATAATAATTATAAAGCATACGGTCGTTTGTTTCCTGCACCACTTTTTCATATAAAGCATCGTACTCCTTATTCTTAAAGTGTGTATAATTGGGCCCATCAGGACAAAAATTTCTGCTGTAAAATACGCCGAGATAATTTTCCGGGTCAGGGTAATCGGCAATCCAGGAGGCTCGAAAAAACAAGGCACGACCTTTATTGATAAGCCCGCGGTTGAAGCTGTTTTGGTTAACTTCGATTTTTAATACGACCCCAATTTTTGCCAATTGATTTTGTATCAATACCGCCATATCCAGATATTGTTGTACGGTGTAAAGGGGTAATTCTGTTTTCTTATTTTGAAGGCCCGCCTGTTGCATATAGTAATTTGCAGAATCTAAATTAAAGGGGTATCCTACTATATTTTTTTCGTCGAGCAACGGAAATCCGGTCGGTGTAAATCCTCTATTGGCGGGCGTTCCAATGTTATTGCGCAAATAGCTCACCAACGCATTACGATTGATGGCGAAGCTTATCGCTTTTCTAAAATTCACATCTCCCGTAGCGTTTTCTTTTACCAACGCAGAGGTATCATCGACCAAAAAACCCATATACTCTGTATTTAGATACGGATTGCTTTGCAAGATGAATTGGTGAAGATATTTTGCTTTCAACGTTCCATCTTTATGCAATACCTCATCCTTGAAATTACTTTCCAAACCGTTAAAGAAATCCAGATCACCTTTTGTAAATGCTAAGAAGGCCGCTAGTTTGTTATCGATAAAAGAGATCGAGACGGCATCGAGGTATGGAAGTTTCGTTCCGACGCTGTCAGACTCAAAATAAGTTTTATTTTTATGTAAGATTAGTTTCACCCCCTCATCCCATAAAAAAAATTCGAATGGACCGGTCCCAACCGGATGGCTTCGAAAATCTTTACCCCACATGGAAACACTTTCGTGGGGCACTACAGCGCAATAACTTTGTGTAAGTAATTTTAAAAACGGACTATACGGTTGTTTTAGTTTTATGATAAAGGTGGTGTCGTTTTTTGCTTCAAAACCGCCCTCTGTTGCCTCTCTATCCACCATCGCTAATACCCAGGCTCCCGGCGAGGCTAGCTTTTTATCCAAGAGGCGTTCGAAACTATATTTGAAATCATTGGCGGTAACGGCTCTCCCTTTACTATAGGTATCTTGATGAAAATGAACGTCGTTGCGCAAATGAAAAGTATAGTTAGTTTTTTCTTCATTCACTTCCCAGCTTTTTGCAATGCACGGCATTATTTGCATCTTTTCATTCATCTGCACCAAGCCATTAAACAGTTGATTGATAAGCCACGTATTAGGCTGTGTTCTAGCAAAAGCCGGATCGAGGGATGTGAGTTGCCCATCTTCATTATAACGAAATACATTGTTTTCGTTATGCAAGTTGTTATGGCATGAAAAAAAACAAAGAGATAGCACCACCAATAATTTCAGGAGTGCGTTGGCAATGGCTATTTCAAAATAAAACAGGCCAGAATGAAGGTTTGCTTTCTTGAGATTCACACAGGATAAAAATCAAAAATATTATAAAATAAGCGATTAACATTTTTTTACTTTTAAACATCTTATTTTTGAAATCGAAATGAAATATTTATCATGGTTATTTTTTCTCTTATCAGTAGGAGTGCTCTCAGCACAAGATGCTATAGAAGTTACGGTTGGCGACAGTGTTGAACTCCTAAAACCGGCCTATACTACCAACTATAAAAATATTGATTACATCGTGAAAACACGATGGGTAGATACCAGTACCGATTGGCAATGGGAGACGGGCGTTGATTTTTATGAATTTTTTTTTAGCAAAGGCGATTTCGACGGGAAGCGTTGTCCAATAACACATCAAGGCACCAAGGCACGCATCAGTGCCATACAACATTACCCCGACACCACCGGTAAAACGTCGGGTCGCACGGTATTTATGTGTACTCCTAGCTGGAACAAAAGGGCCATGTTTTGGGTAGAAGCTGAAGCCGCGTTAGAAGACGTGGAAGTGAGGGTGATGCATCGGAGAAGGAAGTAAGCATTGTTTTCCTTCTATATCCTTTTCTTTGGCTAAAAGGGTTCAATTACCTTTGGTGAGGCTGCGCTAAGGACAATCACACAAGGCCAACGGTAGTTTTGAAGAAGGCACATTTAGTATCCATACTTTTCTTTCCAGAGATTCCTTAGGTTGCCGCTAATTTCGTTCTCTCGTTGGTTTTTTCCGGGCTGGTACAATGTTGTACCTGTAATGCTTGCGGGAAGGAATTCAAGATCGGTGAAATTGTTTTCATAAGAATGGGCATATTTATATTCTTTCCCATAATTTATATCTTTCATTAATTTAGTGGGAGCATTTCGGAGGTGCAATGGCACGGGTGCATCTCCCGTTTCTCGTACTAAACGTAATGCATTTTCGATGGCCATATAGGCGCTATTACTTTTCGGTGAGGTAGCCAAATATAGGGCACCATGCGATAAAATAATACGGGCCTCCGGCATACCGATGGCGTGAACAGCAGTATATACATTATTGGCTATGACCAGTGCCGTTGGGTTGGCCATTCCAATATCTTCACTTGCCAAAATGAGCATACGGCGAGCAATAAACAAAGGATCCTCGCCACCTTCAAGCATACGAGCTAAATAATATACTGCCGCATTGGGGTCGCTTCCCCGCATCGATTTAATAAAGGCAGAGATGATATCATAATGTTGCTCACCACTTTTATCATATAATGCCATTTTTTGCTGCACTATATTTTCAACCAACTCATTTGTGATGTTTTTATCTCCTCTATTTTCAATGCCACTCACCACGATTTCCAGTACATTAAGAAGCTTACGCGCATCACCACCACTTAATTTTAACAACGCTTCATTTTCTTTGATGGTAACCTGCTGAGAGGCAAGCCAGGCATCGCGCTCAAACGCTTGCTTTAATAGCAATTCGAGATCTTGTTGTTGCAAATGTTGTAAAATGTAAACCTGGCATCTGGAAAGCAACGCCGCATTTACTTCGAAGGATGGGTTCTCTGTGGTGGCTCCTATTAAGGTAACGGTTCCTTTTTCAACGACACCCAACAAAGCATCCTGTTGCGATTTATTAAAACGATGTATTTCATCTATAAATAAAATAGGTCGTACCTTTGAAGCGAATAAATCGTGTGCGTTTGTTTTTTCAATTACTTCACGTATTTCTTTTACCCCAGAGTTGATGGCACTTAAGCCAAAGAAGGGCCGTTTTAAGGTACGTGCAATAATATTAGCAAGGGTTGTTTTACCGACTCCTGGCGGCCCCCAGAAAATCATACTCATGATATTACCACTTTCAATAGCATTGCGTAATACAGCACCATTGCCAATTAAATGTTGTTGCCCCACTACGTCATCCAACTGATTTGGGCGCATACGCTCGGCTAATGGGATAGGTTGCATTGCAGCAAAGATAATTGAAGTGAGACACTTACAAACAGATCCTCAAAAATACACCGTAGGGTTAGTAAATTAAGAGGCTACCGAAAACGGTGCTGGTGTAATTCCGTTGGTATAATGGAGAAAAGAAGCATCGACGCTGATGTCTAAATTGCTAATTTTAGTTCAGATGAAACGTTACATTTGTTCATAACTGAAACATTTTACACGAAAGCGTAAAATTATATTTGTACAAATACGTTCGGAATATAATGCATGCTTCAAAATTTTATTTAAAATACACATTCACTTTTTTATTTTGTCTTTTCTCTTCTGCGCTTCTTGGCCAGGAACACCCTTGTAAGGCTTATAATAATTGGGCCGACAGTATTTTGCAGGCCATGACTCTGGAAGAAAAAATAGGGCAACTCTTTATGGTCTCGGCCACCTCTGCGAAAGAAGATTTGCTGACGGTAGACCATTTGATAAAGAGCTATCATGTAGGAGGAGTTATCTTTTTTAAAGGCAGTCCAGTGAAACAGATAGAACAAACAAACTATTATCAGAGCATATCTAAAACACCGTTATTTATTGCAATCGATGGAGAGTGGGGTTTAAATATGCGTTTGGAGAATACGCCTAACTTTACCAAGCAAATGCAACTGGGTGCCATGCGAAACGATAGCCTGGTATATGCCATGGGGAAAGAGATAGGACGTGAATGCCGGCGCATGGGAATCAATATCAACTTCGCACCAGATGTCGATATCAACAACAATCCGTTGAATCCAATTATTGGCGACCGTTCTTTTGGAGAAGAAAGAGACCGTGTGGCAAAGTACAGTGCAGCCTATATGCGTGGCATGCAAGAAGCCCACGTGATAGCATCGGCAAAGCATTTTCCGGGACACGGCGATGTGACGGTAGATTCCCACAAAGACCTTCCTGTACTCTATAAAACAATGGAGCAGTTGGACTCGCTCGAATTGTATCCCTTTCGATACCTATGTGAACAAGGTGTGATGAGCGTTATGGTAGCCCACATAAATATGCCATGCCTCGATAGTACCCCCAATATCCCAGCTACCTTATCACCTATCGTTGTCACCGATTTGTTACGTGAGAAATTGAAGTTTAACGGGTTGATTTTTACCGATGCCCTGAACATGAAAGGGGTCACCAAATATTTCAATGGAGGCGACGCCGAATGGCTTGCCTTACGGGCAGGTGCCGATGTTTTATTATGTGTTGACGAAGTAGGAATTGCATACAACAGAATAATAAGCGCCTTAGACAGTAATCTTATCACGGAAAAAGAGATAGATGCCCATGTACTTCGAATTTTAAATGCAAAATACTGGTGTGGATTAAAAAATAATTTGCCGATTGATACGGTTTGTATCATCGATGATTTAAACACCCCACGAACGAAATTACTCATTCAACAAATGGCCGATGCCTCGGTATGTATTGTAACCAATAGGCAACAATTACTTCCGATAACAAAAAAAGCGGGTTTAAAAATAGCCAGTTTAGTTATTGGAGATAAAAAAGAGAATTTTTTTCAGGTTCAATTAAAGCATTATGCTAAGATGGACGTTTATGCTACCGACAAGAATTTCAGCAAATCGGAGGTAAATTTCTGGATGAAGAAATTGGCTTTGTATGATGTCGTCATCGTGAGTATTCATGGTACCAGCAGGTATTTTACTAAGGAATATGGCATCACTGAAAGCGAATCGAAATTTGTAAATGCACTATGTAAAAAGAAAAAAACGATTCTCGTTGATTTTGCCAATGCGTATAGCCTGGCCGAGTTTAACGATGCTAAAAACGTAGTCGTCGCTTTTGAGGAAACGGAGAATAACATGCTTACGGCGGCACAATTAATTTTTGGCCTGAAACCCTCATTAGGTAGCCTACCAGTTAACGTCAATAAAAATTATGTGTTGCATCAAACGGTGAACACAACGGCCATGCAAGGAATGCAGTACACGGTTCCTGAAGCGGTGCAATTAAATAGTAAAATACTGAATACGATTGACACGATTGCCTTATGGGCCATCAAAGAAAAGGTGTTTCCGGGATGCCAGATTTTAGTTGCTAAAGACGGCATGATCTGTTATGAAAAATCTTTTGGTTCATTTACGTATGAGATCGATACAGAGCGGGTAAGAAACGATCATTTGTTCGACTTGGCATCGGTTACTAAAGTGGCGGCAACGAACCTCGCCATCATGAAGCTTTACGAAGATAAAAAGATAGATTTAAACCAGAAACTCTCGTTCTATTTGCCAGAACTAAAAGCAACAAACAAAAATATGATCACCATTCGTCAGGTGCTCTTGCATGAAGCTGGATTGAAAGCCTGGATTCCATTTTATACCGAGGCGTTAAAAGATACGAGTGTATTTAAGAGAACCCCGGATAAAAAATACAACATAAAGGTAGCCGACAGCATGTATCTGCGGGCAAATTATATGGAGGTGATTTGGAAGGCGATTTATAAAAGCCCGGTGGCTCCGGCAGGCAAATATCTGTATAGCGACCTCGACTTTATTTTATTGAAGAAGCTGGTAGAGAAACAAACTGGACAAGATTTCGAGAAGTATCTCAACAAAACTTTTTATCAGCCTCTAGGCCTTACTACCACTGGCTTTAATCCACTACGTTTTTATACAAAGGAAGATATTGTGCCAACCCAAAACGACACTGTTTTTCGCAAACAACTTTTACAAGGTTATGTACACGATCCAGGAGCCGCCTTATTTGGCGGTGTTTCGGGCCATGCCGGGCTCTTTAGCAATGCCTATGATTTAAGTATTATTTTCCAGATGTTATTAAACAAAGGGAGTTATAATAGCATCCAATATTTCCGTCCGGAAACGGTGGAATTGTTTACCTCATACCAATCGCTTACCAGCCGTCGTGGCCTGGGATTTGATAAGCAGAAACGTAAACCTACGGATGCCGATGTGATGTATAGCGGAGCAAGTACCTTGACATTTGGTCATACCGGCTTTACCGGTATCAGTGTATGGGCCGACCCGAAGTATAATTTAGTTTTTGTGTTTCTCAGCAATCGCGTATATCCCAATCAGGAGAACGACAAAATCATCAAACTAAGCGTACGGAGTAAAATGCAACAAATTATTTATGAGGCAATGAAATGAGTCGTAAATCCGCCTCAATGTCAGCTTCCAAGCATATAATCAAGCAATATTGGCCCAGTTTTTAGTTTAGCCAAATTATTGTATTTCCGTTATCTTTGAAATCTTTTATTAATTTAATCTATTAAACGCAATTTATGGTAGGAGCACTAGGAAGAATATTTGGAAAAATATTTGGAAATAAAGCCGACAAAGACTTTAAAGAATTAAGCCCCTTCGTTGGTAAAATAAACGATGAATACGATAAACTGCAAAGTTTAAGTCATGATGAATTACGTGGGAAAACCTCTTCCTTCAAGGCATTGATCAAAGAATCGTTGAGCGAAATAACGCAGAATATAAATGACCTTAAAGCGAAAGCGGATAATCCCGACGTTGATGTAAATGAAAAAGAGGATTTCTTTAAGGAAGTAGAAAAGCTGGAGAAAGACCGTTTGACACTCTTGGAAGAGGTGCTTTTGGAGCTACTGCCAGAGGCTTTTGCCGTGATGAAGGAAACTTCCCGTCGCTTTTCTGAAAACGAGATTTTAGAGGTAACAGCCCAGGATTTTGACAAAGACCTTTCTACTAAAAAAGACTTTGTTTCCATACAAGGCGACAAAGCCTTTTGGAAGAATTCGTGGGATGCTGCCGGGATCTTGGTCAATTGGAAGATGGTTCACTATGACGTCCAACTTATTGGCGGTACGGTGCTTCATAAAGGAAAAATTGCCGAGATGGCAACCGGTGAAGGAAAAACACTAGTCTCTACTTTGCCCGCATACCTCAATGCCCTAGCAGGTTTCGGTGTACATATTGTAACCGTAAATGATTATCTCGCCCGACGTGATAGTGAATGGAATGGCCCGCTGTTTCAGTTTCATGGCTTGGCCGTTGATTGTATCGATCTGCACCCATCTAACAGTGACGCTCGTCGTAAAGCGTATCAAGCCGATATTATTTATGGCACCAACAACGAATTTGGTTTCGATTATTTGCGTGATAATATGGCCACCAGCAAAGAAGATATTGTTCAAGGGCATCTTCATTATGCTATGGTGGATGAGGTAGATAGTGTGTTGATTGACGATGCAAGAACACCCTTAATTATATCCGGCCCTATTCCCAAGGGCGATGAGCAAGAATTTTATGAGTTAAAGCCACGTATCGAAAAAGTAGTAGAAGCACAAAAAAGATATTTGAATACCTGTTTGGTGGATGCAAAGAAGCATTGGGAACAAGGCAAGCAAGATTTAGCCGCGATGCCACTCATACGCTGTTACCGCGGAATGCCAAAAAACAAAGCATTCATTAAGTTTATGGGCGAGTCGGGTGTAAAGCAATTCCTATTGAAAACGGAAGGGTACTACATGCAGGATAATTACAAGGAGATGCCTAAAGTAGATGTGGAACTTTACTATGTGATAGATGAAAAAAATAATAACTGCGAGCTTACCGATAAAGGTATTGAAGCGATCACTTCTTCAGGCGAAGACAAGCAGTTCTTTATTTTGCCCGACGTGGGGAGTATTATTGCCGAAATAGAAAAGTCGGCCGACACGCACGAAGAAAAAGTACATAAAAAGGAAGAAGTGCTGTTGCAGTTTTCGAATAAGAGTGAGCGCATCCATACCATCAATCAGTTGCTTAAAGCCTATAATATGTTTGAGCGCGATGTAGAATATATTATTGAAGAAGGGAAAATAAAAATCGTCGACGAGCAAACCGGTCGTGTACTCGACGGTCGTCGTTACAGCGATGGTTTGCATCAGGCCATTGAAGCGAAAGAGAATGTGAAAGTGGAAGATGCCACGCAGACGTTTGCTACCATCACCCTTCAAAATTATTTCAGGATGTATCATAAACTGGCTGGGATGACTGGTACTGCCGAGACAGAAGCGAGTGAGTTATGGGAAATTTATAAGTTGGACGTAGTGGTAATTCCAACGAATAAGCCGACCTCGAGAGCAGATAAAAATGATAAAGTGTATAAAACACGCCGTGCAAAATTCAAGGCAGTAATCGATGAAATTGAACGGTTGCGAAACGAAGGCCGTCCGATATTAGTAGGTACCACGAGCGTGGAAATTAGCGAGCAGTTGAGCAGGATGCTTCAAATAAAAAAGGTGCCACATAATGTACTCAATGCCAAACAACACCAAAGAGAAGCAGAGATTGTGCAGATGGCCGGGCAGGTAGGGCAAGTTACCATTGCCACCAATATGGCAGGCCGTGGAACGGATATAAAACTTACCGATGAGACGAAGAAATCGGGTGGATTGGCCATTATTGGTACCGAGCGGCACGAGAGTCGCCGTGTAGACAGGCAGCTACGGGGGCGTTCGGGACGACAAGGCGACCCGGGCACCTCTCAGTTTTTTGTGAGTCTGGAAGACGATTTGATGCGTTTGTTTGGCAGCGACAGGATGAGCAGGGTTATGGATCGGTTCAATATCCCTGAAGACGAAGTGATAGAAAACGGAATCATCACGCGCCAAATCGAAGGCTCGCAAAAGAAAGTAGAACAGAATAACTTTGGTTCACGTAAGCACCTGTTGGAATATGATGATGTAATGAACAACCAGCGTAACGTGGTGTACACAAAACGACGTAATGCATTGTTTGGCGATAAACTTGCGATAGATATTGTAGAAAGCATTTATACTTTTTGTGGAGATTTAGTTGAAGAATATAAGCCTACCAATAATTTTGAAGGCTTCGAAATGGAACTGCTGACGTTATTGGCTACAGAACCTAATTTTGATGCTGTTTATTTTGGAAATAATAAAGCCGAGACCATCACCGAGAAACTGTATGATCACTTATGTGAAATATATAAAAAACATGCAGAGCAGATAGCAACTCAAAGCTACCCTACGATTAAACAGGTGTATGAAGATCGCGGGCAACAATACGAGAATATTTTAGTTCCGTTTAGTGATGGCACCAAGAGTGTGAATGTAATTGCCCCGTTGCGCAAGTCGTATGAGACCAAAGGGAAGGAAGTGTTTTTGAGTTTCGAAAAGATGGTGATGTTAAGTTTCATTGATGATGCATGGAAAGAACATTTACGCGATCTCGACGATTTAAAGCAGGCCGTACGCAACGCCCATTTAGAGCAAAAAGACCCCTTGCTGATTTATAAATTGGAATCGTTCAAGTTATTTAATTTAATGATGGCCAAGATCAATAAGAATGTTTTGCCGATGTTCTTCCGCGGGCATATTGAAAATAGCTCGAACCAGCCGCAGGTAAGCAACGCACCGGCCCGTAGAAGCAGCAATATGAATAAGTTGAAACTGTCACGTGAAAGCGATATCCCACAGTTGCAAACGCCGCAGGATGTTCACCCTACCGGAGCAGACCAGGAAAAGGTAGCCCCAATAAAAGTAGGTCCCAAAGTGGGTCGTAATGATGCCTGCCCTTGCGGTAGTGGGAAAAAATACAAGAACTGCCACGGGAAGGAAGAGTAAAGCGACATGCGCCTTGAGACTAAGGTCTTGTGTTTAGAGTACCTTTCCGGGCTCCATTCGGTATTCAGTTTTAATGGAAACAGTAGTATAGAATACCTAATACATGGTTATGTACAAATACTAACAGCCCTGCATTTTATAATGTGGTGAATTCTGCAGATCAAAAAATAAATGCGTATGAAATAAAAATTCTTCCAATTTTTTCTCTACACTTGCAATTCACTTCGGCATCTGGATTTCGTTTGTAGGGGTGCCATTTTAAACTAAATCAAATCATGGCAAATACCAAAAGATTATTCATTTTATTCGTCCTCTTTCTATTTGTTTTCAAATTTTTTCTTAATTCCCAGTCCCTTTCTAAAATTAATAAACCATTCAATAAATTTCATATTCATGGTGCTTGGAAACATCCAGATAATACGGAGAGTTATTCTCCATCCGGTACAACTTTACCCAAATTTGAATGGGCAAATGCAATGGGTGGTAAATTGAATGACTTTCCTAAAGGCGTCACAGTTGATGCATCAGGAAATGTTTATACTACCGGATACTTTTATGGAACGGCCGATTTCGACCCGGGTCCGGGAACTTTTAATTTAACTTCGAAAGGAAGTTCTGAAAGTTTTATTTCAAAATTGGATGCGAAAGGAAATTTTATATGGGCTAAGAAGCTCGGATTGGGAGAAGGAATTTCAATCGCAGTGGATGTAGCAGGAAATATTTATACTACCGGAAGTTTTTCCGGTACTGCTGATTTTGACCCGGGTGATGGTGTATTTAACCTCATAGCATTTGGATCAAAAAGTATTTTCATTTCAAAATTAACCAGTGCAGGAAATTTTGAATGGGCCAAATGTATCGGTGGAATTGGTTCCAGCAGCGGAAATTCCATTAAACTTGATGCAGTCGGAAATGTATTTGTTTCAGGATATTATTCGAGAAGGGTGGATTTCGATCCCGGAATTGATTCCTTCTTTTTAAAATCTGCGGGTGATTATGGAGACGTCTTCGTTTCCAAGTTTGATTCAAAAGGGAATTTTAACTGGGTAAAGAGTATGGGCGGAAAAGATGAGGATATTGCCTATGATATGCAACTTGATGCAACCGGTAACATTTATATCGCCGGAACATTCCATGGGTCGGGAGATTTTGATCCTGGTTCGGCTGTAACCACTTTAACCTCTGCGGGCGATGAAGATATTTTCATCACTAAATTAAATGAAAAAGGAATCTTGCTTTGGTCAAAAAGAATCGGAGGTACTTCATCAGAACGAGCTCTTTCACTTGCCGTTGATAAAAAGGGAAGCGTTTTTGTTACAGGATATTTTGCAGGCACAGTTGATTTTGATCCGGGTGAAAATACATTCAATTTAACCGGGTCGCAAAATGGAGAAGCTTTTATACTTAAACTTACTAACGTAGGAAATCTTGCATGGGCTAAAAATTATTCGAGCACGCAGTATTGTATAGGGAATTCCATCGCAACGGGTGTTTCAGGGGATATTTATTTAACAGGAGTGTTTGCAAAAACAACAGATTTCGACCCAGGTAAAGAAATATTTAATGTAACTTCCGCTGGAGGTAAGGATATTTTCATTTCGAAATTAGATGCTTCAGGAAAGTTTGTTTGGGCAACATCAATAGGAGCAGCAGGAAGAGATGAAGGAGCATCGATTAATGTTGATAAAGCCGGCAATATTTATGCTACCGGTTTCTTTTCAGAAACTGTTGATTTCGATCCGGGCACCGGAAAATCTAATCTTACTTCGGGCGGACAACTAGATTTTTTTGTTTTGAAATTGGGAAAATAATAGCAATCTTTTCGCCATTTACTATTTGTTGAAGTTCTCGATTTTGAAATAAAATAAAGGAGGAAGTATCCCTGAATTATTTAGATTTGCAAGTATAAAGACTTTTAAATGACGGTTAAATAAAACACAGAGAGCACCGGATGTTTGGGATTGATTAATTCTTTGCGGTAATTCATATCCCCAGTTTCTTGCAACTTTTTTTTTAAAAAGTCATTTTCTACTTTTAGCTGCCCGATCTGGGCATAAAGTTTCTCCACATCAACGGAATCGGAGGTGTCGGAAATAGATGATTCTTTCTGGAAAACCACCGCCATATTCGTGAGAAAGTCGGTTTTCCATTTTGAGATCATAACAGCATTTACTTCAAAATGCTGACTCAATTCGGCTAGAGTCTTTTGGTTTTTAATCGCTTCTAAGGCCACCTTGGCCTTAAATTCAGCTGTGAATTTGCGTCGGGTTTGTTTGGTCATTTGGTGTAGTAAAATTAGTGATTTTTTTAACTAAACCGTTGGTGCTATTTTTGGGGAGTATTACAGTATTCATCAAAATGAGACAGGTATTTTATTTCTTCAGGGATGATTTTGGTAAGGGTTTCCAATACGCAATCAAAAAGAAATTCTGCATGTTTGGTTGCATCAAAAAAGCGATAATAATCCAAAGTGTTATTCATCACCTCAATATTATGCTTGGAAGTTTCTTCCCATTCAATAAATTCAAGTAACGGTTCAGCTGGTACCGAAATATCCAGATGAGCGACCGGGGTGTTACTATTGTTGACATCTAAATTGAAAACTGTTCGTCCAAAACTAGTGTAAAGCAAATTCCTTCTTTGATAAAATAATTCGTATTTTTTTATTTAGAGGCTCCTCAACAATAAAGAAAAGGAGAAATGAAAGTGAATTTAACAGTATGAAATTAAGACCCACAGAAAACGAGAGACATCTTTCTATAACAGTGGCTATGACTCCAAAATGAATGAGATAGAAAGCGTATGATGATTTACCAAGCATAAAAAAGAGTTTACTTGATAATATTTTAGAAATGATTGTCTTTTCGGTAATTAATCCCGAAATAAAAATAGCAGTACATATTGGCAGTAAGAAAAGATTTATAAATGCAACTAAAATTCCAGTCACGGGAATATATTCTTTAATACAATACTTATGCTGAGTCAAATAAACATTTGCGCATAACAATAAGACAATAATTAGCAGCGATAAATATGTTTTTATCCTACTATAATGGATTAATGCGAATGTTTTTTTTCTATAAATATAAACGCTTAAACAAGCGCCAATAAGAAACTCTGCAATTCGACCAAAATAGGTATAAGTAAACATGTATCTGAGGCTCTCATTGAAGGAAATGTGATCTATTTTTACTTGAAAACAAATAAATAAAATCCCAAATAGGTACGCTACAAATAATATACTAAATAACCTTGTCTTGGTTAGAAAAAGAAAGATAAGAGGCGCTGTAAAATAGAAACACTCTTCCACTGTAAGGCTCCACCCTTGTTCAATTCCTGTGAATATGTAATAATGTGAGAACGCTTTTAATAATGTGATATTAAAACAGAATGCCAAATAATTATTACTATTATTATCAATAAAAAGAGTATTGCTTAAAACAAAAGTAAGTACCGTTAGAAAAAAGTATAATGGATAAATACGTGCAATACGATTAATTATGTAATTCCTCCATGTGCTATAAAGGCAAAAGTTATACTCGGAGTATCGATAACTGATCAAAAAACCACTTAAAACAAAAAATATACTCACACCATAATTTAAAGAGAGTATAAACTCTTTTAAAAAGATATTTTCTATCTTTATTTGCTCATGTTGCAACAAATGATGCATATATACCATATATGCTGCAATGATGCGTAGACCTGTAATGGATTTGATATAGTGGTCGTTTCGAAGTGCCATTATTATATACTAATCTTAAATAAATTTTGGGAAAACCCAAATCAAATTATTCAACAAACACACAGCACAATCTAAAAAATGCCATAATCTAAATCAGTGGTATTATCATTACTCAGTGGTTTTGCTTTAATAGCTCCAAATTCTCTTGCGGGGTCTGTTCTAATACCTTATATACAATACTACTGTCTAGAACTATCTGTGGCAACAATACTGCATTTAGTTCTTTACAGAGAGTTACTCCTTCTTCAACATATACCCAATGAACACTAAAATCTCTTAAAAATTTTATTTGGGCGGACTCTATAGAAATCAAAGGGTTTTCGTATCGACATTTTCTAAGGTAAATATAAAATGGAGCCTGCTTAATCATCTCGAAAAAAAAGTACTGAGACGATGCGTTGTACTTCAAACCTATAAATGAAGTGTCAAGATCAAAAATGGAAAGATCAGCTGTCCGACTAAAATAAGGTGATATTCCCAGAGCGTCCTGTACAACCTCATCATTTGAAAAAAGGTAAATACTATTGTTACTAGATGGTTTGCAAAAATAAGCAACTTTATCCTGGGCATTAGCAGAAATTTGCTGAAGCTTTAACTCCTCTGCTAAGGTTTTAGCTTTGAAGAGGTGGTTTATAGTTAAAGGATGCGTAAACAAATTAAGAACAATAATTATAAGTACTAAAAACCGTAACTCAACAAACATTAACAGCGTGGCAAGCAGTTTAACAATTAGAATTACCAAAAACGGGTAGAACATCATTAACCAAAACTGAAAGGAGTCAGTAGATATAAATGGCAGACACCCCCATGCTAAAATTGGGAGAAGTAAAAAAACAAGAATATTGCTATAGGTGTATGAAGTGGAATTAATTACTACCAGCAGCTTGATTTTTTGCCATTTATACAGATATATAAGCAATGCAATTATAATTATTCCGTAGATAAAAATTGTTTTGACAAAATAAAGTATAGCAACTCCTCCTATATTAATAAGCGTTCGAGAATATAGCAACCAATCAAATTGCTTTTGGTTTGTTTCGAACTTCATCAAATCCAAATCTACCCAGGTTGTTTTTTCGGTTTCAGGAAGATACCCATATTTAAAAATTAAAATAACAACCGATATTCCTAAAATAGCTACAGCAATATATAGTGTTTTAATTATAATATTTTTTGCGAGATAATCTTTACAAAGAATTAGAAATGAAATTGGAAGTATACTTAAACAAGGAGCATAAAATAGACTTAGCAGCCCACAACCAATTGAAAATGCAACATAACTTTTATGAAATAATTGAAGCTCAATAAACAATAAAAAAAGCAGTACAATGCTTAACTTTGGCAAAGCTAAATATGTTACATCCCCCCAAAATTCAGAAAAATATCCTAGTTGTAGAGGAAAAAGCTGTCCTAATGGCCCAATAAATAATGAGGTAAACGAAATTATAACTATCCAATAGATGGATAGTTTAAATTTTTTTTCTAATAACGCGGCAACACCTAAAACAGTAAGACTAAGTATTTGCCCATAAGCGAAAACAACTAGGGCAATTTCCGCTTTGCAGCCATACATATTAATAGCTATAGCACTGAGCCAATGTTCACCATAATGATACGGCTCTGGGCGATGATAAAAGGGGAAAAAATAATCAACACACCTGTTTTCTATGCCGTAGTAATTTATGAAATCAGATATTTTGGAGTAGATCATAAAATCACCTTTTAAATGTTGTTCAATTCCAGGTTGGGGGTAAAAGTGTAGCCAGAGGAAAGCCGTCAACAAAATGTTGACAGTCGCTAAGTATAAAATTACGTGGAAAGGCGCATAGTCTTGATTTCTTACAATTCTATTAATTGATTTGAATTGTTTTTTTATGAAAATTATCAAAATGATTATTGAAATGGGAACTAGTGCCAAAATAGTATTGCCGTCTGTTTGAACAATAGCATATAAACTTACTACAAAAAGAAATCCCAAAACACTCTTCATAAAGGCACTATAAAAAGGAGATTCGGACTGATCATCGACTCTAAGAATTTTAAATAAAAGATGAGTTATTAGGTAATAAAGTAGGAGATGCAAAAGATTTAAAAGACCAGAGAATATCATAGTGGTTTATTATAAAACTTGTACTTGATTTAAAGTGTTTTCTTTTTTCGCTTTACTATATAAAAAACAAAAACCTAGCATTACTTCTAGTGCTCCTAGGTTACCCGGGGTCATTATCGGCGCGGTGAGAATAAAAAAATAAACAAAGATCAGAAGCGCCTTTCCTTCACTAGATGTTTTGAAGTAAAAATAAATAAAGAGCAACAGATAAAAGATCAACGAAATTAGGCCCTGTTCTACAAGAACTTGAAGATAAAAATTATGAACCTGTAAACTTTCACCATCCATAACCAATGAACGACCGATACCGAACCATAAATTATTTCGCACAATTGGATAGGCAATTTCTCGCAATTCCTTTCTTCCTGAATCACTTCCCTTTCTTTCGTCAAAATCGGAGGCAGTCCAAAATTTCAGAAACAGAAATGCTATGATGGGAATAAGAATTATATAAATCGTCCTCTGCTTTTTACTTTTTACCCCAATCGTTTTATAGACAAAGAAGGCGAAGAAATATGCAAGCATTCCACCACGATTGCCAGATAGGATTAACGTAATAAGCAAGAACAATATCAGATAAATTCGGAATTTTCCTCGATAAGAAAATTGAATGAGTAGAAGAATTAAACCTGTAAAATAACCCAAGGCATTTTTATCACTATAGAGTCCACTAATATATGTTATTATTAGTCCTCGTTTTTGGAAGGCATAGCGCTCAATCCACGGTGGGGGAGGATTATAGTTAAATATTATAAAACCCCAAGCAATAATTAAATTAATCAGAGTAAAGTAAACTGTGATTTTTAAGTAATTTTCATAGTTAATTTTGAAACTGTAATTAAGAAAATAAAAGCAAATACTTAGGTGAATCATTGTTATAATTATAGCTCCACGATTTCCCTGAAATCCACCTGCTGCCGATGAAAGCAGCACACAAAGCCCACCTATTATTGTGATAGGATGAAGAATAGTTCCTTTGAAATTGGTTAAAACTGCTATCAGAAAAAATATCACGAGATAGGCTATATTTAGATAGGCCATGTCAAAATTTAAGACTCTTGTTACTGCTAAATTTTGAAGCATACTTGCAATAAGACTTAAATAGAAAAACAGGTTTATCATTTCTCAGAATAATCAATTAATATAAAATAGCATACAACTTTGCTATTGCGGCATAGCTAAACTCCTCAACTGCTTTATTTCGAGCGGAATCAGACATCTCCCCCCCTTTACTTATACAAAAAACCATACCTTTATTAAGTTTAGTAGCATTCATTTTCTCCGCTAAATACCCATTTCGTTCATGTGTAATCATGTCTGGCATGCCACCGATATTAAAAGCAACTACAGGGGTTCCACAAGCCAAAGATTCTAATACGGTACATGGGAAATTATCTTCAAGACTAGGTGCAACAAATACATCTGCCGCACTATAGGTTAGTGCTAAAGTATAATCATCCTTTAGTAATCCGAGGTAATTTACTTTTTTCTTCAACCCGAAGTCGGCACTGTTATTATTACCAAAAATAACAACCTCAAAATCTTCATTTTCTATCGCGTTTACGGCCTCTCTAAAATAAGTAAATCCTTTATTGGGATCTCCTATAACAACTGCACCAAACAGGATGAGCTTTTTGTTAATGGGTAAGTTTAATTTCTCTCGTGCTGTTTTTTTGTCAAAAGACTGGTACTTTTCTAGATCAATACAATTCGGAATTTGAATAATCTTAAATCCTCTAAACATTGGAGCAATAGATGCTCGATCAAACATCCATCGGCTAACACATATTATGGTGGGATTCATTTCTTCCAAAATCTCCCGCTTTTTTAAAAAAATTCGCCTACTTAAATCGTTTGCATTTTTACTATTCAATTGTGGACAATTGCCACAACCACTCTTCCATAGGTCACAGCCGTGGGTTACATGGCATCCGCCGCTCAGCCACCAGCTATCGTGCATATTTATGAATACTTTCTTCTTCAGAGAGGCTAAATATTTCATGTCTTTAAAACCCATGTACCCTTGATGTACCCAATGCAAATGAATAATGTCTGCTTCTCTTACAATCTTATACCGATTCATCCCGATTCCTATATTCGCAGTACTAAAAGCGGTTTTCGGATTCCGATTGTAAAAAAGCAACGGGATTTTATCGAAATAAGACCTGAAAAGAACTCTAAACTTATCCCATTTAGTGTTTGTGCTTACATCAAGCCGATCACTTTGCATACCGGCCCTTTGTAGTGCTTCATTTAACGTTCGGGCCGCTTTTCCTGCTCCACCAGGAATCGTATTATTTGATAGGTGAAGTATTTTCATCAATCTAAACTTCTTTTTCTTTCGACAAATATATTCTTTAAAACATAGAAATTATTATACTTTTCAGTCAGGAATAAAAAACATGGTGAAACAGAATAAGTTCCAATGGACATTTCTTTCCGACAATTTCATCTTTTATGGAATCCTAAAGGTGGAACTATTCTTTATTGGGTCATGTGAGGCCCAACATTTTTAACTTGCATTTTAAGAAATGCCTTAATCTTCTCTCCGCTGAGTATATGTCCTGGAAAGATATCCTGCCAAAACTTACCTTTAGATGCAAAGGCTTTGATATTCGTAAATATTTAATTTTCCCGTTGCTTGATTTGAGTTAACTTGCACCTAATTATGGCGTTTATTAATTTTAGGTCTTTGGTATTGTTTGAAAACGAGAATTATATGGTGATAAACAAACCATCAAATCTTGCTACTTTAGATGACCGGGGTGAGTCGGAAAATGTTCTGCTTTTAGCAAGAAAATATTGTTTAGATGCACAGGTATGTCATCGGCTTGATAAAGAAACTAGTGGCGCTTTATTAATTTCCAAAAATGCAGAATCGTATCGTAATGCGGCTATGCAGTTTGAAGCAAGAAAAGTTCAAAAAATATACCACGCAATTGTCGCATCTCCACGAAAATTTGACCAGTTGGTGGTTGACCTGCCCATTAAGCAAACAAGTACGGGTACTGTGAAAATTGATAAGCTGGACGGGAAAAAAGCGCTCTCTGTGTTTACTACACTTAAACTTTTTAAACACTATGCCTTGATTAAGTGTGAAATTTATACCGGTCGAATGCATCAGATCCGTATTCATCTTGCTTCACAAAATGCAAGTATCGCCTCAGATGTAATGTATAAAGGAAAAATACCAATGTTGTCAGAACTAAAAAGAAAATTTAAAAGTTCGGATGAAGTAGAAAAACCGATGATCCAACGAGTTGCATTGCATGCCTATTCACTTAAGTTTCTTGATTTGGATGGAAAAGAAATTTCGATAGAAACACCTTACCCAAAAGACTTTGAAGTGTTTTTAAAGGTGTTAGAAAAATACGATTAATAAGAATTTTATTAAAGCTCCTCTTTGTCCTATTTTAGTATGCTTCTACCTATTACAATTCGTTGAACCTCGCTAGTGCCTTCATAAATCTGAGTTATCTTCGCATCTCTCATTAATCGTTCCACGTGATATTCTTTTACATATCCATACCCTCCATGTATTTGCACCGCTTCAGTAGTTGTTTTCATTGCTACTTCACTAGCAAAAACTTTAGCCATACTGCTTGCAATTGCATAATCTTCGTGTTGGTCTTTTAAATAGGCTGCCTTCATAATTAGCAGCCTTGCAGCTTCAATTTCGGTTGCCATATCAGCAAGTTTAAATTGTATTGCCTGATGATTCATTATCTCAGTGCCAAAAGCTTTTCGTTCTTTTGCATATTTTAGTGATAACTCATACGCTCCACTAGCAATACCCAAAGCCTGTGCGGCGATGCCTATACGCCCACCGGCTAATACTTTCATCGCAAATTTAAAACCGAAGCCATCTTCTCCAATTCTGTTTTCCTTAGGTACCTTCACATCCTGAAACATGATACTATGCGTGTCGCTGCCCCGAATCCCCATTTTGTTTTCTTTATTACCAATGGTAATACCAGGAGATGCCTTTTCTACTATGAACGCGTTAATTCCTTTATGTCCTTTTTCAATATCTGTTTGTGCAATTACCAGATAATAGGTTGCACTACTTCCATTCGTAATCCAATTTTTTGTGCCATTCATTAAATAGAATTCACCTTTGTCTTCTGCCGTAGTGCGTTGAGAGGTTGCATCACTTCCCGCTTCAGGTTCGCTTAATAAAAACGCCCCATGCACTATGCCAGAAGCTAGTGGGATAAGGTACTTTTGTTTTTGTTCCTCACTGCCATATGTTTCCAAGCCCCAGCACACTAATGAATTATTCACAGAAACTACCACTGAGGCAGAAGCATCAATCTTACTAAGTTCCTCCATAGCTAAAACATAACTGACGGTATCCATTCCTGCACCACCATATTTCGGATCTACCATGATTCCAAGAAATCCGAGTTCACCTAATTGCCTAATTTGCTCTGTTGGGAACTTCTGAAGTTCATCTCGTTCAATTACTCCAGGTAAAAGTTCTTTTTGTGCAAATTCGCGGGCTGCCTGTTGAATGGCTTGCTGTTCTTCTGTTAGTTGAAAATCCATGGTATGTTTGTTTAATTCTAGATTGCAAAAGTACTTTTATTGCCTTAGACAAGCAAACAGATATTCAATTTCTCAAAACTTCCGTTTTAGTTTTAAAAAGAAGCTTTCAAAACAATGAAACGATACTGAAGCCAAACCAATCGTAATGGTCACATCCAAAAGAAGCAAAGCATAAACATTTATTTCCGGCAGTGTTTGGTAGAAAAACACGATGGGAAATAAATGATACATATAAATTCCATAAGAAATCTTTCCTAGATACTCTAAAACTGGGTGCGAAAGACGGATTAAAGATTTTTTATTGAGGGCAAGATTGAGTATAATTACGACCAAAAATAAAGAGAACAACTCATTATTAAACGTCTCAATATAAACGATTTTTAGAATACTCAATATCGCTAATAGATAAAAAGCAAGCTGAATAGGTAGATTTAGAACCCATTTATGAACTTGGCTTGGGTATTTTAAGTAAAGTATGGCTGCTATTGAACCTAAAGCAAGGCAGGTTAACCGCAAATCAGCTAAAAAAAGAATCAGTACTCCCAACATCTTATGGTGTGAATCGTTGTGTATAAAACCGTTCCCTAAAAACAAGAAGACTGCAGCAAAAATTATAAAAGTAGTTAATATGTATTTCGTAAATTTTAAAATCAACGGAGTAATCAAATAAAAAATTTCTTCCACGCCAATAGACCAAGTCATTGTTGCAAATGGAATATGACCAAATAATTGCATTGCAAAGGCAGGGAGTATTAAAGCGAATACTAGCAAACTATCCCAGAAATGATCTTTATTTATTTCAATGCCAGGCATTTTGAGTAGGTCAAAATACGGAACCACAAAGAAGCACAAGCCGATAATTAAAAAATAAAGTGGCCAGATGCGTAAAATTCTCCTGACATAAAAATTTTTTAGCGAGATGTTTAATGTTTCTCTTTTCTCCTGAAGTAGCAAGGTAGTAATCAGAAATCCACTCAACACAAAAAAAATTACGACTCCAGCATTACCAAGGCCACTTATGATAGGACTTTCCAACGTATTACTCAAACCTAGGCTAAACCGAATCTGATGAAAATGACTCACAATAACCATAAAGGCAGCAACAAACCTTAGTCCGTTTAAGTTGGGAAAATGAAGTTTATTAGAAGTCATCAAAAAGAATGCTAGTTGGCCATTACTTTTTCAATAGATGTCTGATGAACCTCTTTTAACGTGCTAATGGAGCCAAAGTTATCCCCATTTATCAAAGCATTTTTGCCTTGCACTTTTCCAAGAATGGTGTGTGGAGTATTTTGTAATTGTTCTATTACCGCCTCCACATTATTGGGTTTGATACTTAAAACAATACGACTCTGGCTTTCACCAAATAAGGAGGCATCCACGCGAAACTCATCATGAAGGGTAACTTCAAAGCCGAAATCATTTACAAATGCACTTTCGCAGAGTGTCACAAATAAACCACCTTCACTAACATCATGTGCACTTGAAATCAAATTACTTTTTATACAACTTAAAACGACTCTTTGAATTTCAAATTCTTCGTCTAAATTAAAATAAGGAGCCGGTGAAAATTTAACCTTATGAAAATACGTTAAATAATGAGAGGATGCTATGTCGTCTTGAGTCTTTCCGACGAGAACAATAATATCTCCTTCTTGCTGAAACCCCAGTGGGTTATGACTTCTTCCATCCTCAATAATACCTACCATACCAATAGTTGGGGTTGGAAAAACCGCATCATTATCGCTACTTTGATTATAAAAACTAACATTCCCCCCCGTTACTGGGGTGTTTAATTTTAGGCAGGCTTTGCTTATTCCTTTAATTGCGTGTACAAACTGGTAATATACCTCTGGATTATAAGGATTACCGAAGTTTAAGCAATTCGTTATCGCGGCTGGTTCACCTCCAGAGCAGACAATATTTCTTGCACACTCAGCTACAGCAATCATCCCCCCGACTTCAGGGTCCGCAAACACAAATCGGCTGTTACAATCCACACTCATGGCCAAAGATTTGTTTGTGTTGCGTACTTTTACTACGGCTGCATCAGCTGGTTGGTTCGTTGTTTGAGTAATACTCCCCACCATGCTGTCATATTGATTATAGATCCAGCGTTTGCTAGCAATATTAGGATGTTGAAGCAAAAACACTCCCACTGCCTTAAGATCAGATGGAACAAGAATCTTGGAAGCATCAAACATTCTAATTTGGTCAAAATACTTTGGTGCTGTGTATTCACGATGATAAATTGGCGCTCCACCGCCGAGCACTAAACTATGCGCGGGTACATCAGCAACGAGCTCCTCTTTAAAGTAATAAATTAAACGGTTTCCGGCTGTTACTTCACCAATTTCCGCATACGAAATATCCCATTTCAGTAAAATATTTTCTACTTCCGCCTCCCTTCCTTTTTTTATCACCATGAGCATGCGTTCTTGGCTTTCACTTAATAAAATTTCGAACGGCACCATTCCTTTCTGACGCATAGGAACTTTATCAAGATGAATAATCATTCCATGCTTCCCTTTTGCACTCATCTCACTGGTACTACATGTAATGCCAGCGGCACCCATGTCTTGTATGCCGATGGTAGCCCCTGTTTCAATTATCTCAAGAGTTGCCTCTAATAATAACTTCTCTGCAAATGGGTCGCCTACTTGCACACTTGGTAAATCCTTTGCACTATCTTCGGTAATATCTTTAGATGCAAAGGAAGCACCATGAATTCCATCCTTTCCTGTTGCAGAACCTATGATGTAAACAGGATTACCAACGCCATACGATGTGGCACTAGCCGTCTTTCCTACTTGTGCTATCCCTACACTCATTGCATTTACTAAAGGATTTACGTGGTAACACTCATCAAAATAAACTTCACCGCCAACCGTAGGAATACCAAATGCATTACCATAGTCGCCAATTCCTTTAACAACACCCTTAACGAGCCACCTTGTTTTCTCTTCCGTTAGATTTCCAAATCGCAATGAATTTAGTTGAGCAATTGGCCTGGCACCCATTGTAAAAATATCTCGATTAATACCGCCAACGCCTGTGGCTGCCCCTTGATAGGGTTCGATGGCACTTGGGTGATTATGAGATTCTATTTTAAAACAAACGGCCAACCCATCACCGATATCTATAAGTCCCGCATTTTCCTCGCCTGCTTCAGCAAGCATTTTTTCTCCTTTTTTCGGAAGTGTTTTAAGCCAGACAATGCTGTTTTTGTAACTACAATGCTCGCTCCACATCACACTATAAATACTAAGTTCAGTAAAATTGGGGGTACGCCCGAGGATTTCCTTTATTTCGTCGAATTCATCAGCCCGTAAGCCCAATTGCTGAGCTTGTTCTAAAGTTGCTATTTGTATAGAAGTTGAAGACATGGCGCAAAGTTAACATTTTTGAAAACAATGATAATCATCTGTTTGAGAAAGGAAGAAACGAATTATGAAACTGATCGAAGTATTTATGCACCTAACCCCTAACTTTTAAATCTATCAAATAATCCAAGATTAAAGCTATTGCATCATTTCCGAAATAGGGGTGGCTCAGTTGAAACCTAAAAAGTGGTTCAGTTGATTCCGAAATATCTAGTATAGGTTAAGGAAAATAAAATTTTTGGGAAACACCAGTAATATTTACATTGATGGGCGAGCTAAATAAAATTAACTACTTTTGTTGATTAATAGCGTAAAACACCCAAAATGATAATACCAAAGTACAGTAAAATACCCGCAAAAATTAAGGGTCTGTTGTTCTATTTCAGAATTCACTTGTTTTTACATTTCTTCTCAAAAACATTTTACTTTCTAGCTAATATATCTCTCTTATCAAAATGGATTTCAGATAATAGAAATAAAGGGTTTAGTACGTATTATAGATTCAACTTTAATTATAATGCCCGGCTGCAATTATATGATAATATTATTAAATCGGAAAAGCTTTCCAATATTAACTATTTAGAATTTGGGGTGTTTGACGGCGGTTCATTCCTTTGGTGGGCTGATGCTATTAAAAATAGCAGTTCTAACTTCTATGGTTTCGATACTTTTGAAGGATTGCCGGAAAATTGGGGAGCATTTAAGGCAGGTGAAATGGAAAGCGGAATTCCAAAGACAGATGACACACGCTGCATTTTTGTTAAAGGGCTATTTCAGCATACTCTACCCTATTTCCTAAAATCATTTGACAATTCAAAGCAAATGGTTATTCACATGGACGCAGACTTATTTTCCTCTACACTATTTGTTTTAACCTCAATTGCACCATTTCTAAAAAAGGACGATATTATAATGTTTGATGAATTTAATGTACCCAACCATGAATTTTTTGCGTTTGATATTTTTATTAAATCTTATTATATAAAATATGAAGTACTTGGTGGCGTTAACAATTACTATCAAATGGCCATAAAAATTATTTAGATACTTTATCTACTACAAAAGAGTTTTAAGCTTTATCATCTTCTGGTTGTGTTTTTCTTATTTCAAAAAGTTACATCGATTTCTTAAATTTGCAATATGAACTTTTCTTATTTCTTATCTTTCGATACACAAATATTATATTTTTGGGGAGTCTTAATAGATTAATTGAATGACGAAGCAAACCACGTTATTTCTACTTCTTTTTTTGCCTTTAAGTTTAATATATGGACAAAACCAATTTACACTAAAGCCTCTACCATCACAACCCCAAATTAATGATGATTATGTGAGAAAAATATTTTCTGACACTTCAGGAATTATATGGATGCGAACATTTAGTAGGATTCTAAGATTTAATGGTAGTGTGGTAGAGAATTTCGATAATATAATTCCAAAAGATTTCGGATTAAGGGATGCGTATATGCTACCAGGAAGAATTTTATTAAATTATAATGATACAGAATTAAGAATATTTGACATTCAAAAATTAACATTAACAAACATTATTACCCCAGAAGAGCTAGGCCCAATTAGCAATATTTATTACCTTGACGAAAATCATATCTATATTTCAAATAAGACTCAACGAAAAGTGCAGGTTTGTAAACTTCTTGGAAGTGTTTTGGTTTCTTATGTTCAACATTCCAACATCGAAGTGGACAATTTAGTGCCAATTAATGATTCGCTTTTTCTTTTTTGCTTTAAGATGAATTGCTTTTTATTTAATTCTTCCACAAAAGCTATCAGTTTATTTCAGGAAGGATTAGTGGTTGAGGATTATATTATTAGAGATTCCATAATTTCAATTCTTTCTTCAAGGAACTTTCGAAATTATGACTTTAAGAACAATAAATTTATTAGCGATTTGTCTATACCCAATAATGAAGACGGTCATTATGTTTCCTTTTCTGACAGTAAATTATGGTTGTTTACAAATGCCGGTATTTATGTGTATGATCGTTCCAATAATTTGTTTAATTTTTGTGATTTTATATTAGGGGATGCAAATTATCCATTTAAAAAACAATCGTATGATATTTATTTTATTAGAGATGGAAATTATTATCTTCTCACGAATTATTCAGGGTTATATAAAGTAATTAAGAATTCATCACCTGCATTTCATTATTACAATTTGAAAAGCAACTTTAAGGACAATAATGAAGTCTCTTTAAGATGTATTTATTATAATCGATCAGCATCAACAATATATACAAGTGTTGACTCTAGAGGTTTATTTACGTTTAAACTTAGAGGCGATTTTATTTCTCTCCTTTCCTCAATACCTACCGACAAGATTTCGCAGAGCCAAACTTCAGATTTAAATAAAATCTTTATGGATGATTTTAATCGAATTTGGTTTTGTGGTAATTATGGATTAAAAATAGATAAATTGAGTATTGGGAATGAGTCAAAATTAATGAGGATTTGGGATGTCTCTTGTCAAAAAAAACAGTACTGGACAATTACAAACAGGGTTTTTTCTTCTTTTCTAATACTACTTGATGAAAAAGGAGTGCAATTAAAGACATTTGAATTTTTTAATGGAAGCAATTCACCAAATCAACTTTGGGATATAGAACCATACGGCCATTATTTGTTTATTTCCTCGGTAAAGGGTTTAATTACGTTTGATATTGATTTAGGACAATTTGTTAGTACCAACTTAATTCTAAAAACGAATATAAATTTAAAAGGGAGGGCTTGGTCTTGTAAGGTAATGTCTAATAATATTTATATTGCATTTCAAGATATTGGAATAATTAAAATAAACTTGAAAACCGGAGAATCGTCCAACCCTCTACCGGGAATTGAGAAGGCCTTTCAAATTGAAGCGGTCGATGGAAATAGTATTTGGATAAATGCCCTCGATAAACTAATATATTTAAATGAAAATGGCACACACTTTATATTAAATACAAATAATTTCGGACTTCCTTCAGCGGTTTCTTTTCATGGTATATTTTCTGATAGTACTGGAAATTTATGGGTTTGCGGAAAGGATGGTTTTGCAAAAGTAGATATTATTGAATTATTTAAGCACATTAATTCGACAATATCTAGGACATCCATCTGCGGTTTTTCCGTAAACAACAAAATGACGTATGGTTATCTTTCCAATAAATCCAGTATTATTCTTCCTTATGATAGCAATATAATAAGCATTGATCTTGCCAATAACTTGCTTGATAAGGCAAGTGATTTGAAAATGAGATACAAATTAAACGGGTTTGACATCGCCTTTACTGAAGTGGAAAATACGAATAATATAACCTATAGGAATTTACCATATGGGAATTATTCGCTCGATATTTTTATGTGTAATAGTTTTGGAATATGGGATGAGACATCAACGCAGTTGTTTATAAAAATTCGCCCACCTTGGTATTATAGTCCGGTTGCAAAAATAACATATATGTTGATTTTTGCAGGTATTCTGGTAGGGTTTTACTTTTTATTTATGCGCCGTACTGAAATTCAAAAAAAGCACGAACGCTTACTAATAGAAAGCGAATTAAAAGGAATTCGTGCCCAGTTAAATCCGCATTTTTTATTCAACTCTTTAAATTCAATTCAAAGCCATATTCTTAACCGTAGCGCTGAGGTTGCAACAACTTATTTGAACCAATTTGCAAAGTTGTTGCGTCGAGTACTCGACTACTCTACAGCTGAAAGTATCCCATTTTGCAAGGAAATTGATTGGATTAAAGACTACTTTGAACTTGAATCGGTACGTTTTAAGGATAAATTTCAATGGAATGTCGTTTGGAGTGATGAGATTGATGTAAATCTGCACATTCCCGCATTAGTAATACAACCCATTATTGAGAACGCTATTATTCATGGGTTGTCTCCGCTAAAAAAACAAGGATGTATCGATGTCTCTTATATACTAAATGAAGATAAAAAAAGCATCACCTGCCGGGTGGAAGACAATGGCGTTGGTAGAACTACATTTCGTAATCCGTTGACATCTCATAGTTCAAAGGGAACGCTTATGACGCAACTAAGATTGTATTATTTGAGTAAAAAATACCATACGGAGTGCACTCTGGAGATTACCGATCTAAAAAATTTAAGTGGCGAGCCAACAGGCACTTTAGTTGTTGTTATACTTCCTCTAATTAATTCATCTTCTGCTATTTAAAAATAAGTTGTATTATTACAAACTTTTAAGCGGAAACTATAAAAAAAGTATGAAGTATTAACTCCCTGCACAATAAATGTATTATGTCAAATAAAAAGCTAAAAGCCATTATTATTGATGATGAGATTTTAAACGTTGAAGCGCTAGATAAAATTTTATCGATAAACTGCAAAGATGTATTAGTGGTTGCCCGTTGTGTTAATCCTGTGGAAGCTGTTGATATCGTGTTGCAGTTGGAGCCAGATATTGTCTTTCTGGATATCAATATGCCCGAATTAAATGGTTTTGATTTTTTAAACCAATTTAAAGAAATTTCGTTTAAAACGGTATTTACTACCGCATATGGGGAATATGCTTTGAAAGCTATTAAATATGCTGCTTTCGATTTTATTCTAAAGCCAATTAATTCTGAGGAGGTCGTTGACGCTGTAAATAAGGTGAGGGCCTCCTCATTGATCCAAAAAGCAACCTCAATAGTTCAAAACAACCAAAACACCACCAACTTGGCACTGCCTACCTCTGAAGGTTTCTCCTTCATTGACATCAATGAAATTATTTACTGTAAAAGCGATAATAGTTACACTGATTTTGTGTTGAAAGATGGTAAAAGAATTGTGGTCAGTCGTGGATTAAAGGATACAGAAGGAATCTTGGAAAAACACAGTTTTTTCAGAATCCATCAATCCTATCTAGTGAATTCAAAATGTATTAAAAAATTCAACAAACACAATAGCTCACTTTTGGTGAGTAATGGAGAAGAAATACCTGTTTCTGTGAGAAGGAAAGATGATTTCCTACAATTCGTGGCAAAATTATAGTATTGAAGAAAGCAAATTCAAGCCCGGGATCATCGAATTTACCACCGAATACCACGAATACAAATTGCCTGCCCTATCGTATTGTTGGAACACCTTATTTTGTAGGTAATAAATCACTGCACTTTAGTGAATAAATACTTATTGAAATCAAACCATTAACCCCGGTAATGACTTACCGGGGTTTTTATTCGCCCGCTTTTTAGGATAGGTTCAGTACTTGAGTATTCGAGAGATGAACTACGGTGTATAATTTTCTATTTTATTGTTATTTGTGTTTTTATGGGATAGTGATCGCTAAATTTTTTGGGTATTATTTCGAAATTTTTCAGATCGAAACTCTGGCTGCCCATGATATAGTCGATTCTAAAGCTTGGGAAATCACCGGCATAACTCCTGCCTAGACCTATGCCGCCTTCAATAAAAGCATCTTTTAGCCCATCATTAATTTTAGCGTAAGCAAATGAAACGGGGGCATCGTTGAGGTCTCCACACACTATAACCTTGCCGGGGCTGTTTTTAATGGCTTCATGAACTAGTTTTGCTTGTTCTGCTCGCTGAATATAGGCCTCTCTCATTCGTGAGATAATAGATTTTGACTCATTTATAGTTTGATCTCTATCATCACCAATATCTTTTAAAAAGTCGTAGTCTTTCTTTTTAAATCGAATGGATTGCAAATGCACGTCGAAAATTCGTACGTCTATACCGTCTATTTCCACATCAATGAAGAGGGTGCTATTTCCGCTCGTTGTTGCATAGGGTATAACCCCTTTGTTTTTTATTGGATATTTCGAAAAAATAATGGTTCCAACGCTATAGTTTTTATTGCCAGGATTCACCACATTAAAATATCGGAATTTTGTATGTAAAACCTCTGCCAATTTTTTCTCTACATTAATGTTCCAGTTACTATTCGTACAGAACTCTTGCATACACAAAATATCGGGTTGCTCGTCGGCAATAAGGGTGATAATATCATCTCGCGAATTTTTGTTTTTGTCGAATCCAAAATTCATCACATTATAGCTCATCACTTTTATTGCTTTCGTATCGGCGATTGATTTTTTATGATACTGAATGGTTCGACCGACAAAACTCCAGCCTGCAATAATGGCCATAAGCGACATCATAAATTTTAGTTTGAGTTGAAAAGTCCACCAAAGAATGAGTAACAAATTTCCGAGTAGAATAAAAGGATAGGCCAGGCCAAAAAAGGCGGAGATGTAAAAGATTTCGGGATTGATATATATAGAGGAGTAACTTAAAAATAAGGCGGCGACAAACAACACATTGAACAGAAAGAATATAATATTTAAAACTCTTCTCACGACATCAAAGATAGCTATTTATTGATCCAGCCATCAGCTAATTTTGAA
Organism: Bacteroidota bacterium; assembly: GCA_947507965.1. Classification (GTDB taxonomy): domain Bacteria; phylum Bacteroidota; class Bacteroidia; order UKL13-3; family UKL13-3; genus CAINMV01. The sequence goes on from CANNQU010000004.1 coordinate 65,117, forward strand.
GGTGATCTAGTGGTTTATATTTTTTAAAATTTGTAGCACCTGCTCATTGTTTGGCTCTATCTTAATGCGTTGTTCAATTAATGTATCCAGAATTTTATCGTTTATTTTTCCTTGTGCTAAGGCATTAGCGTATGGTTCTAAACTAAAGGTCACCAATTCGTACTGCGATTTAAAAAGGTGCCCATAATGTTCTGTTAGCTGGTGTTCAATTTTTTTACGATAGAGGAAGGCGGTATCACCTACTTTGTCGCGCATCTCAATAAAATTTTGTTGTGCAAGGAAGGCGATAGCATCGGCATTGGGTTTGCGTAGCTTTTGGTATTCCTCAAAAATTTTAGTCCAGTCGTCGCCATAGTTTTCAATGCAATCATCTAATACGATACAATCTTCGAAGCTACAGTTCATCCCTTGTCCGTAAAAGGGTATTACGGCATGCGCAGCATCACCGATTAACGCAAGCTTATCCTGAAATACCCAAGGGAAGCATTTTACAGTAACCAAATTACCGACCGGGTTGACTTTAAAATTGTTTATGTAGTCAGGCATGAAGGGAACCGTGTCGGCAAAATTGGAGTTAAAAAAGGCTCGAATTTCCTCTTCGGTGTTAATGGCTGCAAAACTCGTTTCGCCCTCGAAGGGTAAGAACAACGTACACGTAAAGCTTTTATCGATATTGGGCAAAGCAATCATCATGAAACTGCCGCGGGGCCAAATATGTAAGCAGTTTTTATCGAACGCGAATTCGTTGTTGGCGGTAGGAGGAATATGTAATTCTTTGTATCCATAATTTTCAAATTCCTGATCGTAATCAAAACGCTGAGAGAGCTGTAAATGGAGGCGTGTGGCAGCAAAAGCGCCATCCGATCCTATGAAGATATCGCTTTTTACTGTTGCTTTTTTTCCGTTTTCATCTTCAAAAACAGCTTCCGTGCAGGAGGTATTTAAATGAATACAACGCTGCCCGAAGTTTAGAGAAATGTTTTCATAATCGTCGGCCAGCTCAAGTAAACGAATATTTAATCCTCCTCGTGATACGGAGTTGATAGCCTGCCCTTCTTTTCCATAAGGCTGGTAAGAAAGTTCACCCGTGACACGATGCATTAATCTCCCATTCATGGGTGTAGCGGTTTGTAAAACAGCCTCATCTAACCCCACTTTTTTTAGGGCAGCAATCCCTCGGTTTGAAAGTGCCAGGTTGATGCTTTTGCCTTGATAGGAAGTCGAAATTCTGGGGTCAGGACGACGTTCATAAACGGAAATGTTATAGCCACGTTTTGCAAGGAATATAGCCAACAAAGAGCCGGATAGTCCACCACCGATAAGAGTTATATTTTTCATTTTTACAGAATGCAAAAGTAATTAAAAGGCATATTAAAAAGCAGTACCGTTATTGATCTTTGGCAACAGAGAATAGGGAGCAGAAGGCCCATCACCAATTACTCGTGAATATAAACTCGCTTAATTCGTTGCGAGAGCGCTGAAAGTATTTCATACGAAATTGTTTTTGCGTCGGCAGCTACCGTTGTTACTGGCAAGGCACCACCGAAGGCGATAACTTCATCTCCTTCACTGCAGGGGATATCGGTTATGTCCACCATGGCCATATCCATACAGATGCTTCCAATGATGGCTGCTCTTTTTCCATGAATTAGAAAACCGCCATTGCCATTTCCCAATGCTCGATTTAAGCCATCAGCATAGCCGATCGGTACGGTAGCAATGCGCCGGGCTTTATCGGCAATATATCGACGGTTATAACTAACGCTATCGCCAGCAACGAGGTTTTTTATTTGGGAGATAGTAGATTTTAGTGTACTCGCAGGACGCAGCTGTGTCGTTAGCGTATCGGTAGGGTCGATGCCGTATAACCCAATGCCTAATCGTACCATATCAAACTGCGCAAGCTCCGCCCAACGGGTTATTCCTGACGAGTTTAGGATATGGCCTAATACCTCTGGATTTCTTGCTTTGACTTTTTCGAAGATTAGTTTAAACAATTCAATTTGTTGCAATGTAAACGCATCCTCTTTTTCATCATCCGCAGAGGAGAGGTGAGAGAATACACTCTTTATTTTTATATGCGTGTTGCGATTTAAAAAAGTTAAAATGGCATCGGTTTCGTTAGCCTCAAAGCCAAGGCGGTGCATGCCTGTTTCAAACTCCAAATGCACCTCTATTTTTTCATTGGCAAAAAGTGCTAGATGATGTAATTGTGATAAAGAATAAACAGCAGGCTCCAAATGATAATGTACCAGTAATTCAAAACTTTTCTCCTCTGTATTCATTACCATAATAGGAAGTGTGACGCCTGCGTTTCTTAAAAGTACTCCTTCATCGGCGTAGGCCACAGCCAAGTAGTCGGCTTTATGGAACTGAAGAAGAGAGGCAATTTCATTGCTTCCGCTCCCATAAGAAAAAGCTTTAACCATCACCATCATTTTTGTTTTTTCATTTACCCGTTTTTTATACGTATGAAAATTATGTGCGATGGCGTCTAAATTAATTTCAAGGCATGTAGTATGGCGCTGTGCAGCAAGCGCTTGCGCTATCGCTTCGAACTGAAAGTTACGAGCCCCTTTTAGTAAAATTAAGCTGTTATTAAAGTGAATCGAATGGGATGTAATCGCACGAATAAAATCATGCGTTGTGGGGAAGAAAGAGGTGGGTAGAGAAAACGCATTACTATGTTTTGTTATTTCTGCACCAATGCCGATGAGTTCGGTAATCTCAAAGGCTTTCAAAAACTGTCCTACTTCATTATAAAGGGCCTCTGGGTTTTTACTGTTTTGCAGTAAATCAGACATGATGACAATTTTTTTCCCTTTATGCAATTGTTTATTCATAAACCCTAATGCATTTTTTAATGAACTAAGATCAGCATTGTAGGCATCATTTATAAGCACATTATTTTCATTGCCACGTTGTAAGGAAAGGCGCATTTCTACCGCTTGAAGCGTGAGCATGTGCTTGGCAATTTCGCTATTACTAATATTCAATAGCAAGCAAATCCCCAAACAGGTGATACTGTTTTCTATTGAAGCATCATCGGTAAAAGGAATAGATAAAGTATATTCTACCTGATTATGAAGGTAAGATATTTTGGTTTGCAACGGCTCCGTTTCAATGCCTGAAATATATAAAGAGGCGTCGTTATCTTCTTTGCTCCACGTGTAGGCTTGCTGTGCAGGATTTAAGTAACTCTTGTACCGATGGTTTAAAACGACGGTTTTACATTGTTCAAATAGTTTGAACTTTTCTTTTATTTTTTGATCGATGGATTCAAAACCTTCATTATGGGCATCGCCCAAGGTGGTAAAAACGCCCAAGGTAGGAGCAATAACTTTTTGAAGTTTCTGCATCTCGTTTGGCATTGAAATGCCTGCCTCAAAGATTCCGATGGTGTGCTCTGAATTTAAATGCCATACACTCAACGGAACACCCACTTGTGAGTTATAACTTCCAGGACTTTTTAAAACGTTATATTCTTCCTCCAACAATACACTTAACCATTCTTTTACCATTGTTTTGCCATTGCTACCTGCTATGCCGATGACCGGAATTTTAAATTGTTGTCGATGAAAGGCTGCCATTTGCTGCAGTGCCAAGGTGGTATTTTGCACCAATAAGATATTCGAATTAGGATAAGAAGATATGTCGATAACCTCATCAATAATAAAATTTCGCAGCCCTTTATGATAGGCGTCGTCAAAATAGTTATTACCGTTAAAATGCGCTCCACGCAGAGCGACAAAGAGACCATCATCTCCGGCATTAATTATTTGCCGACTATCAGTAAAGAGATGCTTTATTGAAAAATTATGATGCCGAGAAAGAACCTGTGCGGTAGTAATTTCGGCTATTTTGGATAGGAGAAGCATGATAAAGCGAAAGTAGTAAATTATTATTTAAGGGTTAGCCGTTGGTGAATAAGGCAATTGCCGTTATGACTCGTTTTTTGCTTTGTTATCGGCAATTTTTCACATCGACAAAATATCCTCGAGTACGTTTCGGTCATTGCTTAAGCGAGGCACTTTGTTTTGTCCACCAAGCTTACCTTTTTTATTCAACCAATTATAAAAGGTGCCTTTTGGCATTTTGTGAATTACCGGGGGTTTCATCGCGATATTATTATAACGTTTGGCTTCATAATCGCTGTTTCGCTCTTTTAATGTATCATCTAAAACTTGGCTAAACAGAGTGAAGTTTTCGGGCTCTTTTTCAAATTCTATAAGCCATTCGTGTCCCGCATCTTGGTTTTCTGAGAAATATTTTGGTGCCGCGGTATATTCTTTCACACAACAATCACTTGCATCGCAAGCCGCTTTAATGGCATGCTCCGCGTTCTCAATCATCAGCTCCTCACCAAAAGCATTGATAAACAAACGAGTACGTCCTGTAATTTTAATACGAAAAGGATTTAGTGATGTAAATCGAACGGTATCACCAACGATATAACGCCACAATCCAGCGTTAGTACTTATTACGAGGGCATATACTTCATCCAATTTTACTTCCTCCAGGCTTAAAAGTTTAGGGTGTTCTTTTCCGTATTGATTGATCGGCATGAACTCATAATAAATATCGTAGTCGGGCATCAAAAACAATTCATCGGCAGTAGATAAGTCCTGCATTCCAAAAAAACCCTCACTCGCATTGTAGTTCTCTAAAAAATTAATAGGCTTCCCGGCTAATTTTAAAAACCTCTCCTTATAGGGTATAAAACCCACCCCGCCATGGATATATAATTCAAGATTAGGCCATACCTCAGCAATTGTTTTGGCCCCCGTTGCTTGTAGTATTCTTTCCATTAAAACAATGGTCCAGGTAGGAACCCCGGTTATACTCGTTATATTTTCCTTAATGGTGGTTGATACGATTCGCTCTAATTTTTCTTCCCAGTTACTTAGCAAAGCGATATCATTTTTTGGTGCTCTTAAAATTTCTCCTAAGAAAGGCATGTTTTCCAGAAGTACAGCCGACAGATCACCAAAGAAAATATCTTCATTCATGTTATTTACTTGATGACTACCACCAAGAACCAACCCTTTTCCACTAAATATTTCCGTGTTTTCGAAACGACTACAATAATTTGTTAGTACATCTTTACCGGCGCGAAAATGGCATAATTCTAATGATTCAAAACTCACCGGAATGAATTTGCTTTTATCGTTTGTCGTACCACTGCTTTTGGCGAACCATTTGATGTCGCTTCCCCATAATATATTTTGTTCTCCACGCATCATTCGCTCGATATATGGATATAACGATTCGTAGGTATTGATAGGAATCTTCTCCCGAAAGCTAAATATGGTAGCACAGTTTTCGAAATCATATTTTCTTCCATATTCACTATCTTCGGCCGTCTTCAATAATTTCTTGCGAATATTTTCTTGTAACTCAGGGGCATGACTTTGCATATATTCCAACTGGCTGGAACGTGTTTTAAAATACCAAGAGATGACCGAGTTAAAAATTGCCATAAATAAATTCGGTATAAAAATAGTACTAAAAATTGATAATGAGGGATTGATAATGGACAATTCATCCAAAATGTATCAAACATGTAATTTGCTAATAACTGTTTACTCTTTATTACTTTTGCCAGATGCAGCGCATTTTAAATTTTATTAACGGAGAATATATAGAGCCGATTTCAAAACAATATTTGAAGGGTTTTAATCCGGCTCTTGGTATGGTATATAGTGAAGTGCCGGATAGCGATGAGCGCGATGTGGAGCTTGCAGTAAGCGCTTCAAAAGAGGCACTTGCGAAATGGGGTAGCACTACTCAAGAGCAGCGCAGCGAAGTGTTGTTGCGTATTGCAAATGGTATTGAAGCTAGAATGGAAGAGTTTGCCTTGGCCGAAACCAACGACCAAGGGAAACCACTTTGGCTGAGTAAGGCGATGGATATTCCACGTGCGGTAAGCAATCTGAAATTTTACGCTAATGCAGCACTTCATTTAAATGGGGAGTTTCATCAAACCGACCAGCATATTTTTAATTATACGCTTCGGTCGCCGATAGGAGTTGTTGGTTGTATAAGTCCTTGGAATTTGCCTTTATATTTATTTACCTGGAAAATTGCACCGGCGCTGGCCATGGGTAATTGTGTGATAGCCAAGCCTTCGGAAATAACGCCCATGACGGCATCGATGCTTGGTGAAGTGTGCAATGCGGCTGGATTACCCAAAGGTGTATTAAACATCATTCACGGGCTTGGTGCAAAAGTGGGGAGTGCGATGACGAAGCATTTCGATATAAAAGCAATTTCTTTTACTGGCGGCACAAAAACAGGAGCGGAGATTTCGCGTGTGGCTGCGCCTATGTTTAAGAAAATGAGTTTAGAGCTTGGAGGAAAAAACCCTAATCTTATTTTCGATGATTGCAATTTTGAGAAAACCGTAAAGATTAGTGTCGCAGCGGCATTCACCAACCAGGGCGAAATTTGTTTGTGTGGATCAAGAATATTTATTCAGGACACCATTTATGAAAAATTTAAAAGTGCATTCATGGAAGAGGTGAAAAAACGTACCGTTGGCGATCCGTTGAACGACAGCTCGAAACTAGGCGCTATCGCATCCAAAGAGCATTTTGAAAAAATACTTTCGTATATAGCACTAGCAAAACAGGAGGGAGGTGAAATTATTTTAGGTGGTGGAGCTGTAATGGTGGAAGGAAGATGTCGACAGGGCTGGTTTATTGCACCTACCATTATTGAAGGGTTATCGTATGATTGTCGTATTAATCAAGAAGAAATATTTGGACCGGTAGTAACCCTGGTACCGTTTACTACCGAAGCAGAAGTTATTATGATGGCCAATAGTACCCCATTTGGTTTAGCTAGCACGATTTTTACTGAAAATCTTTCGAGAGCTCACCGGGTAGCAGCTAAAATGGAAAGTGGTATTGTATGGATTAACTGTTGGCTAGAACGCGATTTGCGTACTCCTTTCGGAGGAGTAAAACAAAGTGGTGTAGGTCGGGAAGGCGGCTTTGAGGCATTAAAGTTTTTTACTGAAGAGAAAAATGTATGTGTGAAGATTTAAGTATTTTCCTTTAAGAAAAAGGAGTTCAATTCTAAGAGCGAGGTGAACGTATAACTCGAGGTAAATAGTGGAGCCATTAAAACAAAAAACCAGTAAGCGTGCTTACCGGTTTTTGTTAGTCTAAATTAATACGTTATTCTTTATTCTACCTCTTGCTTCGTTTTGATGGTAGCTTGTGCTGCTGCACGAATTTTATTCTCAATTTCAAGGCACATTTCTGGGTTGTCGTTAAGCATTTGTTTTACGGCATCACGTCCTTGTCCTATTTTTGTTTCATTATAGCTAAACCAAGACCCAGCCTTTTTTATGATCTCGAAATCGACACCCAAATCCACAATCTCTCCAATTTTGCTTATCCCTTCGCCATAATTAATATCAAATTCCACCACGCGAAAAGGAGGTGCTACTTTGTTTTTAGCTACTTTAACTTTCGTACGATTCCCTACTATTGCATCCCCATCTTTAATTTGCCCGATGCGGCGGATATCCAACCGTACGGAAGCATAAAACTTCAGTGCATTACCACCGGTTGTTGTTTCAGGACTTCCGAACATTACCCCAATTTTATCACGTAACTGATTGATGAAGATACATACACAATTCGTTTTGTTAATGGAGCCCGTTAGTTTTCGCAAAGCCTGACTCATTAATCGGGCTTGCAACCCCATTTTGCTGTCGCCCATATCGCCTTCAATTTCAGCTTTCGGCACTAAAGCAGCTACCGAGTCGATTACAATAATGTCGATTGCGCCAGAGCGAATGAGATTATCGGCAATTTCTAATGCCTGCTCTCCGTTATCGGGTTGTGCAATTAATAAATTAGAGGTGTCTATTCCTAATTTTTCAGCATACGTTTTATCGAAAGCATGCTCTGCATCGATAAAAGCGGCCATGCCACCTTGTTTTTGGCACTCCGCAATGGCATGCATACTCAAGGTAGTTTTACCAGAACTTTCCGGACCGTAAATTTCAATTACCCGGCCCTTGGGCAATCCACCGACACCTAAAGCGATGTCCAGTCCAAGGGAGCCCGTAGGGATAACCTCTAGTGGTTCAATACGAGAATCGCTCATTCTCATTACCACTCCTTTACCATATTCTTTTTCCAGCTTTTCAATGGTGAGCTGTAAGGTTTTCAAACGTTCTTTAATGTCGTTTGATGCTTCTTTTGTTTCTTTTGCCATGATAGAATAATATTAATAGTGTTTTTATTAGGTTGCAAAAATAGGAAGTATTATACCGCAAAAGTACCATGTTGAAAAATAGGTGCTAATTTTTTTAGCAGGTATTTTTTGGTATCACGGGCGGTAAAAAGGGGTATCGAACGGCCTATAGAGGTAAACGTGATGCCTGTTTCGTCTTATAATCGTCATTCAATAACGTTGGAATATTTTTCCACGATAATGGTTCCATTGACTAATGTTGGCCTTGGAGTGAATTGTAAATGGACGACTCAAGAATTACCAAGAGGAAGCTGATCAATGGTTAGATTTCAATTGAAGATGGAAGGGTTTTTAAATGATTACTATTCAAAATCTTCCTATATTTGAAATTGTTTTAAAAAGCTATTTATGAAGTTAGGGTGGCCCTTCTTTTTTTTCTTCATTTTATTTTTCACACATGAAAGGGTAAAAAGTCAGACGTTATTGCCTTTGCAATTTAAATCCGGGAATGTTTTTCCGGTGGTGTATTTAAACGACTTCGACAACCCACAGCAACGATCTAAAATGCAGTATGGGAACCAATACTATTTCATACTGCAATTTGAAAAAGTTCCTAATGAGTATCTAATGCAAGAAATAAGTACCTCTTATGACTTGGTTTTTGAACAGTACCTCCCCTCCAATAGTTTTTATTGTTATTCAACAAAACCAATATCTGCAAGCTCTTTTGAACGATATCGTATCCGTTCTATATCGGCGGTTGAAACAACAAACAAAATAGACCTCGAATTAAAATCAAAGATATCTAGTCAGGAGGTACCCCCTGGAAACCTATTAAATATGGCCATCACCGTTTATGAACAAGGTGATTTAGGGAAGGCTATCAATATACTTTCTTTACTCGGGTTTGAAGTTCAAAAACAGTCATTGTACAAAAAAATAATTCATCTCAAGGCAGAGGCAAAAGAACTTCCTATTTTAGCTGCCTTACCGTTTATTGTATGGATTGAAGCCGAGCAGCCGACTCCTTTTTCTTATAATCTCCCGGGATTGAACGACCATCGAGATAATGTATTAAATTTTTCAGGTCTGGGTGGTTATAATCTTCATGGCGACTCGGTTGTAATTGGGGAAGGAGATGATGGATATGTTCAGCCACACCTAGATTATTCTTCTCGGCTTTCTAATTTTTATCTCTTACAAAACTCGGATCACCCGGAACATGTTGCAGGCACCATCATTGGAGCCGGAAACATTGACCCTTCTTTCAAAGGTATGGCTGACAAGGCGACGTTACTTGTCGATCATTTTAATGCAATTCAGGACGACGTGCCGATATTGTATCCTTCAAAGAATATGGTTATTACCAGTAACTCTTGGGGTAGCACATCGGGATGCAGTAGTATTGGTCAATATACGGCTTCCAGCAGTTCTATCGATCAGCAATTGCGCCTTTACCCCAAATTGTTACATGTATTTGCTGCCTCTAATGATGGCGCAAATGCCTGTGCCCCTTATTCTGCTGGTTATCGAACCATTAGTAGTAATGAAAATTGTGCAAAAAACATACTCACTGTTGGTGCCGTTACATCGATCGACGCGATCGCCAGTTTTTCGAGTAGAGGTCCTTGTTTGGATGGAAGAATAAAACCTGAAGTTTGTGCCGTGGGAGTTCTTGTTAACTCTACGGTTCGTACCAATACCTATTCTTTAAAATCAGGTACAAGTATGGCTACGCCAGGCGTTAGCGCTACCCTGGCATTACTAGAGCAACGTTATCGGCAGTTACATTCTTTTACAAATGCCGACGGTGCGTTTTTAAAAGCCCTGCTCGCCAATACAGCCGATGATTTGGGAAACGCAGGGCCGGATTATTATTACGGTTTTGGCAGAATTAATGCTCGCAAAGCCATAGCCTGTCTGGATGCTAATCGGTATCTCGAAAATACAGCGTCGCAAAATGATAGTATTAGTTATGTTATTACTATTCCTTCTGATGTTTCCCAGTTGAAGGTCATGTTGTATTGGAATGATAAGGAGGGGTCGGTAGCAGCGTCTTATGCCTTGGTAAACAATTTAGATTTGAAAGTTTATGATCCTGCAAGCACTTTGTATCAGCCTTGGGTACTTGATTATCGCGCTGCCAATTGCGCATTGCCTGCCACTCGTAAAGCCGACACGCTAAACAATATAGAACAAGTTACCATAACGAACCCAAGTAGTGGAAGTTATCTTCTGGTGGTACGCGGCACCAATATCCCCTTTGGCCCTCAAAACTTTAAACTAATATATGATTATTACCCACCTGCCATAAAATTAACCTATCCTATTGGAAACGAAAAGCTTGTTTCCGGTACTTCCGAAACTATTTATTGGGATAATACCGGCATTACAACGGGCACCTTTAGTTTGTCGTATTCGAGCGACAGTGGAATTACGTATACCAGCATAGCCAGCGGCATCCCGGTCACCACCCATTTTTTTACCTGGAGCTTATTACCTAGTGTTTATTCGAATAAATGCATGGTGAAAATAACGCATAGTACTGGTTTATTTCTTGATTCCTCTATGGCAATTTTTACCATTGCAGGTAAGCCCGGTTCTTTTTCAATTAGTGCGTGTGATAAGCAGGCTCGTCTAAGTTGGACTTCGGTTACAGGGGCATTAGCATATCAAATATATTTAATTGATACGAACCAAACGGGGAATATATTGAGTGTCAAACAAGTGAGTGGCACTTCCTGCAGTGTAAGTCCATTAACCAGCGGAAGGGACTATTGGTTTAGTGTTGCCGCTGTATTCACGGGTGGTTTTATCGGTCAGCGTACGGTTGCTGTCAAAACAACCTCCACAACGAATGCCTGCAATAATGCGAACGATATTGGTATATCAGCCATTGTTGCACCAACGAGTGGACGCCGGAATACATCCACCCAGCTTTCATCCACACAAAATATTACCGTTACACTAATAAACTATAGCGGTTCGAGTGTCTCATCCATTCCTATTCATTATTCTTTGAATGGTGGCACGGTTATTTCTGAAACCTATGGTGGCACAATTTCGGCTAACAGTTCGGTAAACTTCACCTTTGCGACGACGGCTAATTTTCTCGCCACAGGAAATTATTTGTTAACATGTTTCACAACCTATGTAAGCGACCCAAATGCTAGTAATGACACGATAGTAATGGTTGTTAAACAGATCATTAATGACCCCATAACACTACCTTTATTCGAAAATATGGAAGGCTGTACTCAAACGTCTTTATCGGCAAATTATATTGGAGTTGAAGGAATGGAATTAGCCGATTATAGTACCAGCACCTTGTTGGGGCGCTCCCGTTTTAGTTTAAGCAGCGGTTTTACTACTTCAGGAAGTAAATCGGTGGTGATGGATAAATCAATACCTAGCGGTGCAACCAATATAAATTACGTAACCTTTACCTTTAATTTATCTAATTATACGGCTAGCTTTTACAATCCAACCCTTACCTTTAACTTTACACATTATGGCGAAGAGTTGAATGCCGCCGATAGTGTATGGATACGCGGTGACGATACACAACCCTTTATTCCGATCTACAGTTTATTTCAGAATAAGCCATCGATAGGGTTTTTTAAAACATCTAGCCTTCTAAATATAAAGACACTTTTAAGTGCCGGTGGACAAAGCATTTCGTCTTCCTTCCAACTTAGGTTCGGGCAGCAGGACGATAGCTCTACCTTTAGCTCCAGTAATGCCGATGGTTTTGCTTTTGACGATATACGTATTTTTGATTTGAATAGTGATGTAGGTATGGATTCGGTTATTGGGCTTAATAACGATTGCTCGCTTTCGGCGGCGACAAGAATTATTTTTAAAATCACCAATAATTCATCAAGTGTGCTAACCAATATCCCGGTAGCTTATACGGTTAATGGAGGAAGCGTGTTACGCGATACCATACCAACACTAGCAGCCAACACCACAGTTATTGATACTTTTTCCACTCTGGCGGATTTTTCTTTACCAGGACTTTATCAGGTAAGGGTATGGAATGAATGGGTTGCCGATCAGTATCACAACAACGATACTTTCATTCGTAGCGATTTATATAATTATGGATTAGTAGCTTCGTACCCGTATCATCAGAATTTCGAAACCTCCGATGGTAACTGGATCAGTGGAATTAAAAGTGGAACCCAAAATAGTTGGTTGTGGGGAAGTCCAAGTAAAACCATGATTAATGGTGCAGGCAGTGGAAGCAAATGCTGGGTTACCAATCTTACTTCGAACTATCCTTCTAACGAAGAAAGTTTCTTGCTCTCTCCTTGTCTTGATTTTTCTGCCCTGAGCAATCCTAAAATTTCATTTCTTATGAACTTTGTAACCGAATCAACCTGGGATTGTGTTGTATTGGAGCAGAGCATTAACGGTGGAGTAACTTGGCAACGAGTGGATAGCAGTAACAACACGGAGTTATATAATGCACCCATGATGCAAGTCGGTTCGCCCGACGCCCCCGTATGGAGCAACAGTAGCAGTGGCTGGAGCTTGTATCAATTTCCGTTACATGGGATGGAGATCCAATCGAACTGTAAAATACGTTTTCGTTTTTTTAGCGATGGAGGAGTTGTTGATGAAGGAGTAGCAATTGATAGTATTGTTATTTACGACAAACTGCCAATACGTACTACCAGTGCTGATTATTTGATAACGGGCAATAAACCCATATTTAAAGGAAGCGAGTGGATAGATGTAGCAGACGATGCAAATAATATTGTTTTTTCTATTAATCCTAAGGGTAATAATTTAGGAAGTACGGCATGGGGCGTTCGCATCAATAATGGCTCCATTCGCACCGATTCGGTGGAGTCGGGAGGCACTAAGAATTTTGGCTATTATCTTGATAGAAACTTTTTTATTCATCCTCAAACTCAGCCTTCTTCGGCAGTCGATATTCGTTTTTATGTAAAGACTGCAGAGATTCAGCGTATCATAGACTCCGTTTTTAATAAATATGGCCGCGTTATTCCTGCCGACAGTATTGATGTCTCCAAAGAAGCATCTACGAGCATCAATTTAGATCCTACGATTCACACTGGTTCAACAGGAATGTTATTGCTTAATTCCTCCGCTTCTGCCTATAATACCGATCTCTACCTTCAGGTCTCCACGGCATCATTCAGCAAGTTCAATCCAAGTTACGTGCCGCCTAATCCAAGTTTGTCTTTACCCGTAAAATGGTTAACGGTAAAGGCACAATGGGAAGATAACCTTGCTAAAATAAGTTGGAAAGTGGGGCAGGAAATAAATGTGGGTCGTTATGAAATAGAAGTTTCGTGGGATGGCTTGCATTTTGAAAAAGTAGGAGAAGCGGCTTCCAAGCACCAATCGTATATTGAACAGAACTATTTTTTCTTTCATTCATGGGTCACTAATAATCAAACCGCGTTTTATCGTATAAAGCAAATCGATTTCAATGGAACCTTCACCTATTCAGCTCTGGTAAGGTTATCCAGGCTTTTGCAGTCTTCTATTTACCCAATTCCGGCGACCGATAAACTGAATATCATACTCTCCGAAAATCATTCGACACAACCCCTTGTTGTAACGTGTTTTGACATGGAAGGAAGAGCGCTTTTTAGCGAGGCAATCCCTCCGTATCAAAGGCAGTCTCGATTGAATGTAAAGACATTACCCAATGGCATTTACATGCTTCGTTTTAACGATGCCTCTTATAAAACGATACGTTTTGAGGTCTTCCGTTAGGTGAAAAAAATCATTGTTTTTATGATGTTTGAAGAGTAAATAAGGGGCCATACGCGCCCCAAGATTTAACATATAGATAACATAAGGTTAATTTTGGGTTAATCGTCACTTCATTTCTTTGCCATCAAATAATAATCAAGTCAATCATGCAAAGAAAAAATACTTTCGCACTAATCACAGGGATACTTTTTATATGTTTCTCGAAAATGGCAACAGCGCAGGAGATCGAGCAAACGCCTCTTGACACGCTAACAACAACAGTTTCTAAATTGCAAACCGAACTCGATTTGCAGAAAAAATTTAAAATTAGCGGCTATGTGCAAGCACAGTTTCAAAGCATTGATTCGGCTGGGGCTTCAAGTTTTGCCGGAGGGAATTTTCCTGCCTATACTAACAATAGATTTGTTTTACGTAGGGGTAGAATAAAGGCGGCTTATGACAATGGTATTGCACAAGGTGTAATACAGTTCGATGCCACCGAAAAAGGACTAGCCTTGAAAGATGCCTATATTAAAATTACAGAGCCTTGGTTAAATGCGGTAAGTTTAACTAGCGGTGTTTTTGATCGTGCTTTTGGCTTTGAAATATCGTATTCTTCAAGTATGCGTGAATCGCCAGAGCGCAGCAGATTGTTTCAAACGATTTTCCCTGGTGAACGCGATTTGGGTACAAAAATATCGTTTCAGATGCCCAAGACATCGAATTGGAATTTTCTAAAAATTGAAGGTGGTCTTTATAACGGAACCGGAGGTACAGCAAGTGACTTCGATTCTAAAAAAGATTTCATCGGTAATATCGGTATCAACAAAACAACGAAGAACGAAAAAGTGAATTATGCTTTCAGAACGTCATACTACAATGGGGGCTATCGTCAGCCGAATAAGTTTATCTATAATAATGCGGCAGGTATTGGTTTTGCTGTTGATTCAACAGCAGAGAACAAAGGAAAAGTAGCAAGGAGACAATACGTAGGTGTTGATTTTCAGGTGAATTCGGCTTTCCCTTTTGGTATGACTAGTTTAAGAGGAGAATATATTCAAGGAATTCAACCAGGAACTGCAGCCACTTCAAGTAGTCCTTCGGCAGACCCGGCAGCCGACACCTACCTGCGTAATTTTAATGGCGCTTATGTGTATCTGCTGCAAAACATAGGACAGACGAAACATCAACTCGTAGTAAAATACGACTGGTATGACCCGAATACGAAGGCCGCAGGCAATGATATAGGTAAAGCAAGCAGCAAGCTTACCAAAACTGATTTGAAATATACCACCCTCGGTATTGGTTGGGTATTTCGCATGGATGCCAATGTGAAGTTTACGGCCTATTATGACCTCGTAACCAACGAAACAACGAATAACGTGGTTGGTTATTCAAAAGATTTGAAAGACAACGCCTTTACCCTAAGAGTTCAATACAAGTTTTAAATTCAATACCAAAACTTAATATTAGCTTAACAAATAGAAAACGCCGAATTAATATTAGAAACCCAAATTTGCAACATAAATAAATATAACCATAATAATGAATTTCAAATACAAAGCAATACTAACCGTCGCCACTTTATTTGCCATGGCGTTCACTCAACAGGGAGTCATTCTTAAAATTAAAGGTAGCGATACGGTGCTCCCTCTTTCACAAAAGGAAGCGGAGACGTTTATGAAAAAAAATCCATCATCTAAAATTACTGTTATTGGTGGTGGAAGTGGAGTAGGAATTGCAGCTTTTTTAGATGGCACAACCGATATCGCAATGTCGTCGCGCAAAATGAAGATGAGTGAGAAAATGAAATTGCAAGATGCCGGAAAAGCATTTAAAGAAGTAACCATCGCATATGATGCCCTATCAGTAATTGTAAACCCAAATAATAAAGTGAGCCAACTTACAAGAGAACAACTGGAAGGGATTTTCACTGGAAAAATAACCAACTGGAAAGATGTAGGGGGCAATGACGAAAAAATTGTAGCCTACTCCAGAGAATCAAGTTCAGGAACGTATGAGTTTTTTAAGGAGCATATATTGAGCAATAAAAATTATGGGTCTTCCATTTTAATGATGCCTGCAACTGGAGCAATTGTTCAATCGGTAAGTCAAACCAAAGGAGCTATAGGATATATTGGTTTTGCGTATATGGAGAAAACGGTGAAGGCGTTGAAAGTTTCTTCTGATAAAGGCAAAACGTATATTGAGCCAACCATTGCCAACGCAAAAAGTAAAAGTTACCCCATTGTTCGCCCACTGTACTATTATTACCTTACTAAAGATGCTGCCAAAGTAAAACCTTTCCTTGATTACGTTTTGTCGGGTGAAGGTCAAAAAGTAGTGAGTGATGTTGGATATATCAATTTAAATTAAGCAATAATAAAATAACCTTAGAACAACCGGATTTCTTTTTAAATAAAAGATTTATCCGGTTGTTTTAACTTTTGAATACACAACCCCATGAAATTTACCATCGACCGTGAGCAGTATATTGTAAATAAGGAGGGACTAGAAATTGATCTGCCTAGGAAGGAGTTTGAGATGTTCTGGTTATTGTGTTCGGCTCCAGGAAAGGTTTTTTCAAGGAAGCAAATCTTCGAAAAAATATGGACTAAAAAATCATTATCTAACGAAAGAACAGTAGACGTACATCTGGTAAATTTACGAAAAAAATTAGGAGATCAGGTGTTCACTACGATCAGAGGGGTAGGATACAAAATTAATTTGGGAATGACGGAGATAACGGTTCTAAATGCGAAAGCAATACAGTGAAAAAATTTCTCAAAAAAGCAGTCGAAAAAACGATTGAAGGGGTTTTGTTCCTCAGTAGTACCATAACAACGGTAACGGTGGTATTGATTGTTTTTTTTCTTTTTCGAGAAGGGAAATCGCTTTTCCAAAGTTCGCCTCTAGAAGAAGGATTTGTTTTGGCTATAAATAAGGAAAATGCGGTCGTGGATCTTTCTTCCAATCAAATAAAAAACATCTTTGATCAAAACATAACCAATTGGAGTGAGCTGGGAGGAAAGGATGAGCCCATTTTTCTTTTTCGATTAGATGATATTGGGAATTATTATACCGATGAAGAATTGGGAGAGAACCTTGAATTTTTTCCTCAAAAAACCAACGAATTAATCGACAAGTCGGCAGGTATCATCGCATTCTTCCCTAAGAAAAGTATAGACTCTAATTTTAGCGGTAAAATTTTGGCGATAGAAAACGTGAACCTATATAAATTTTTCTCTGAAAAAGAATGGTTCCCTACGGCACAACCTGTTGCACAACTGGGAGTTTTGTCGTTGATTTTAGGGACGCTTTGGGTGAGTTTCGGTGCGATTTTAATTGCTTTACCCCTGGGTTTGGCAACGGCAATTTATATGGCAGAAATTGCCAGCAAAAGAGTGCGAAATATACTTAAGCCATTAATTGAACTACTTGCAGGAATCCCATCGGTAGTATATGGTTTTTTTGGATTAATTGTCATCGTTCCGCAAATACAAAGTTTGTTCGGCTTACCTGTGGGAGAAACGGCGTTAGCAGGAAGCATTATTTTGGGAATCATGGCATTACCAACTATTGTTACCATATCGGAAGATGCCTTACGTACCACGCCCAAAGAAATGAAAGAAGCCAGCTTGGCTTTGGGTGCAAACAAATGGCAAACCATTCATCGGGTAGTTATTCCGTTTGCTGGATCGGGCATTACAGCGGCCGCAATTTTAGGTATTGGAAGAGCAATTGGTGAAACCATGGCCGTGCTCATGGTAACTGGAAATGCGGCGATTATACCTCATACTTTTCTGGAGCCCGTTCGTACGATACCTGCAACTATTGCAGCAGAATTAGGTGAAGCACCACAGGGAGGATTGCATTTTAAAGCCTTGTTTGCACTAGCTTGTATTTTATTTATTATGACGATCATCGTAAATTTGACGGTAGAATATATTTCATCTAAAAGGAAAAACAAAACAAGTCATTAGTAAACAGCAAGATGAACTTTTCAAAGAGCAACGTTAGAAAAAAAGAACTGAAACAATGGATGGCCTTCCAGGTTTTTCGAGCATTAAGCATTTTGGTGGTGGTTATACTTATTCTCATTCTTTCTTTCATTACCTACCATGGAATAAGCGTTATTAGTTGGGAATTTCTTACCTCAATGCCTGAAGATGGTATGTCGAAAGGAGGGGTTTTTCCAGCCATCATTGGAACGCTTTGCCTCGTTGCCGGTAGCATGATTTTTGCCGTACCCATCGGTATTTTATCGGCTATCTATATTAATGAATATACAAAAGCAAGTTTTTTTAAACGTTTTATTAAATTGATGACCAATAATCTTGCTGGAATCCCTTCGATTGTTTTTGGTTTGTTTGGCATGACACTTTTTGTGAAAACACTTGGTTTTGGTGATTCCATCTTGGCCGGATCTCTTACCCTGGGACTGCTCACATTACCTGTCGTTATTCGTACCACAGAGGAAGCGTTAAAATCTGTTGAAAACTCTTTCCGTCATGGAAGCTATGCCTTGGGCGCTACTAAATTGCAAACCATTAGAAGGGTGGTATTACCGATGGCTTTTCCTAATATAATAACAGGTGTCATCCTTTCTATCGGAAGAGTTTCGGGAGAAACGGCGCCTATTTTATTTACGGTGGCGGCCTATTTTTTACCTAAATTACCCACCGGAATATCCGATCAGGTAATGGCTTTACCCTATCATCTGTATGTGATTTCCACGAGTGGAACAAATATTGAGGAATCGAGGCCGATGGCGTATGGAACCGCATTGGTGCTTATCGGTATTGTGTTGATTGTAAATATAGCTGCGAATGCACTAAGAAAATATTTCAGTAAAAAAGTTAAGATGAATTAGTTATCCTATGACCCCAATTATTACTACCCGATTTGTTAATTTATTTTATAACGAATTTCAGGCGTTGAAAAATATCAATATGGCTATATTGCCCCATACCGTTACCGCATTGATAGGTCCTTCAGGCTGTGGAAAATCGAGTTATTTGCGACTGTTTAACCGAATGAATGATTTAATCGATGGTGTTTCAATCACTGGAGATATTATGGTGGATGGCGAAATGATTTATAATAAAGGGATTGATATTGTTGAGTTACGGAGGAAGGTAGGCATGGTGTTTCAGAAACCTAACCCATTCCCAAAAACTATTTTTGAAAACATTGCCTATGGCTTGAGAGTGAATGGCGTGACAGACGCTAAATTTATCAGTGAAAAAGTAGAATTCTCATTACATCAAGCGGCATTATGGGATGAGGTAAAAGACAAATTAAAGAAATCAGCATTCGAACTCTCGGGAGGACAGCAGCAACGACTTTGTATTGCGCGGGCATTGGCTATTGAGCCGTCCATTATCTTGATGGATGAGCCAGCTTCTGCCCTCGATCCAATATCTACCGCAAAAATAGAGGAGCTTATTTACGAACTGAAAAGAAATTACACCATCGTTATTGTAACCCATAATATGCAACAAGCGGGTAGGGTAAGCGACCATACTGCCTTTTTCTATTTGGGTGAATTAATAGAATTTGGCGATACCAAAGAAATTTTTACGAACCCGAAAGACAAAAAGACACAAAATTATATTACCGGAAGATTTGGGTGATTTAAAAGTAAGTATCAAAGACGAATCTACAACAGGGCTTTTATCAGACCATATAAATTTAATTATGACACACCTAGATACGGAGTTATTTCAACTTAAAAATGAAATAATAGAAATGTGGAAATTAGTTGGCTTACAACTTAAAAAAACACATAATGCATTAATCACTTTCGATAAAGATCTTGCAAGGGAAGTAATGGCCACTGAGAAAAGAGTGAATGCCATGGAGTTAAAAGTGGATCGTGATTGTGAAAATATTTTTGCGCTTTTCAATCCTGTCGCTGTTGATTTGCGATTTGTATTGGCCGTATTGAAAATCAATAGCAACCTAGAAAGAATAGGCGATATTGCGGAAGGCTTGGCGAGATTAATTCTTATTGTTGAAAATCGGTTTGATGCTAAACTATTAGAGGCGACACGGATTCTTATAATGTATGAGGAAGCCAACAAAATAGTTGAGGATGTACTACAAGCATTTGAAAATGAAGAGACAAAAATTGCTAGAGGTATTTTTATGCGAGACGAATTCTTAGACGAAATTAACAGTAATTGCCATGTTGTTCTTATTGATTATATTACCCTCAACCCCGATAAAATAGAACAAGGGCTGTATATCCTTTCTGCTATACGAAAATTAGAAAGGGTGGGCGACCAGTGTAAAAATATTGCAGAAGAGATTATCTTTTATCTTGAAGCAAAAGTATTAAAACATAAGGGAAACACCGCAAAGTAGAAATACGGTCTTGCCATGTGAAAACCCCAGATCTATAAAGCCTTTAAAAAAACCTAGCTTTTTCAACACAAATTTCAACATATATGATTTCAATCATAAATGATTTGAATTAAGAAATTGACATTTGTGCCCAAATTCAAAGTTTTTTTAAAATGAAGAAAAATATATCTATTGCCATTATTATTTTAGGTGCCTCTTTGCTTTATGCTTGTGGAGGGAGTACGAGCACCACCCCCGCAACTACATCCACATCTTCGTATGACCCGAATAGAGGGGAAGGAAAATTCAATCAGGAAAATGTTACGGTTGCAGCTACGCTCGATGCCACCATGGCTACTACCGGGGAAGCCATCGCAGGAACAAAATGTACCTCGTGTCATAAACTTACCGGAGAAAAACTGGTAGGACCTGGATGGAAAGCAGTTACGGAAAGAAGAAGGCCGGAATGGATCATGAATTTTATTACTAACCCCGATCCAATGATAGATAAAGACCCTGCAGTACAAGCTTCCTTGGAATTATGTTTGGTGCGCATGCCAAACCAAAGTTTATCGGATGTAGATGCGAGAAATGTGCTGGAATTTATGCGCAAAAACGACGGAATAAAATAATTTTTTAATCACTAATACTTTTATCTATGAATAAGTCAATCGGTTTAATTTCATTATCAGCATTAGCTCTTGTAGTAATGTTAGGTTCTTGCAGACCTAAAAATACAGCTAATGCGGTAAGCGGCGATGCAGCATCCAAAGTGTATGTTGCACCGGGTAAGTTTGACGAACTTTACAACTTCGTTTCAGGAGGCTTTAGCGGCCAAATGAGTGTCTATGGTTTACCAAGCGGACGTTTGCTTCGTGTAATTCCAATATTTTCAGTTGATCCTGAAAAAGGTTGGGGTTATAGTGAGGAAACCAAGCCGATGTTAAATACTTCTCATGGTTTCGTGCCTTGGGATGATTTGCATCACGTGCAACTTTCTAAAACCAATGGAGAACAAGATGGTCGTTGGGTATTTGGAAATGCCAATAATACCCCACGGGTAGCTCGTATTGATTTAAAAACATTTAGAACCGCAGAGATTATCGAATTGCCTAACAGTGCAGGTAACCACTCTTCGCCTTTTATTACCGAGAACACCGAATATGTGGTAGCCGGAACACGTTTTAGCGTTCCACCAGATGATGTAAACGGCGACGTTGCCATTAGCAGCTATAAAAAGAATTTCAAAGGTACCCTGTCGTTTATTAGTGTTGGCAAAGAAGATGGTAAAATGGATATTGCTTTTCAAATACAGTGTCCAGGTGTAAACTTCGACCTTAGCCGTGCAGGTAAAGGGAAATCGCATGGCTGGTTTTTCTTTAGCTGTTATAATACAGAGCAAGCGAATACTTTGTTAGAAGTAAATGCTTCTCAAAAAGATAAAGATTTTGTGATGGCGGTGAATTGGAAAAAAGCGGAAGAATACATCAAAGCAGGTAAAGGGAAAAAGCAAGCCGTTAGATATGCTCATAATACCTATAGCGATATAACCCATTCGGCCACTTCAGAAATAAAAACAGAAGTTACGGTTCTCGACTCTAAAGAATTTGCCGATATATGCTATTTTATTCCTTGCCCTAAATCGCCGCATGGTTGCGACGTTGACCCAACCGGTGAATATATTGTTGGTAGTGGAAAATTGGCGGCTCTAATTCCGGTATTTAGTTTCGACAAAATACAAAAAGCGATCGCCGATAAAGCTTATGATGGCGATTACGAAGGAATTCCGGTGATAAAATACGAAGCTGCTTTGTATGGTGAAGTAAAAAAACCAGGCCTAGGCCCATTGCATACCGAGTTTGATGCAAAAGGAAATGCCTATACTTCTATGTTCGTTTCTTCAGAGATTGTAAAATGGAATATCAAAGATTTAAAAGTACTCGATAGAGCTCCTACTTACTATTCAGTAGGTCACCTTTGTGTACCTGGTGGAGATGCGAAAACACCGTATGGAAAATACTTAATTGCATATAATAAAATTACCAAAGACCGTTATTTGCCAACCGGACCTGAACTTGCACAAAGCGCACAGTTATATGATATCAGTGGCGATAAAATGCAAATGATTTTAGATTTCCCAACGATTGGCGAGCCGCATTATGCACAAGCAGCTCCGGCCGATTTGATTCGTAATAACGGACAAGTTAAAATATTTAAAATAGAGGATAACAAGCATCCGTATGTAACCAAAGGTGAGTCCGACTCAAAAGTGGTTCGTGAAGGAAACAAAGTTCATGTTTATATGACCGCTATCCGTTCGCACTTCTCTCCTGACAATATTGAAGGAGTAAAAATGGGAGATGAAGTTTACTTCCACATTACTAATTTAGAGCAGGATTGGGATGTACCACATGGCTTTGCAGTAAAAGGCGCTTCCAATGCCGAGTTATTAATTATGCCGGGTGAAACCAGCACGTTAAAATGGACACCGGATAAAGTAGGAATGTTTCCTATTTATTGTACCGACTTTTGTAGTGCATTACACCAGGAAATGCAAGGATATGTGCGTGTTTCTCCTGCCGGAAGCAATGTACCTCTTACCTTTAGTTTAAACAAACCAGAGTAATCGTTAACGATTAACAGAGAGGAGCAGTTTGGTAATCCCCTTACTGCTCCTTTTTTATGTAAATAAAATTTAACAAGATGACCACAAATAAAATTTCGATTCTCTCTAAGTTAATGTTGGGGGTTGCCGCTATTCTTTTAGTGGTATCCATTATTGTTCCTATATGGCAAATAGACCTGCAAGCACCCCAATATCCGGAAGGTTTAGGCTTACTTATTTATGCGAATAAAATAGGTGGTGATGTTAATATCATCAATGGATTGAACCATTATATAGGAATGCAAACCTTACATTCGGAAAACTTTATTGAGTTTACCGTATTGCCTTATATCATTGGTGCATTTGCCTTTTTTTCTTTGCTTGCCGCTATTATTGGGCGGAAAACAGGATTGTACATTTTACTTGCTGCTTTTATTTTATTTGGAATAGTGGCAATGGTTGATTTCTGGAGATGGGAATATAACTACGGTCATAACCTCGATCCTGCAGCCGCCATTATCGTTCCTGGAATGTCGTACCAACCACCTTTAATAGGATATAAACAACTTTTAAACTTTGGTGCTTTCTCTATTCCGGCTCTTGGAGGATGGCTGTTTATCGTGAGTGGTTTATTGATGTTGGTAGCTGTACTTTTCGAGAGGAAGTTTTTTGACAAGTTTAGAAAAACAAAAGCAACGCTTTCGATTCTTTTTCTTTTCCCGTTATCATTGCTGATGTTCTCGTGCACTGCCACTAACCCGGAACCACTAAAACTGAATAAAGACAATTGTGATTTTTGCAAGATGACGATTGCTGATGGGCGCTTTGGATGTGAATTGATAACAACCAAAGGTCGGATTTATAAGTTTGACGATTTGAGCTGCTTAGTTCATTATAAAGGAGAAAATCCAGCAACATCGTATCAGTCGTGTTATATCAACGACTATTTAGGGGATAACAAATTAATTAATGCAGAAACAGCATTTTATCTTCATTCTCAAGAAATATTAACCCCAATGAGTGGAAATTATGCAGCATTTAGAACGAAGGAGGAGGCCAATACGTATGCAACTCGATTTGCTACTACCATAATTGACTGGATACAAATAAGCAAAAAATGAAGGTAATCCTACTCTCATGTTTACTGGTTTTTTTTTCTTTGATGGAAGCAAAAACCATTCGGGTAGGTTCAGCTCAATCATATTCTAAAATAAAGCCGGCCCTTCGTTCCGTTGAAAATGGTGATACTTTAATTGTAGAGCATGGGTTTTATCAAGAGGGAAATCTTGTGATCGAGAAATCGATTGTTTTTATAGGTGAAGGGCTGCCTGTTTTAGATGGTGATAAGAAATTTGAAGTTCTTTCTATTAAAGCCAACAACGTTACGGTTAAAGGATTTATGATTCAGAATTCAGGATGTGCGACACTCGACGATCCTGGAGGCGTAAAGGTTTACGGCAGTAATGATGTTACGATTTGTGACAACTATTTGTATGATAATTTTTTTGGAATATATATCCAATACGGAAAAAACTGTCTCATAAAAAACAATAAGATTATCGCATTTGGTACGGAAGAACAACAGATTGGCAATGGAATTCATTGCTGGAAAAGCGACAGCTTATTGATCATT
The DNA here is from genome assembly GCA_947507965.1 of Bacteroidota bacterium. Taxonomy (GTDB): domain Bacteria; phylum Bacteroidota; class Bacteroidia; order UKL13-3; family UKL13-3; genus CAINMV01. Next base: position 89,647 of record CANNQU010000004.1, read on the forward strand.
GGAAACAATATTTCAGGACATAGAGATGGTATTTATTTTGAGTTTGTGACCCACTCTGTAATCTGGAGAAATATTTCGTATCATAATATTCGATATGGCTTGCATTTTATGTTCTCCAATGATGATGCGTATTTCACCAATTTGTTTCGAAGTAATGGTGCGGGGGTAGCCGTTATGTTCTCAAAAAAAATAATAATGGTTAACAATTCGTTTGAAGACAACTGGGGCGACGCTGCCTACGGTTTACTTCTTAAGGAAATTTCAGATGGATATATTCATGGTAACAAATTTTTTAATAATACCTCTGGCATTTATATGGAAGGCACAAGTAGAATGCAGGTTCTAAAAAACGTTTTTAAGTCGAATGGTTGGGGATTAAAAATTCAGGCAAGTTGCATGGATAATGTCTTAGAAAACAATAATTTTTTGGGAAACACCTTTGATATAAGCACCAACGGAAGTTTGGTTTTAAACACCTTCAATGAAAATTATTGGGATAAATACACCGGGTATGATTTAAATAAAGACAATATTGGTGATGTGCCATATCATCCGCTTAGTTTGTTCTCCGTAATCGTTGAAAAAAATCCTCCTGCCATGCTGCTTTATCGAAGCACCATGGTGATGCTGCTTGATAAGTCAGAAAAGATTCTACCCAGTTTAACGCCTGAAAATTTCATTGATAATAAACCACTGATGCACGCGCTTGCTTTATGATTGAAATAAAAAAAATATCAAAGCAGTTCGGAAAAATCCAGGTTCTGAAAGCGGTTGATTTAACTTTTAAAAGAGGAGAATGCATTGCTTTAATAGGACCGAACGGTTGTGGTAAAACCACTCTTATAAAAAGCATTTTAGGCATGGTGATGCCTAGTGAAGGCGAGATTTTGTTTCAAGGGAAAAGCATTAGAAATGATTTTGAGTACCGTAGAAAAATAGGCTACATGCCTCAAATAGGTCGCTATCCTGATAATATGACCATTGGGCAAGTTATTTCAATGATTAAAAACATACGCAAGTCGGATGCCTTTCTTGATGAAGATTTATTAGTTCAATTTAATTTGGCAAATTTGTTCGATAAGCGAATGAGCACGCTAAGTGGAGGTACTACTCAAAAGGTAAGTGCAACACTGGCCTTTCTGTTTAATCCCGACGTGCTGATTCTTGATGAACCCACAGCAGGGCTTGATCCACTGGCTTCAGAAATATTGAAAGAAAAGATAATCCTTGAAAAGAAGAAAGGGAAACTCATACTGATTACTTCTCATCTACTAAGCGAGTTAGATGATTTAGTGACAGAAATTATTTTTATGCAAGAAGGGAATATTATATTTCACAAGAATATTGATACGTTAAGAACAGAGTCGGGTGAAGAGAAAATAGGGAAAGCCATTGCCAACCTTCTTAAAAAACAGAGCGCATGAACAGGATCATCAAATTCATCTTCCTCGATATTTTAAAAAATAAAATTGTATTGCTCTATACCGTTTTATTGGCTGCTTTTGCATGGAGTGCTTTTAGCCTGGAAGACAACAGTGCCAAAGGGATACTTACACTACTAAACGTTATATTGCTAACCGTTCCCCTCGTGGCCATCTTGTTTGCCACCATCTACATTTATAATAGTGCAGAGTTTATCGAGCTTTTATTGAGCCAGCCGGTTAAAAGAACAACCATTTGGTTTAGTTTATTTGTTGGATTGTCGCTAAGTTTAGTGCTGGGTTTTTTAATTGGTGCCGGCATACCCATACTTATCTATGCCCCATCCGACGTGGGTTTTATGATGTTAGCCATCGGAAGTATTATTACCGTGGTATTTGTTGCCATTGCTTTTTTAAGTGCTATTATTACCCGCGATAAAGCCAAAGGAATAGGTATTTCTATCATGCTCTGGCTTTATTTTGCGCTTTTGTTTGATGGTTTGGTATTGTTCTTAACGTTTCAATTTTCCGATTATCCAATTGAGAAAGCGATGATTGTTATTAGTGCATTGAGTCCGATTGACATTTCAAGGATTTTGATTCTTTTACATCTTGATGTTTCGGCCATGATGGGTTACACGGGTGCTATTTTTAAAGAATTTTTCGGAACCACCATAGGCTTAGTAATCTCTTTTGTCATACTCTTATTATGGATTGCAGTTCCATTTTTCATCTCACTCACTAAGTTTAAACATAAGGATTTATGATACTAAAAGAAATTTTACAACAATTAGAAACGGCGGTGAACCCGGTTGCAAAAGTGCTACATAAAGGAGATCATTTTAAAGTATTGGCCATCGGGTTTAAAAAGGGAATGCTCTTAAAGGAACATAAAACTCCGTTAACAGCCCTTCTTACCGTGTTTGAAGGGAAAGTTATATATAGGGAAGGCGATATGGAAAAGGTGCTCTCTCAATACGAAAGCACACCAATCCCAATCAATGTAATTCATTCGGTAGAAGCGGTGGAAAACAGCTTATGCCTAGTAACACAGGGATAAACAAATTATTTTATGAAAGCAGATATCAGTAACAAGCACGACATCGAGGAAATGATTAATCGTTTCTATGATCGGGTTGTATTGGATGAAAAAATTGGGCACTATTTTACGGAAGTGGTTAAGGTAAATTGGGAGAAACATTTACCCATTATGTATAGTTTTTGGGAGAATATCATTTTTCATAGTGGCATCTATGAGGGAAACCCTATGGCGTTACACCAAAATCTAAGTCAGAAAAGCCCTCTAAAGATGGAGCATTTTCAACGTTGGACAAAGCTTTTCAACGAAACGGTAGACGATTTGTTTGAAGGCGAAAAAGCCGAATATGTGAAGCAAAGAGCTATGAGTATTGCAACTATAATGCAAATAAAGTTATTTAGCTAGAATCCTAAAAGTCCATACAAAAGAATAGCCGTAAGTGTATCTTACGGCTATTCTTTTGTATGCAAGAAATGGAATGTTTACCTGAGTTAACTATTCTGGTAATAACACCTCGTCGATTACATGAATCATACCATTGGAGGTAGGGATAGATGCAATGATGGTAGCTTTACCGTTAATCATTATTTTTCCATCTTTCTTTGTTATTTTAATATTACCACCAAACACTTGACCGAAAGATTGTCCGTCATTCATGTATTCAGCCTTTAAGGTTCCAACATACGTATGGTAACCTAATATGTTTTGGAGTTTTTCTTTATTCTCAGGTTTAAGGAGGGTTTCCACGGTACCTGCAGGTAATTTAGCAAAGGCTTCATTGGTTGGAGCAAAAACGGTAAAAGGTCCGGCATTACTTAGGGCATCAACTAATTCGGCAGCTACAACGGCAGCTACTAAAGTAGTATGATCTTTACTCCCGGAGGCAACCTGTACAATGTTTTTTGCAGAGGCATCATCCTTAACTCCGGATTGCCCGGCACCTGGTTGGGTTGTTGCGGCGGCAGCTGATGGTGTTTCGCTACCCGAATTGCATGCTGCAAAAGAGAAGCAAACGGCAATTGTAATTAGTGTAAGTATGTTTTTCATGAACTAAAAAATTTTGGAAGCAAAGTTAATAGGGCGTTTCAAACCGATTTTATGATTTGAATCACATTTTCTAAATATATTTTTTCGACTATGAAATCAGCGCTTTTTGAGAACAAGGTAGTAGGCTATGATCAGTGGTTGGTTGCCATCGGAAATAAATGTTTATCCTCTCGAAACAATAACGATTGTATCTTTGCAGGAAGTCAAACCGTAATCGTTCTAAAGGAATCCAACAGACCCATGTCGAATATTAAAAAGTTAGCCAGCCATACTGCTATATATGGTTTAAGCACCATCATTGGTAGGCTATTAAATTATCTGTTGGTTCCACTTTACACTCGTATGCTCGACCCCGTGGAGTATGGTTCGGTGAGTGAGTTTTATGCTTATGCAAGTTTTTTAGCAGTGGTTTTTATGTATGGAATGGAAACGGCATTTTTTCGATTTGTGCAGAAGGAAGAGAATAAAGAGAACGTTTTTAGTACCGCCTGGATTGCAATTATTATTTCTTCGCTTGTATTGAGTGTCGTATTCATTTTTCTCACTCCGGCATTAGCTGAATTTTCTTATAATACGAATCATCAAAATTATTTCTATTATTTCATCGCGATACTGGCCGCGGACGCCATTACGCAAATACCTTTTGCCTGGCTCAGACAAAGCAATAAACCAATGCGCTTTGCAGCTATAAAACTTGTCGGCATCGGCATGAATATAGGGCTAAATTTATTTTTTATTTTAGCGGTACCTCTATTAAGCAGCAAAGGGTTCGAGTGGGCTACCGAAATAAAAAGCATGGCTTCAGGGGTTACATTTATTTTTCTCATCAATATTGCTTCTAGTGTATTGGTACTTCCCTTTTTTCTTCGTGAGATGAA
>CANNQU010000005.1 GCA_947507965.1 Bacteroidota bacterium
AATGCAGGTGTTATAAAAATGGATTTTTTAGGATTACGAACCTTATCCATTTTAAAAACGGCCTTGGCGCTTATAGAAAATAATTATGGGATAAAAATTAATCTCGATGAGATCCCATTAGATGACTTAAAAACACTTCAGCTTTATCAGCGTGGCGATACGGTAGGAATATTTCAGTTTGAAAGTGATGGGATGCAGAAGTATTTACGTGATCTAAAACCCGATCGTTTTGAGGATTTAATTGCGATGAATGCCCTCTATCGGCCGGGGCCAATTAAAAATATTCCGGACTTTATTAACAGGAAACACGGCCATCAAGAAGTTACCTACGACTTGCCCGAGATGGAGGAACAACTTAAAGATACCTATGGCATCACCGTATATCAGGAACAAGTCATGTTATTAAGTGTTTTACTTGCCGACTTTACGAAAGGAGAAGCCGATATACTAAGAAAGGCGATGGGGAAAAAAGATATTAATACCCTTGATCAAAAAAAAGAAAAATTTATTGCACAAGCTTCAGCTAAAGGGCATCCGACGGCCACACTAGAAAAGATATGGACTGTTTGGGAAAAATTCGCCAGCTATGCCTTTAATAAATCGCATGCCACTGCATATAGTGTTGTATCTTTTCAAACAGCTTACCTAAAGGCACATTACCCCAGTGAATTTATGAGTGCTGTTTTAACCCATAATAAAAACAATATTGAGAAGGTGGCCTTTTTTATGGAAGAATGTAAGCGAATGAATATCCAGGTATTGGGTCCCGACATCAATGAATCGGATTTGTTGTTTACCGTAAATAAAAAAGGGCAGATACGTTTTGGGTTAGGAGGTGTAAAAAGTGTTGGAGAAAACCCTTCTCATGCGATCATTGATGAGAGAAAAAACAATGGAATTTATAAGAGTATTTTTGATCTTACCTCAAGGGTAAATCTAAAGAGCATCAATAAAAGGGTACTCGAGCCGCTGGTTATGGCAGGAGCCTTTGACAGCATTCCAAATACGCATCGACGGCAGTATTTCTTTCCGGAAAATTCTGAACGGGAACAAAATAGCATTGAAAAGGCATTACGCTACGGTGCCAACAAACAAGAAAATGAAAATAGTAATCAAGCTAGTTTGTTTGGAGGAAGTAGTGATACGCCTTCCCTCGCAGAGCCAACCTTACCCAAATGTGAGCCTTGGCTTCGATTAGAAGAACTAAAAAAAGAACGAGAGGTGGTGGGCATGTATATCAGTGGTCATCCCCTCGATGACTTCAAGTTTGAAATAAAACATTTTACCAAAGGAAATATAACCAATATAAAAAAAGCAATAGAGGGATTAAAACATGAAGAATTCATTTTCGCCGGTATCGTAACCAGTGCGGAAAACCGAATGACTAAAACAAAAAATAAACCTTGGTTGAAAACTGTCATTGAAGACTACGATAATATGCTTGAAATTTCATTGTTTAATAAAGACTTTGAAAGTTTCGGAGCCCGCTTTAAGCCCAATAATTTCTTACTAATCAAGGGGCGAACTACCTTGCGCTTTGATAACGAGAAAGAATTTATGTTTAATATTACGTCGGTGGAACATTTGGGTGATGTAAATGACAAAATGATGAAGCAATTCTTGTTGCAAGTATCCGCTTCACAGATAAACGAATCTTTAATTAACAAAATAGAAAATATTGCAAAAAGCAATCCTGGTAAATGTAATTTCAAAATAATATTAAATCAGCCGGAAGATAACCTTAACGTGGAGTTGCTTTCTAGAAAGTATCGAATCAATGTCAACGTAAATGTTTTAAAAGAATTTGAAGAAATAGGGCTGGAAAAATATCGAATCAATGATAATTCTCTGACAACCTTTGCTACGCCAAAAACAACGAAAATGCTTAACGAACCACACGATTTACAGAAAGAATTTACACCGCTCGATTAGTACGAGGCAAAACCACCGACCCTTTGATACATGAGCCTATTTACTAGATATAACCTATTACTAAGTTTAAGCACCTTAATTTTAGTATTACAAATGTGGCTCAATAGCGGCAATATGTCGGTATATGCCGCTACCCTTACCAACCCACATTCGATGCAGGGTTATATTACCAATTACGATGACCTTCATTATTATATGAATTACAAAATGATTCGAGGGGTTACGCCAAAAGAAGAATGGAAGCACAGCTATACCCTACGCAGAGTGGGGCTTTACGTAGTAGGATATCCAATCTTTTTTGTTTTCGGATTTTATTGGGGGGGCGAAATAACGTCTTTCCTAATCGTACTTTTCGCCTTCCTTTATTTCATCCGCTTTATTAGAAAAAAATATGGTGTTCCGGCTGCTTATGCAGGGATGCTACTTTGCAGTTGCTATACCGGCATCATGTATTGGATTGGCTCTCCGTTTGCACAGAATACCATTTTCCCCATTAGTGTTTTGGTCTATATCATCATGTATAACCTTGAAAATACCGAGAATCTAAAACAAGCCATCCTATGGTGGATACTTTTAGGCATTCTCTTCACCGGTTATGATTTATTTATCCTCTTTTTACCTGCCGTTTTCTTTTATTATTGTTCGAAAAGAAAGTGGTTATGGGCTTTTTTATCAGCACTGTTTATTTTCCTGCCTCAGGTTTTGGTAGAACTGGCGTTGCAATCGTATGGAGCTTTAGCGCATAATGAGAATAAGGACCTCTACCTCGTCATTTTGAACGCATGGCTCACCCAGTTTACCCTACCTGATTTCATTCAACATCTAAAGGAATTACCCCAAATTTTTGTGCAAAACATACTCGACACCGGATTTATCGTGTTGCCTAGCTTGTTCCTTGTTATCTTTTCCGTTGCCCAGATTGCTTATCGTTTCAAACTTAATAAAATTGAAACCTCCCTATTGCTTGGGATGCTTTGGTTATGGTTGTTTTTAAATCTTGCGCCAACCTATGCTCATCACTGGCAACTCCGTGGCGTTGATATGGCACGCATTTACCAGCCCTTATTTATCGTTATGGTAATGTATATCGTTCGGTTTGCAAATTATTTATCGCATACGAACAAAACCAGAATACGAGCCTACTTTATCCTTCTTTTTTTTAGTTTCTTTACCTGTGTTTGGCTAAACACCGGAGGGTGGTTTGAGAATAAGATCACGCAGAAAATGTATCGCAACTTTTACCGTCATAGCGATGACGATGCCTACTTAAAGAACATAGCGCATTTCGGAAAACGACCGTTGGGGTTCTAGTTTATGTTTTCATTTTTTTCTTCGTTGCCTAATTCGATGGATGATGTTCTCATGGCAAAGAATAGTTGAGCCATCCTGTTTCACCCGTCACTGCTCCATTCGTAGGTGATTATACCTCACTATTTTACAGAGAATTCATTCTAATCCCGTATTATTTTTAATGTTTCGATAAACCACTCCTACATATCAACAAAAACATGTGGATAAGTGCCTTTTATCAACAATTGTGGGATAAAGTGGTAATTTGTGGTAAAACATTCCATACATTTGATTTTTAATTAATAAAAGAAACACAAAATGGTTCACTTCATCGGAGAATATAATTGTACAATGGATGCTAAAGGTCGCATAATGCTGCCCAAAGCGCTCGTTTTGCAGTTGCCTGATGACAGCAAGCAACAACTAGTAGTAAACTGTGGTTTTGAAAAATGCCTTGTTTTATACACCAAAGACGAATGGACACGAATTACTTCCGAACTTAATAAATTAAACTCCTTCGTAAAAGAGAACAGAGACTTTTTGAGATTGTTTAACAGAGGGGCCAATATTCTGAGTGCCGATTCAAGTGGTAGGATCTTGATCCCCAAAAACCTACAGGAATACGGCGGACTTAAAAGTGATGTCGTTTTTGTTACCAATTCCTCGAAAATAGAATTGTGGGATAAAGCAAATTACGAACTGGAGATGAATAAAAATCCAGAACAATATAGTGAGCTTGCCGAAAAGGTGATGAAGGGGATTTCGATTTGAGCGGTTGTGCTTTCCAAGTCGATCGGCAACTAAATTAGAGATATAAAAAAACAAAAGAATAGAAAGATGACAGAATACCATAAACCGGTTATGCTAAATGAATGCATTGAGGCGCTTAATATTAAGCATGACGGTATTTATGTGGATGTTACGTATGGGGGTGGGGGGCATGCAAGAGAAATCATAAAACACTTAGGGCCTAAAGGCAAGCTTATTGCTTTCGACCAAGATGAGGACGCTTTAAAAAACATCGTACCCGATGACCGCTTGATTTTCATAAATCAAAATTTCGAATTCATGAATAACCATCTCCGTTATCTGAATTTATTGCCCGTTGATGGGATATTAGCCGATTTAGGTGTGTCATCGCATCAGTTTGATACAGCAACCCGTGGTTTTAGTTTTAGGTTTGATGCGGCCTTAGATATGAGAATGGATGCCAGCCAATCGTTAACCGCAAAACGTATTATCAGCACTTACACCGAAGAGGCACTTACCCGAATATTTAGAATTTACGGAGAAATTGATAATGCCTACAATTTGTCACGCACCATTGTTTCAAATCGTTCAGAAGATTCCATAAATACTGTATTTCAACTGAAAGCCCTCATCAATCCTTGTGTACCCAAGTGGAAGGAAAATCAATATTTAGCTCAAGTATTTCAGGCCTTACGAATTGAGGTGAACAGGGAATTGCATGTTCTTCAAAAATTTCTAACCCAAACAGCAAGTGCACTTGCACCTCAGGGTCGCCTCGTGGTGATGAGCTATCATAGTTTAGAAGACCGACTGGTGAAAAACTTCATCCAAAAAGGAAATTTTAGTGGTGATACGGAGAAAGATTTTTTTGGAAATAAAGTGGCTGTTATGAAGCCTATCAACAAAAAACCGATTGAAGCGAGTACAGAAGAACAACAGGTAAATAGCAGAAGCAGGAGCGCTAAATTAAGGATCGGTGAAAAAATATGAACGAAATAAAATTAAAAGAGGAGGAATCGATTCAACCCATGGTGAATGAAAATACGACTCCATCGAAGGAAAAAAACAATAAAAAAACAAAGGAGAATAGCCTCTTCTTTAAACGAGAAGATGCTGCAAAATGGTTGCCCTTCACCTTATTCATCTTCGTTATGGTGGTGGTGTACATAAGCCTGCAACAAGAGGCAGAACGCACCGTACGAAACACCGAAAAGTTGACCCGTGAAATCAAAGAATTACGTAGTGAATATTTAAGTACCAAAGCCGAGTTAATGAAAGAAAGCATGCAAACCGACATTGCAAAAAGACTTGAATTAAATGGATTAAAGGAATTAAGAGAACCTGCGTTTAAACTAACATTAGAAGAAACTAAAGTAGTAAATAAAAAATGAATGTAAAGCAAGATATTTTCTGGAGAGTGTGGCTAACCTTTGGCTTGCTTTGCTTTTTTGCTTTCGCGATTATGTTTTACGCCTTCAAAATTCAAATCATTGAGGGGGTGAGCTGGAGAAGTAAAGCCGACAGCCTTGTGATCTATAAAAACATTCTAGCCACGAGAGGTAATATTTTGGATTGCAACGGAAATTTATTAGCCACCTCGATACCCATTTATGATATCCGTTTAGACTTAAAAGCGGAAGGAATAACAGAAAAGATTTTCAGAGACAGTATTGATGTACTATGTACAAAGCTTTCTACCCTTTTTAAAGACAAAACGGCAGATGAATATAAATCGATGTTAGTTACTGCGAGAAAACATAATGAACGCTACTTTCTCTTTAAAAACAAAATCGATTATAACTATGTTAAACAGCTGAAAACCTTTCCCATCTTCTCATTGGGCAAATATAAAGGAGGCTTTATGGTGGAACAAGAAAGCATGCGTATGATGCCCTTCAAACGTCTAGCCCTACGCACGATTGGCTACAAAAATGAAGATGAAACCAAAGTAGGTTTAGAGGGGGCATTCGACGTGGTACTCAGTGGTGTCAATGGGCAACGCCTGATGAGAAAAATATCGGGTGGGGTATGGATGCCTCTTAATGACGAAAATGAAATTGAACCAGAGAATGGAAAAGACATTATTAGTACCCTCGATGTAAACTTACAGGATGTTGCAGAGCATGCCCTAATGACTTCTCTGGAAAACAATAAAGCAGATCATGGATGTGCCATTTTAATGGAGGTGGCAACCGGTGAAATAAAAGCTATTGCAAACCTTAAAAGAAGAAGTAGTGGTGAGTTTGTTGAAGATTTTAATTACGCCATTGGAGACAACACAGAACCTGGGTCGACATTCAAACTCATTGCGGTGATGAACTTACTGGAAGATGGCTTAGCCGATGTAACCGACAGTACCAGTACGGAGGGTGGTGAAAAAAAATATAGCGACCGGGTAATGAAAGATTCAGAAGCCGGTGGTTATGGCACTCTTACCTTACAGCGTGCTTTTGAAAAATCGAGCAATGTTGCCATTTCGAAATTTGTTACCAAAGCATATTCAAAAAACCCGACACAGTTTACGGACCACCTCATAAAACTAGGACTAAACAAAAAACTAGGATTGCAACTTAATGGGGAGGCAACGCCATTAGTAAAAACACCTGCCGACAAAAAAATTTGGTATAGCACTTCACTCCCATGGCTTAGTATCGGTTATGAAATAAATGTATCGCCGATGCAAATAATAACATTATATAATGCCGTTGCCAATAACGGAAAAATGGTAAAACCCTTATTTGTAAAAGAAATAAAACTGGGAGGAAAAACCACAGAAGTGATTCATCCTATGGTACTCAACGAAAAAATTTGTAGTGACGAAACACTAAAAAAACTTATCGCTATGTTATTGGGTGTTGTTGAAAATGGTACTGGGAAAACGTTAAAGAACCCTCACTATTCAATAGCCGGAAAAACGGGAACAGCTCAAGTAGCAGACCGAAATTTAGGCTATACAAAAAAAGTATATCAAGCTTCCTTTGTTGGATTTTTTCCGGCCAACAAACCCAAATATACCTGCATGGTGGTCATCAATAATCCTACGGGTGGAACGTATTATGGCGCACTCGTGGCAGGCCCAGTATTTAAAGAAATTGCCGATAAGGTATATGCATTGAACACCGACATGCAAGAAACAACGATAGATACGCTAGCTGCTACACCAAAAATTCCATCCATAAAAGCAGGCTCACTCTACGACTTTAAATCGATAAGCAGCACCCTAGGATTAAATTATTTCTATCAAGATGCCGACGAAGCGTGCGATTTTATACGCTTACAAAACATCGATACATCTTATTCTATCGCAGAAGTAAGGGTGTATCAAAATAAGGTTCCTAATGTACTAGACATGAGCGCAAAGGATGCTCTTTATGTTTTAGAAAATTTGGGGATGCGCGTAACATTAAATGGTTTCGGCAGAGTGGTAATACAAAGCCTGAGTGCAGGCACTATAATTAGTAAAGATTCAGTTATCGCGTTAGAACTTCAATAAACAAAATGCAACCCTTAGATATTCTACTTCATTCCATTGATACCATACAAATAATTGGCGAAACAAATCGTGCCATTGCATCGGTGTGTATTGACTCAAGGAAAGCAGAAAATCACACTTTGTTTATTGCTATAAAGGGAACAACGACCGACGGGCATAATTTTATCGATGATGCTACACGCCATGGTGCAACGGTGATCGTATGTGAGAACTTACCCGCTGTTATGGAACCGACGATAACCTATGTGAAAGTAGAAAATGCTTCCCTGAGTTTAGGCTTGCTTGCCACAACGTTTTATGGAAATCCATCATCCCAAATAAAACTAGTGGGGGTAACCGGTACGAATGGTAAGACCACCGTTGCCACGCTTTTATATCAGTTATTTTCCTTAATGGGTTATTCATCCGGATTGATTTCTACTGTTGAAAATAAAATTATCGACCAAGTACTTCCTGCTACCCACACCACACCCGATGCCATCGCCTTAAATGAAATGCTATCAAAAATGGTAACCGCCGGATGTGAATATGTTTTTATGGAATGCAGCAGCCATGCCATACATCAAAACAGAATAGCAGGCCTGCATTTTACCGGAGCCCTATTTACTAATCTATCGCACGATCATCTAGACTATCATAAAACGTTTGCAGCTTACCGCGATGCAAAGAAAAAGTTTTTTGATTCTTTGGATGAATCGGCTTTTGCCATCGTGAATAAAGACGATAAAAACGGGAGCTTCATGTTGCAAAACACAAAAGCGTCGTGCTATTCATTTAGTATGAATAATATGGCTGACTTCAGAGTGAAAATTATAGAACAGGATTTTAACGGGATGCTGTTAAGTGTCGACGGCAAAGAGCTTTGGCTACAACTTACCGGAGAATTTAACGCCTATAATGTTGGTTTGGTTTACGCAACTGCCTTTTTACTTGGCAAAGAAAAAACAATATTACTTCCTGCGCTGTCTGCACTTAAATCAGTAAGCGGGCGTTTTGAATATTTCCAGTCGGCAACAAAAATAATCGCTATTGTGGATTACGCTCATACGCCTGATGCCTTAAAAAATGTGTTATCAACGATAAATAAAATAAGAACCCGAAATGAAAATTTAGTCACGGTAATAGGATGTGGCGGTGAGCGCGACAAAACAAAACGCCCGATTATGGCGCAGGTGGCATGCGAATTAAGCGACCACATCATCTTTACGAGTGATAACCCGCGGACTGAAAACCCGGAAACAATTTTAGATGAGATGGAAGCCGGCGTTCCCGGAGAGTATTTTAAAAAGATTTTACGGATAACCGACCGAAAAGCAGCTATAAAATCGGCCGTTATGTCGGCTAAAAAAGGAGATATAATCCTCATTGCAGGAAAGGGACATGAATCCTATCAGGATGTCAATGGAACAAAGTTCCATTTCGATGATAAAGAAGAGGTAATAAAATGTTTTGAGTTATTGGAAAAATAAAGATAAAAAACAAGTCAACACTTTAACCATTAAAAAGTATGTTTTATTTTTTGTTTGAATATTTAAAAGAGCACTATGGGTTAACCGGCAGTGGGTTATTTCAATACCTTTCCTTCCGAACGTCCATGGCGGTTATCTTATCCTTGCTAATCACCATTGTATTCGGGAAAAATTTAATCCTAAAGCTACAACGGCTGCAGGTAAAAGAAACCATCCGGGATTTGGGTTTAGCGGGTGAAAAACAAAAAATTGGCACTCCAACGATGGGTGGATTAATCATCCTTTCTGCAATCGTCATTCCCACTATTCTTTTTGCAAAATTCACCAATGTTTACATCATCCTGATGCTCGTATGCACTGTATGGCTAGGACTAATTGGATTTTTGGATGACTATATCAAAGTATTTAAAAATGATAAGCAGGGCTTAGCGGGTAAGTTTAAAATTCTGGGGCAAGTGATATTAGGTATCGTAGTAGGAGCTACCTTATACTATAATAAAAATGTGGTTACCGGACAATTCATATCTCCCAAGGAAGCCATCGCATTAAAGGTTGACACCACCGTTTTGAAACGGGAAATAATAAACGGGAATACCTATTTTGTAAGAACGCAACATTCCATTAAAACGACCATACCATTCGTTAAAACGCATGAATTTAATTATGAAAAGCTCATCTCCTGGTTTTGCAATGATTGCAGCTCACTGGCATGGCTAATATTTATTCCCATCGTAATTTTCATTATTACAGCGGTGTCTAATGGAGCCAATATTACCGATGGTATTGATGGATTGGCCACCGGCACTTCTGCAATTATTGGTGTTGTTCTTGGAATCTTCGCTTATGTATCGGGCAATAAAGTTTTTAGTGAGTACTTAAATATCATGTATATCCCCAACTCCGGGGAGCTGCTAATTTTCGCAGGCGCATTTGTAGGAGCTACGGTTGGCTTCCTATGGTATAACTCCTTCCCGGCTCAAATTTTTATGGGCGATACGGGAAGCCTACCATTAGGTGGCATCATAGCGGCATTCGCTATCATGGTAAGGAAAGAACTGCTAATTCCGGTTCTATGTGGAATTTTCTTAGTAGAGAATTTGTCGGTGATGTTGCAAGTTGGAGTATTTAAATACCGAAAACGCAAGTATGGCATTGACTATGCGCGAGAGAATCGACTGTTTAAGATGTCGCCATTACACCATCATTATCAAAAAAGCGGATATCATGAAAGCAAAATAGTGACTCGCTTCTGGATCATCGGAATTTTCTTGGCGATTGTGTGTTTTATAACCTTAAAGTTAAGATAAACAGAAATTTCAACCATACCTAACCGCTAAGAAATAATTAAAATAGACATGAATAATCCGAAACGCATGGTAATTCTTGGGGCTGGTGAAAGTGGCACTGGTGCTGCACTTTTGGCTAAGCAAAAAGGGTTCGATGTGTTCTTAAGCGATTCCGGTGAGATTAAGGAAAAGTACAAAACAGAACTACAAAACCACCAGATCGAATTTGAGATGGGGCAGCATTCAGAAGCAAAAATCATGACTGCTGACGAGGTGATAAAAAGTCCGGGGATCCCTGATACGCTAGCCCTCATTAAAAAAATAAAAGCGAAAAATATTCCTGTCATCAATGAAATAGAATTTGCAGGAAGATATACCGATGCAAAAAAAATAGGCGTCACCGGCACGAATGGAAAAACCACTACTACGCTACTCATCTATCACATGCTTAAAAAAGCAGGATTTAATGTAGGGCTAGGAGGTAATGTAGGCGTAAGTTTTGCCCGACAGGTAGCCCAAGAAAACTTTGAATACTATGTATTAGAATTAAGCAGTTTTCAACTCGATGGTATGTTTGAATTTAAGACTGACATCGCCATCTTATGCAATATAACTCCGGATCATTTGGACCGATACGAGTACCAACTAGAAAACTATATCGCATCCAAATTTAGAATCATACAAAACCAAACGGAGAATGACGTGTTCATATACTGTGCAGACGACGCTTTGACAATGAAACATCTGAACAGTATTTCAATTAAAGCTAAAAAAATACCCTTCAGCATCCAACAAATCGTTGAAGAAGGCGCCTATAAAGAAAACAATCAAATCAATATAAAAATAAATAATCAAGAATTCAATATGTACATCAACGAACTTGCTTTAGTAGGGCAACACAACACTTACAATTCAATGGCTGCGGCTATTGTAGGACAACTTTATAACTTACGCAAAGAAACCATCCGCGAAAGTTTACAAGATTTCGAAAACGTAGAACACCGATTAGAATTTGTGGCAAAAGTAGGAAGTATTGAATTTATAAACGACTCTAAAGCAACCAATGTAAACAGTGCCTGGTATGCCTTAGAATGTGCTGATGCGCCTCTTATTTGGATTGCTGGCGGGCAAGACAAGGGCAACGACTACAGCTTACTTAAACCCTTGGTACGCGAAAAGGTAAAGTTTATTGTTTGCCTTGGAAAAGATAATCGAAAAATACATGAAGCCTTTATGAATGATGTTGACATGATAATCAATACGACCTCGGCTAAAGAAGCCGTACAGGTAGCTTACCGATTTGCAACAAAAGGAGATAAAGTATTGCTTTCGCCGGCTTGTGCCAGTTTCGATTTATTTGAGAATTACGAAGATCGCGGTAGGCAATTTAAAAAAGCGGTAAGAGATTTATAATCCATATTATTCTAAAAAAAACGGTTGAATAATTTGCGTTCTCGTGTTTTTATGAAACCCATTTCAACATACGAAGTACACCCAATAAAATGAACATCACTGCCGCAATAAAGCGTATCACTCAGCTCACCAAAGGCGACTTTGCCATTTGGATGGTTGTGATTTTGCTGTCGCTTTTTAGTATGGCCGTTATTTACAGTGCAACAGGTACCTTAGCCTATCAGAAAAAAGGTGGGCACACCGAGTTCTACCTATTTAAACAATTACTCTTTGTTTTTGTGGGATTCTTGATTATTTACTTCTGCCATTTAGTAGATTATCGCTACTACTCTCGACTAGCTCAAATTTTATGGCTCGCATCCATACCGCTTCTGCTCTATACCTTAATATTCGGAAGCGATGTAAATGATGCCAAGCGGTGGATCACGTTACCCATTATTAATACCTCTTTCCAAACTTCCGATCTGGCAAAAATCGCCTTGATTATGTTTTTGGCCCGACAACTTTCGAAGAAACAAGAAGAGATAAAAGAGTTCAAAAAAGCGTTTGTTCCCATTTTGATTTCAGTGATTGTCATCTGTCTGTTAATCTTTCCTGCTAACCTCTCCACATCCGCTGTATTATTCATGACTTCTGTCATCATCATGTTTATCGGTAGAATCAATCTGAAATATATCTTTTTACTCATACTATGTGGCATCATCTTATTAACGGCATCCATCTTCATTGTAAAAAACTTACCCAACGACATGGTAAGAAAAATGGGACGTGTAGCAACTTGGAAATCACGTTTAGAAAATAAATTTGCCGACAACTCGAGTGACGACAAAACCGCATCCTATCAAAATGACCAAGCTAAAATTGCCATTGCTACTGGAGGGATTTTTGGTAAGGGGCCGGGCCGAAGCACCCAAAGAAACTTCTTACCCAACCCATATGCCGACTTCGTATATGCTACCATTATTGAGGAGTACGGTTTAATCGGCGCTTTCATCGTAATTGCATTATACCTGTTTTTACTGTATCGTACGATAAAAATAGGAATGAAAAGTCCGCGCGCATTTGGCGCCTTACTTGCTATTGGATTAAGCTTTAGTTTGGTTATCCAGGCCTTTATAAATATGGCGGTGGCCGTAAACATTTTCCCGGTAACCGGATTACCCTTGCCATTGGTAAGTATGGGGGGTACTAGTTTATGGTTTACCTGTTTCGCTTTTGGGTGCATACTAAGTGTAAGCCGAAATATTGATGAGAATGAAGAAGAACTGACCAAGGCAGATGAACAGAATGAAAAAATACGTATTCCGAGTAAATAATTTTTAATCATCACACCATGAAATATATTCTATCAGGAGGAGGAACAGGAGGCCATATCTATCCGGCCATTGCTATCGCCAATGAAATAAAACGCCGAGATCCATCGGCTGAGATATTATTTGTTGGTGCGAAAGACAAAATGGAAATGGAGAAAGTACCTTCCAACGGTTATAAAATTGAAGGCCTTTGGATAAGCGGCTTACAACGAAAGTTTACGTTAAGCAATCTGCTATTTCCTTTCAAAGTTTTAGCCAGCAAGTTTAGAGCGAAAAAAATACTTAAACAATTTAACCCGGATGTGGTCATCGGTACTGGAGGATTTGCCAGCGGATCAATCGTAAATGAGGCCGCTGGAAGTGGGATAAAAACACTGATTCAGGAGCAGAATTCATTTGCTGGATTAACCAATAAAATACTGGGTAAAAAGGTAAATACCATTTGTGTCGCCTACGACGGAATGGAATCGTTTTTCCCAGCTCAAAAAATTGTTTTTACCGGGAATCCTATTCGAAAAGACATCATTAATATCTACAGTAAGAAAAATCAGGCTTTCAAACTTTTCAAAATAGATGATGAGAAAATAACACTCCTCATTTTAGGTGGCAGTTTGGGCTCAGGAACAATAAACAAAAGTATAGCCGCGGGAATAGAAAAACTTAGGGAAGCGAAAATCAATGTAATATGGCAAACGGGCTCTTACTATTTTGAGAATTACAAAGGGTATGCGAGTGAATCGATAAAAGTTCATGGATTTATTAAGGAGATGGATTTAGCTTATGCCGTTGCCGATTTGGTAATATCGAGAGCAGGTGCCCTCTCGATAAGTGAAATGCAGTGTGCCAACAAGGCCTGTATTCTGGTGCCATCACCAAATGTAGCGGAAGACCACCAAACGAAAAACGCCAACGCATTAGTAGCTAAAAATGCAGCCGTATTAATTTCAGATAAGGACGCGCCTTTTAAACTAGTTACTGAAGCCGTGGCTTTACTGCAGAATGAAAAAATGCGTATTGAACTAAAAAAGAACATTTCAAAAATGGCGACTATGGACTCAGCAGAAAAAATAGTAGATGAAATTTTAAAATTAGCAATAAAATAACAATGTCGTTTTCAGCGTATAAAAAGGTTTATTTTCTAGGTATCGGTGGCATTGGCATGTCGGCTTTGGCTCGCTATTTCAACCATTTGGGGATGGACGTTAGTGGTTATGATAAGACGAGTACAGAACTCACCGAAAAACTAGAAAATGAAGGAATAAAAATACATTACGTTGATGGTGGCGAAACCATAATTAAAGCTCATGATCTAAAGACCACCGATAGCTTAGTAATAATAACCCCCGCGATACCTCATGGTTTTGCCGAATGGGATGCATTGAAAATACATCAATTCACCATTATGAAGCGGGCCGAAATTCTGGGCATGATTAGTCGAAAGTATACGACCATCGCTGTTGCAGGCACGCATGGGAAAACAACGACCTCAAGCTTGATTGCTCATTTAATTTATCATTCTGGGAAAAACTGTTTGGCCTTTCTTGGGGGTATTCCATCGAATTACAACACCAACTTACTGCTTCCTTTCAACAACCAATCAGAAGCTATTTGTGTGGTTGAAGCCGATGAATATGATCGTTCATTTTTGAAACTCTCGCCCACGTTCAGCATCATCAACAGCATGGATGCTGACCATCTCGATATTTATGGCAGTGAGGATGAATTTAAAAAAGGTTT
Source organism: Bacteroidota bacterium (assembly GCA_947507965.1). Taxonomy (GTDB): domain Bacteria; phylum Bacteroidota; class Bacteroidia; order UKL13-3; family UKL13-3; genus CAINMV01. Next base: position 14,684 of record CANNQU010000005.1, read on the forward strand.
TAATGATTTTGTAAAAACCTTACGACCCGGAGGGAAATTATTTCATAAGAAAGATTTGCCACTCCAACGAGGAGGCATCGACAGCTTCTCCTTTTCATTAAGCAATAAGGAGGCACCAATATATGCAGAGAACGTATCCATACAAGAAGGGGTTTATTATTTTGATTACGTTAATACCGCGCTCAACATTCGATTTAACCGCCTTCAGTCGGGCATTCCGGGCTCTCATAATGTAGAAAATGCCATTGCGGCTATCAGTGTGGTGCTGGAAGTTGGTTTAACAGAACGTGAAATACGAACAGGACTAAAAACGTTTAAAGGCGTACGCCGTCGTTTCGAGAACCTCATTAATCATCCCGAAATAATATTCATCGATGACTACGCGCATCATCCTGAAGAGCTATATGCCTTTATCAGCTCTGTAAAAGCCATGTATCCAACCAAAAAAATTACCGCAGCGTTTCAGCCTCATTTATTTACACGAACCCGCGATTTCGTTGATGGCTTTGCTCGAAGTTTAAGTTTGCTTGACGAGGTCTTTCTTTTAGATATTTATCCAGCGCGTGAGTTACCGATAGCCGGAATAAGCTCAAAAATTATATTTGATAAAATAACGACAAAAAAAACCTTGTGCTCAAAAAATGAATTATGCGCACAGGTGGAAAAAAGCAATCCGGAGGTATTTGCCACTTTAGGTGCCGGTGATATTGACACCCTCGTTCAACCCATTAAGAAGATGCTTTTAAGGAAAAACGCCTCCCTATTTGCAGCAGATTTACAGACCAAGATTGAAGGGGTTACCTTAATAAACGAACCCATGCTAAAACATACTTGGCTAAAAATTGGAGGAACGGCCGATGTATTTGTGAAGCCTAAAAACACAGAAGATATTATTGCTACGGTTCAATTCGCTATAGAACACCATATCCCTTATTTCGTTTTAGGGAACGGAAGCAATTTATTAGTCGGTGATGATGGAATTCGAGGCATTGTAATTGCCGTTGGCGATGGAGAAGCCTACTACTCACAAAATGAAAATATATTTACCGTGAGTGCCTCCTACTCCTTACCCAAGTTTGTTTTAGAAAGCTTAAAACAAGGATACGAAGGGCTTGAAGCAATTGCTGGAGTACCGGCTACCATTGGAGGTGCAACACGTATGAATGCAGGCGCCTACGGAACAGAAATATTTGATTGCATACACCAAGTAAAATTCATACGAAATGGAATCGTGCAAGTAAAACAGAAACGTGATTTGAACTTTGGATATCGACATACTGAATTTGAACAGGATGTAATTTTAGAAACTACATTCGCATTAACAAAAGCGATGGATGTGGAAGTTGTTGCATTGAAAAGAAAAGAATTATTGGAAAAACGTAAAGTTGCACAGCCCCTCGACAAACCCAACACAGGAAGTGTTTTCAAAAACCCCTTACCACAATATGCTGGCAAACTTATTGAAGATGCCGGATTAAAAGGCTATGTGCATGGTAACGTGCAGGTGTCGCCGAAACATGCTAATTTCATTGTCAATAATGGAGGGGCAACGGCTAAAGAGTTTATGGAACTCGTTCGTTTTATTATCCAAACGGTGTTCGAAAAATTTAATGTCGTACTTCATCCTGAAGTGCTTCAAGTAGGAGAACAATCATCGATGACCCAAAAAAATGCGATTTAGAAAACTACTTTTAATGGTGATGTGGTGCTTGCTTATTGCAGGTGTTATACTTCTTTTCTTAATGATTGGCAAGCATAAGAAAAATGAAATCTGCAGTGCCATTAAAATTCAGATAAAAAACAGTGAAAACAATCATTTTATTGATACCCCATTCGTACTGGAGTGTATCCACGCGGATCAAATCATCGGATCTAAAATCTCGTCTATAGCGGTAGATGAGCTGGAGTTAGAATTGAAAAGAAATTCACATATAAAAAATGCAGAAGTTTATACGGATATCAGTGGAACCCTATTCATTTCCATTTGGCAAAGAAATGCAATGGCTCGAGTGATCAATAATGCTGGTGAAAGTTTTTATATCGATGAGGAAAATTTTAAAATGCCCGTAAGTGAAAACTATACGGCTCGTGTTTTAGTATGTAGTGGAAATATCAACGAGAAGTGTACTAAATCTGACACAATAAATTCAAATACCCTTAAAACGTGCGCCTGTATTGCACAATATGTGCATAAGAGTAGCTTCTGGGTTAGCACCATTGAGCAGATTTTTGTAACATCCGATAGTGTTATAGTATTAGTATCAAAACTAGGCGACTTGAAAATAATTTTTGGTGATAGCAATGACATTGAAAGCAAGTTTAACAAGCTATACACGTTTTACACGGAGGTGTTGCCAAAAACAGGTTGGGAAAAATATAGTAGCATTGATTTGAGTTTTAAAAACCAGCTGATTGCAAAGAGGAAATAAAAGACGAAGCAAGATAAGAATTTAAAAAAACCTTATCATAACGGACCGATACATTTAGATTAAATTATAAAAAATTAATACGTATAACACCCATGGAACAATCGAGAATAATAGTAGGATTAGATATTGGCACCACAAAAATATGCGCCCTTGTAGCGCGTAAGAATGAGGCCGGAAAAGTAGAAATATTGGGTATGGGGAAAGCCGATAGCAATGGAGTACAACGAGGAGTGGTTACGAATATTTTGCAGACGACCAACTCGATTGTTGAAGCGGTAAAAAAAGCAGAGGAAGATATACGCAAGAATTTAAAAAATGAAGTAGAAATAAAAATTGCCGAAGTATATGTAGGTATTGCAGGGCAGCATATAAAGAGTTCTCAAAGTCGTTGCATTCGATTACGGAGCAACACCGATGATGAGATTGACGAAAGCGATATAAAGGCACTTATAAAGGATATGAAAAGAGTGCCATTAGAACCGGGTCACGAAATAATAGCCGTGATTCCACAAAGTTTTTATGTAGACAATGAATTAGCCATTGGAACGCCAGTAGGCATGTCGGGGACTCGGCTAGAGGCCAATTTTCATATTATTACCGGGCAAATAACGGCTGCAAATAATATTCGGCGTTGTGTTTCAAAAGGAAATTTAAGCACCAAAGAATTATTTCTCGAGCCTATTGCTTCAGCTGCTGCCTGTTTAAGTGATGATGAACTCGATGGGGGGGTATGCCTTGTAGATATCGGCGGAGGCACTACCGATGTTGCCATTTTCCATGAACGTGTGATACAGCATACTGCCATTATACCCATTGCAGGCAAAGTGCTAACCAATGATATTAAAAGTGGTTGCATGATCCTAGAACGCCAGGCTGAAATGTTAAAAACAAACTTCGGAAGCTGCCTTTCGAGCATGGAAAAAGAGAACGACTATATCGCCATCGAAGGATTAAGAGGAAGAGGAAACAGAGAAATCTCAACTAAAAACCTTTCTCTGATTATTGAGGCACGGATGAAAGAAATCATTGGGCATGTTTATCATGAGATAAAAGCCGCAGGGTTAGAGAAAAAATTAATTGGTGGTATTGTATTAACAGGAGGAGGAGCAAATATTAAGCATTTGGCCCAGTTTGTGGAGTTTCATACCGGCATGGCGGCACGAATTGGTTTACCCAATGAGCATCTCGGCAAGAGCTTTGTTGATGTAGCCAATCCAACCTACTCTACCGGTGTTGGCCTTGTCATTCGAGGGTTTGAAGAGTCGGAGAGCGAAGATCTATTCAACAACAACGTAAATGTAATTGAACCTGAGTTGCTGGTGGAAGATGTGAAGGAAGAAAAAAAAGAGAAAAACAAGTCGAGTTTGTTCGGCGGTTTTGGAATTTTCGTTAAACGATTTTTAAAAGATGGCGAAGAGTTTGATGACTTTGAAAAGTAAATAAGAATCATCAACCCGCTATTTAAACGATAAAAATAACATAAAAATTAAATTAATTATACATGATACAATTTGAAATTCCAAAAGAACAAGCCAACAACATTATTAAAGTTATAGGCGTTGGTGGTGGTGGTGGCAATGCGATTAATCACATGTATCGCATGGGTATCAAAGATGTCGATTTCATTATCTGCAATACCGATGCACAAGCATTAGATTCAAGCCCGGTGCCAACAAAAATATACTTAGGCAAAAAGCTTACGGAGGGATTAGGGGCCGGCTCCAATCCTGAAATTGGAAATCGTGCAGCCGAAGAATCAAGAGAAGAGATCGAGTTGCTACTAACCAAAAACACCAAGATGGTTTTCATCACCGCAGGGATGGGTGGCGGAACAGGAACTGGTGCTGCTCCAGTGATTGCCCGTATCGCTAAAGATTTAGGGATCCTTACCATTGGCATTATCACTACACCTTTTATGCGTGAGGGAAGAAGGAAGCGCAATCTGGCAGAAGAGGGAATAAATGAATTACGCAAAAACACCGATAGTATGATTCTAGTTAACAACGATAAGTTACCTCTACTCTTCGGTAACCTCTCCATGAATGCAGCCTTTGCCAAAGCCGATGATGTTTTGTGCACTGCTGCTAAAGGAATTTCTGAGTTAATAACCATCACAGGAAGGATGAATGTGGATTTTGCTGACGTACGAAACGCGATGACCGATAGTGGCTCTGCTTTGATGGGAATAGGCGAAGCCAATGGACAAAACAGAGCCATTGAAGCCGTAAATGCCGCATTAGAGTCGCCTCTATTGAACGATACGAATGTCAATGGGGCACAACATGTGCTAGCGAACATCACGTATGGTCGTCGGGAGTTTATGATGGATGAGTTCGACCAAATTATGACCTATATCGAGGATGCAGTAGGACAGGATGCGAACATCAAAATTGGCGACTGCCTCGATGAGAGCTTAGACGATCAATTACGAGTTACCCTTATTGTAACTGGATTTGAGGTAAACAACTCCATTAAACCACAAGGAGCTAGTACGGTAAAAAATATCGTTTCTGAAATTCCCGTTACCTTGACAGAAATACCTGTAATTAACGCTATGGAGCCTATCGTAGTCGATGCTTCCATTAGAACCGACGACTCCGTGATTACCCGCGTGTTAAAAACCGAAGAAGAGCGGCCTGTTAAGGAAATTTTCGCCTTTGATGATTTCGATAACAAATGGAAAACCAATATCAACGAAAAGCCGGAAGAAGAAAAGACGGTTACTTACCTCAATTCGAATGCTGAGATTATTAATCATGAGTCGGAAGCAATCATCGAAAGAGAGCATGATGTTCTGCACGCTTCACTATCGTTGGATGAGATGGAGATGATGAAACGTTCTGTTGACCGCACCTCTAAACTAAAAGGATTTAATTGGGATTTGAGCAAGCCATCAGAGGATATGGAGGAGCAAATAAGCATTCCCGCTTTTATGCGAGCCAGCGTTCAATTAGATGATGAAATACACTCCTCCGAGCGCACCAGCTCCAACCTCAGCATCAACACCGAAAACAAGGATAAGCCTTTATTCGAAGAAAACAATACGTATTTTAATCCCCCCTGTGATTAATTTCCTCTTTTTACGGTAAAAACCACATCTGAAAAAGATGTGGTTTTTATCATTATACAGTAATCTGAATCCCTAATATTCAAATTTTCATTGGTTCTCTGTCGCAAGGAATGAGATTTTTTTCCATAAACAAAACGCTATACCACTTACCTTGTTTGAAACCTGCATTTCTAAAAATGCCAACCCTGGTGAACCCCATCTTTTGATGAAACAGGACACTTTTTTCGTTCGGTAATGTTATCCCTGCATAGGCATTATGATAGCCTCTTGAAGCACATTGCTCCAGGAGTTGAGCATATAGCAATGAAGCGACACCTTGATTTTGATACAACTCCGTAACATATACTGAGGTTTCTACATCCCAGGCATAAGCGGCACGTTCTCTGAACTGATGAGCATAGGAATAACCAATTACTTTATTGTTTAACTCACACACAAAAAAAGGATATGTTTTAAGTATCGTCTGAATACTCTGCCTAAAGTGGTCGAGGGTAGGAACCGAATACTCAAAAGTAATAGACGTATTAAGAATATATGGTTCGTAAATTGTAAGTATCGCTTCTGCATCCTGAATTGTTGCGTTGCGGAGAATAAAGTTTGATGTCATTATGAATTCGTGATATACGTTAGCCATGATTTCGAACAAAAATATAAGGTGATGCGATTATGGCATTTTTTAGTCGCATACTACCATGCGGTCCAGCCACCATCTACCGCAATAATCTGTCCGTTAATATAATTGCTCCCATGACTGCAGAGAAGATAAAATGTCTCCATCAACTCTTCCACCTTCGCCATGCGCTTCATTGGCGTTTGTGCAGCATAGGCATCGATAAATACTTGAGGCTGATTGTTTTCGACGCCGCCAGGTGCTATTCCGTTTACATTAAACCCCTTCTCCCCTAAATATACGGCAAGATACTTCGTAGCCATGGCCAATCCAGCTTTTGTAACGGGATAATTAATGGGCTTAAATACTTCTTTACCTTGTAAGGTCCCTAATCCCTTATAAATATCCTGATTTGGCGGTACCAGGCCATAGGTAGAAATAACATTTACAATTTTACAATTTTCACCATCGAGGGTATTAAATATTGGCAACAACGCTTGAATTAAAAAAATTGGAGCTGTTAAATTTAGGTTTACCTCCTTACGCCATTCGGAAAGGTTGAGGTCTTCAAATTTTCCCACGCTAATACTGTTATCTTCTACTTTAGGATTGAATGCAGCATTGTTTATTATGCCTTTTAAATTCGTCGTTTTGTCCTTTATCATGCTTACCAGCATATCGTATTTTTCAATTTGAGTTAAATCAAATGGTATATAACTAATGTTTTCACTCGTAAAATCGCAGGTATCTGCGATATCAACAATGATGATATGTAAACCGTGCTGCGACAAATATTTCGCGGTAGCCGATCCAATAAGGCCGAGGCCTCCGGTAAGAATAATGGTTGGAGTCATTTAATTTATTTTATACACGTTGGCTAGCGCTACCTTTATTGAATGTTTGCTTGAAGCAGATTTCCAATCTTCACGCCTTTTGCATGAAGAATCATATCGGCAACTTCACGCACTGTACCATCACCTCCTTTTACACTCAATAAATAAATATTTTCGATTTCTTTAACTTCTGGCCGAGCATTGGGTGGGCAAGCTGCAAACCCAACATTTCGAAGAAGTTCAAGATCATTAATATCATCGCCAATGAAAGCAATTTCTTTTAACGTTAGATTTTCCTTTCTGCAAATTGCGATGGCCGCTTCCAATTTATTACCACAACCGAGATACAGATATTCGATTTTTAATTTTGCTGCACGTTGCGATACCATGGGTGAATTTTCTCCTGTAATGATTGCCGACTTAATTCCTATTCTTCGTAATAAATTAATTCCCATTCCATCATAGGTAGAAAACCTTTTCAACTCATCACCATTGGGACTATAGTACATTCCGGCATCGGTAAGAACGCCATCGCAGTCCATCATTAAAAGTTTAATATTTTGTAATACGACATCCATCGCGGTTATTTTTGATATTTCAATTTTTGGCGTTGCTCCAATTCTATCTCCAATATTTCCTGTTTTTTATTCGTTAGTGCTTTAAAGGTACCATTTAAGTCACGTACGAGTTTTTCCATTCCTGGTTTTTCAAGACTTGCCGCATGGTCTGTACCTTTCCAGGTACGATCTACCGTGAAGTGACGCTCAATCCAACGAGCCCCCAAGGTATAGGCTGCTACATCCAATGCAATACCATTATGATGACCACTAAAGCCAATTTCAAAGACCCTACTCCCAAATTTCTCATACAATCTATTAATTTCGAGTAGGCATACTTGATCATCGGGTACCGGATATCCACTGGTACACGAATAAATTACAAGTCGGGAACTTGCCTGATTGGTTTCCTCGAAAAGCTCAACAATGCTCTCTTCTTCCGCCTTGGTGGTCATACCAAGAGAAATCTGTACTTGTCCTCTATAGTCATCTCGTAGTAGTTTTAGCATCTCAAAATTGTTATTGCATGCTGAAGGAACTTTTATAAAATTAGGATGTAACCCTATAATTTCCTTTGCCGAAGTAATATCCCAAACCGATGAAGAATATTCGATTCCAACGGATTGGCAATATTGGTATAATGAATTATGTTGTGTGGCGGTGAACTCTAGCTTCTCACGATGCTCACCATAGGTGGCCCCATAACTATTCCATGGATTAGGGTGCGGTGAACTATATTGTTCAGGCGTTAAGAGTTCTTTCGAGTTTCGCTTTTGAAATTTCACATATTTACAACCGCATGATTTCGCCAGGTCAATTAATTCCAATGCGATGGAATAATTGCCCATATGGTTACAGCCAATCTCCGCAATTATTTTAGGCTCTTTATAATTAAATTTAAACATAGCTTATGGTAATTGTTCGCCTTTACGCAAAAATACTTCTTTCTGTTGCTTTAGGAAATCCGACAAAAACTTTTGCAAAATGGTGATACTCAATATCAAAATTAATCCAATTAGAGAAACTATTAATGCCATCAATTTCCAATTTGAGGAAGCCGCATGGGGCAAAGGATATTTTGGGGTGTCGATAGCCTGAACTATCGGACTTTCATCAAGCAGGGTGAGTTTGGCCATCTCAAGCTGCCGTGAGCTTTCAATATACCCAGCACTTAGCATTGCGATATCTTGCCTAAACTTCGCTTCTTCTGCACCTCCGGCAGCCTTTATTAATCGTTGGTTAGAATCTTTCCAGGCGGCAAAACTAAATTCTGTTTGACGTAAAGCCATCGCAAGTGAATCTTGTTTATTTTGAAGGAAATCTACCGTTTCAATTCCTTTTACTTTTTTACGAGAAATATAAAAATCGCATAACGAACGAATCTGTTCCTCAACGATTAGTTTCGCAAAATGCTCATTCGCATTTTTGTAAGTGAACGTCATCTTCCAGCTTTTCATGTCAATGTCAAACGATTCCTGACTCGAAATCATACCTACTAAAACGCCGATCACGCTATCCTGAAAGTCAACGAGTGCAGGATTTGGTTTCCTCTTAAATTTATAATCTTTAAGAATGGGATGATTACTCCACCCCATATCCAATGCCTCCACTCGGGCAAAATGATTTAAAATTAAATCATCTGTACCATTAAATGTTGCCGTACTTAGCAGCATGTTTTCAAGAATCCGACGAGACCCAAGTATATAAACAATCAACTCTTTATTACTTGTTCCGCTCGAACTACTTGCTCCCAATACGCTGGAAAGTGAATTTATTCCTTTGTCGGAGTCGTACAGCATGAAGGTGCAGGTTGCTACATACTGAACCGGTTTCTTATTGAATTTAAAATAGAGGAAAGTGAGTGTGATAAAAGCAGTGCTAAGGGTAATTAGCATCCATTTTCTATCCCAAAGAACAGCAAATACATGCTTTACTCTAGCAATTGTGTCGTAGAAACTAGGTTCTTTTTTTTCAACTTCAACCATAACTGATGCCCTCTATTTTAATGCCGTTTTTGCTAAGAGTACGATGGATAAAACCTGTGTAATTCTTTCCATGGCAGTTTTATAATAATCTTCTGCACTAGCAATTGAAATTCTACCTTTCGCATTAGGGGTAAGCTGCAATATCTTCTTCTTCTGTTTTAACTTCACAATAGTATCTCGATTGATCTTTCTTTGATTTGGCTTTACAACGATTTTTGAGCCTAAAGAAACTTTCGGATAAATTTTAAACAAAAGAAAATCATAGGTCTTACGTACCTTACCATCAGCGGTAATCACAATCGTTTTACGTCGCATCGAATATTTAGAGAATCCGCCAGTAAAATTTCGGATATAGAACTTAGCGCTCCTTCCAAAAACATACGGGGCATTAATTTTATCTATTCGAAAGGTAGCTTCATCCATGGTATCACCCTGAAACCGTAAACTATTTTCAAATTTCAACGCGCCAGTAATAAATATCAGATCTGTCATTTTTGGAACAAAGATAGAATCGCCTTCCTCCATATAATAGTTATAGTGCGACCAAGGACGCTTCATGGCACGCTTTAAATTAAAATATACTTTACCTGGATTTTCATAGGTTCGAAACAAGGTAGAGCCTTTAACAAGACTATATTGGGTAACACCTCCTGCCCTTTTGATAACATCGGTAATGGTTGTACTCTTATCTCCAATAGCATAAACTCCTGGATAGGCTACTTCCCCACCTAAATACACATGACGCTGTTTAGAAAAACCTCTCCTGGTACGCACAAATATTTCATCAGAGGGCATAAGTACATATACTCCGGTTGTGGCGTTGATGAGCAGATTACGTTCAATATGAAACGTATCGACTTGATGTTTTACCGATTCAGGAACACCTGAGATGGTAGAAATGGTCATCACTCTTGAAATTTCTATCCGACCATTCTCTGCCTCTTGGGTAAACCCTCCTGCCATTAACAGCACATCGCGTAGCGTTAAATTATATCCGAAGGGCATCGAACCGGGAGTTTTAACGGCTCCATAGATAGCGATTTTATAGTCCTGAAGAAATTCACGTTTATTTAAAACTCTTACCACATCTCCTTTTTGCAATAAAATATTATCGTCACTTTGAGGAGCATCGAGTATACCTTGAAGGTTAAAACGAAGGTAGGAAAGTGAATAATCTTCACGATTTATTCGAGTTACATGAACGATCTCCTTCACATATTCGTCAAGCTTTAACCCCCCTGCCATTAAAATCAAATCTGTAATTCTGGTATTCTCTGAAAATTCGAATGTGCCTGGCTTTCGAAGTGCTCCTTCAATCGTAAATTGGTAGGTATCTTGAAAAGAAGAGAAATTAAACACCGTAAGTACATCTTTTTTAAAGAGTATGATATTCTCCGTACTAGAGGTATCTTCTAAAATTCGTTTTAGATTAACCGTTATCGACGTCTTTGATAAATCGTCGTTGGTTCGAAGAATAATTGCTTTGTCGAGATAGGCCTCGGGCTTTAGGTTGCCTGCTAAAAACAATAAATCACTTACCTTCAAAAGGTTGGCACTAGGAAATGTACCTGGTTTGCGAACCTCACCTAAAATCGTTACATTATACGGATTAAAGAAGTCGGTTTTGCCGTTTATATATACAATGTCCTTTTTATTAAGAATGATATTGTCGATGCTCTTCTCTAGATTTATTGCATTGCTTACGTTAAAAGGAATATAGGTCACTGTTAAATTCGGATTCGACCGCAGTACATAGCCTTTTTCAAGGTATGCATCAAGGTGCAATCCACCGGCATTTTTTACCAAATCAGAAATCTGCAAATTTTCCTTCCATTCGTATTCACCAGGAACTTCTACAGCCCCATGGATTGTAACTAAATTGTATTGTTTGGCGGTATAGTTTCTAAAATACACCTCGTCGCCAGTAAACAAACTAAAATCTTTATTAATGAGTTTTAAACTATCATAATTTACCGTGATATTAAGTATCTTATCTCCGGCCAATCGTTTCACCAAAACCGACTTTCCATACATACTGTTCGTTAGTCCACCGGCAAAAGATATCAAGCTATTTAACCCTTCGTATTTTTTAAGCTCAAATACGTTGGGCTTACGAACAGCTCCCCCAATGCGAATCGTTTTTATTGCAACCGGAACAATTAGGTAATCATTATTCTGAAGAAATATCTCTTTGGATTTTACTGGATTGAAGAGGATATCATAAGCATCCACGGTATCTATAATTTTACCATCACGCTTAATATAAATGTTACGAACCGAACCAATATCGGTTGGGCCACCTACTGCAACCAAGGCATTAAATGCTGAGTTTATTGCAGGAATAACGTAGGATCCTGGTTTGAACACCTCTCCACTGATATGCACTAAAATAGTTCGGGCGTAGTTAAGGGTGATTGACACTCCCGAATTTTCGGTATTATAGGTAGAACCTAAACGTTGACTAATAACACGTTTTGCCTCCTCAAAGGTTAAACCTTTTAAAAATATTTTACCTAGCTCTTTCGCATAAATTGCGCCGTCTGACCCTACTTTATAAGTCCCTTTGAAATCGCTAAACCCATACACTTGTATTCCAAATTCATCTCCCGGACCTATTGTGTAGTTCTCTGGCACTCGTGCATCATCGGCTTTTTGAAAAAATTTAAAATCTCCGTTTCTAAAAAACTCCTGACCATAAATTACGCCGGGCGGATACTTCGGCGTAGTGGCATCCAAGTATGCCTTACGATAGTACTCCAAGCTATCCTTTTCCACGGTTTCTTTTTGTGAATTCCTTTGGCTTTCGGTATTCACTTCTGATCCCTCCTCTCTCCGATTTTCTTTCTTTATCCTATCTATTTTAGCTTTTTGTTCGGCTTTTTTTATTGAATCCTGCGTTAAATTATTAACTACACTATCCAAATTATTACTTATAGAATCCGCCTCATTACTTTCCGTTTCTTGATTCTGAGCAAAAGAAGTAATGGAGATAAAAAGTATAAAAACAAAAAAAGCAAAGAGTTTTCGCATGAGTAAAAAAATCATTAGCGCGCGAAGATACTAAAATAAGTGTTTTTCGTTTACTTTATTAAGTTAAGCAAATATACACCATAGCCACTTTTTGTAAGTGGTTCGGCAATTTTTATAAGTTGTTCGCTTGTAATAAAACCTTTTCGATACGCTATTTCCTCGATACATCCAATTTTTAGCCCCTGCCTCTCTTCAATTACATGCACAAACTGGCTTGCCTGCATAAGGGAGGCAAAGGTACCCGTATCAAGCCAAGCGGTACCTCGTGAGAGTATCCCTACTTTTAATTTACCTTGTTCCAGATAATGTTTATTTACATCCGTTATTTCGTATTCTCCACGCAAGCTTGGCTTTAAATTTTTGGCAATCTGAACGACTTCATTATCATAAAAGTACAAGCCCGGCACGGCGTAATTACTTTTGGGTTGGCTTGGTTTTTCTTCGATACTTAACGCTTGATTAAATTCGTCAAAAGATACGACCCCATAGCGTTCGGGGTCGCTTACATGATATGCAAAAACAATACCCCCATCGGGGTTGCTGCTCTGTTCTAGAAGTTCCTGTAAATTTGAACCAAAGAAAATATTATCTCCTAAAATCAAACAAACCTTGTCTTTACCAATAAACTCTTCCCCTATTACAAAGGCCTGAGCCAGTCCATTCGGATTGGGCTGCTCGGCATATTCAAAGTGGCAACCGAGAGCCATTCCATCGCCTAATAACTTTTTAAAATGTGGTAAATCGTGGGGAGTAGAAATAATCAATATTTCCCTGATGCCAGCCATGAGCAGCACCGATAAAGGATAGTAGATCATGGGCTTGTCGTAAACCGGCATCATTTGTTTACTCATGGCAAGAGTGAGTGGATGTAGTCGCGTACCACTTCCGCCAGCTAATATTATTCCTTTCATTTACGGGATATTAAAGTGCAAATATAATTGGTGTAATCTAATGTGTGTAATAATTTGTTCATGGTTTCCAATTTACGTGATGACGTGACGACCGCTACATTATATAAACTTCTCCTACGCCTGTTGGAAGGCCTATTCAGTTGCCCATTAGCAACCTACTTAATCCAATACCGGCATTCCGCATCCGAATAATTTAAGAAGTTCGTAATCTTATTATCTTGCCTAAATTCATCGGTAGCGCTACGGCAACCTTCATACGTGCCATAATCATCAATGATTATGATTCCGTTAGGTACAACCTTAGAATACAAGTTTTCAAGGCAAATTTTCGTGGAGTGATATAAATCGGCATCCAACCGAAGCAATGCGATTTTGTTGATACCTGATGATGCGATTTTCACGGTATCTTGAAACCAGCCTTTATGAAAATGCAGATGACTGGTTGGGTACCCAATACTCGAAAAGAGCGCTTTGTTTTCTTCCAAGGTCCCTGGACCTCCAAATTTATCATAGATGCCATCAATGGGTTTCATCCTTCCTTTGAGTTCGATGCTTGGGTTACCTGTTACTTCCCTTACCTGATCCATAATAAACATTCCATCGACATTTGGATCTGGTTCGCAGATGTTATCAAAGGCATCGAAAAGATGAATTAATCGCCTCTCTTCACTATGTTTTAAATTAGCGAGCGCCATAAGTGCTGATGCCCCTCCTTTCCAAACACCACACTCTACCAAGGCGCCTTCCACACCCGTTTTTTCCAAGTAAATAACATGCTCATAGAGCGTTGCCAAATTCCGATAATTCACCATGGAGTGCCGTCGAATTTTCTTTATCTGCTCATATTCCTCATCCCCGTATTCAAACTTCAGGCTTCTATCCAGATTGAAAAAGAAGGATGGCATTTGACTATAGGTATGCTTATTATGTTTCCTTATTTTTTCAACACGATATCCCATTTTTCTTATCAAAAAACTTAAAAAATTTTTCATTGATGGTATTTATTAGCAGGTAAAGGTTAACTATTTTCAGTGGAAAGCAACGCGCCAATTTCATGAGGCGAGATACAATAATAAGACAAATATTTTCTATACCCTGTGTTTTTAAAGATCAGGGAGGTGAAACTTTGAAAAAAACCTTGCGCCTAATTCTCTGCTAAATTCTTAAGTTGTATTTTCGCATCTCAATACTAGAAATATTTTATGGGACGTGTATTTGAAAAACGTAAACATGTGATGTTTGCCCGTTTCGACAGAATGAGCAAAGGCTTTACCCGCATTGGTAAAGAAATTTCGATGGCTGTGAAGCAGAATGGCCCCTTGCCCGAAAACAACCCCAGGCTTCGTATCGCGATGCAGGCAGCCAAGGCTATAAATATGCCCAAAGACCGGGTAGAGGCTGCAATCAAAAGGGCTTCAAGCAAAGACGAATCGGATTTGGAGGAAATTGCCTATCACGGAAAAGCCCCTCATGGAATTGTGCTCATTATTGAATGTGCCACCAATAATACCACGCGAACCGTAAGTAACTTGCGTACCTTTTTTAACCGTGGCGGTGGAGAATTAGGTAAAATGGGTGCGAATGATTATTTTTTTGAGCATAAAGGGGTATTCCGAATAAAAGGAAGCGGTATTGATACGGATGAACTGGAGCTGGAAGGCATTGATTTTGGGCTTGATGAATTGATGGTTGATGGCGATGAACTACTTTTGTACACTAGCTTTAATGACTATGGCACGATGCAGAAGTTTATTGAAGATAAAAATTATACCATCGTGAGCGCCGAAAAACAACGCATACCGAACACCACCGTCGACCTCCAAGCGGAGCAAGCCAATGAAGTACTGGAACTCATTGAAAAAATAGAAGCCGACGATGACATACAACATGTATATCATAATTTGGCTTAGCGAAGGATAAACAATTAATAAAATAACCGAAGTGGCTGATACCAATTTTGTAGACTATGTAAAGATATGCTGCCGCAGCGGCAAAGGAGGTGCCGGTGCCATGCACTTTCACCGCGACAAGCACACGGCCTATGGTGGGCCCGACGGAGGTGATGGTGGACGTGGCGGCCATATCATATTGAAGGGGAATGCCCAGCTTTCAACCCTTTTGCATTTAAAATATCGTAAACATGTTCTAGGAAAAGATGGAAGCAACGGCCAGCCGGGCATGCGCAGCGGTTCGGATGGAGAAGATGATATTTTGGAAGTGCCCTTAGGCACCGTGGCTAAAGATGCAGAGAGTGGTGATGTGATTTTCGAAATTACGGTAGATGGAGAAGAAAAGATATTAGCTCAAGGTGGTCGTGGAGGCATGGGAAACCATAATTTCAAATCGGCTACAAGGCAAACACCACGGTATGCACAACCTGGAGAAGAAGGCAAAGAAGAATGGAAGATTATTGAACTAAAACTTTTGGCTGATGTTGGGCTAGTCGGTTTTCCGAATGCCGGAAAATCAACGTTGCTAAGCGTGGTTTCGGCTGCTAAACCAGAAATTGCCGACTATCCATTTACTACTTTGGTTCCTAATTTAGGAATTGTAAAATACCGAGACTTTAAAACTTTTGTAATGGCCGATATTCCTGGAATTATTGAAGGTGCTCATGCTGGAAAAGGCTTAGGAACCCGCTTCCTTCGACATATTGAACGTAACGCAACATTGCTTTTCTTAATCCCGTGTGATTCGAAAAACATTAAGGAGGAATATGAGATTTTATTGCGTGAGTTACAATTATATAATCGTGAGTTGATGGATAAGAAGCGTTTACTGGCGATTACAAAATGCGATATGATCGACGCTGAATTACAAAAGCTTATTGCTAAAGAAATACCCAAAGGCGTTCCTCATATTTTCATCTCCAGTGCCACCAATAAAGGCATCGTTCAACTTAAAGATAAATTATGGGAGATGATACATTCTTAAAGAAGGCTGGGCATTATTTGAAATAAAGGCTCGTAAAGGAATGTTATGATCGTAATTCTTGGTCGTTCTTACTCCAGGCGATAACGCCCATAATAGCGATTACCAGCAAAACGACATAAAGCAGCGAAAAAAGTTTGAGCTCCTTTTGGAAGTAGATAACGATAGCCGTGCTATTGACCACAATCCAACAAAACCAATTTTCTAATTTCTTCTCTGCTAAGAGCCATTGCCCAGCAATGCTTGTCACCATCACCAATGAATCGGAAATAGGAAAAGCTGTTTTAGCAGGAAAAAGTTTCGGTAGCCAGCTATTTAGATGAATCATAATATAGGATACCATAAGTGTTGAAATAAATACACCGATAACCCAATATATTCGTTCGACTCTCGTTAACCTAGTTACCGGCACATCGGATTCTACTCCATACGTTCTACTCCAATACCACCAACCATAGATACTTGTTATAAAAAAATAAATCTGTAAGATGCTATCTGCATATAATGCGCTTTGAAAAAAGACCAGGAAGGACAGCGTTATAGCTATAATAGCAACAGGCCAATTAAGGATATGCTTTTTCATGGCCAGCCATACGCATGCCAAAGTAAATATAGTAGCCAACAATTCCACCCAACTCATGGAATAATCAAGCATTGTGATGGCAATATTATCGATGGAGAAGAAGGAGGTCATCATGTGATTTGAACTTTGAATATTGTTGGAACCCGTGTTAAGGTTATCTTCTGATGATTCCAATTTAACGGCTAAGGTCTTGCATTCGATGAGAGTCGATTTTAATAAATATAAATAGAAGAATGGTAAAACTTAGGGTTGCCGAACCACCATAACTAATAAAAGGCAAGGGGATGCCGATAATCGGTAATAAACCCATGGCCATACCCATATTGATCAAAAAGTGAGAGAATAGGATACATGCTAAAGAATAGCCATACACTCTGTTATATCGAGATCGCTGTCGTTCCGATAAATAAACAATTCGACTAATAAGTGCGATAAATAATGTGACCACCATAAACGAACCAATCCAACCAAACTCTTCAGCTATTGTACAAAATATAAAATCGGTGCTTTGCTCAGGCACATATTTTCCTTTGGTAATGGAGCCTTCAAGGTAACCTTTGCCCGAGAAACCACCGGAGGAAATAGCCATTAGCGAATTATCCTTTTGATAATCAACCCCACTTTTATCTACCTCTAATCCAAATAAACTTAAGATACGCTTCTGTTGATGAGGCTGCAAGTGCTTTAGCACGTAGGTTGTACTAGAAACAATTCCCATGGCGCTTAGCCATACGAAGAAAATAATCCAGATAAGCTTTTTGTAGCCACGAAAAAGCAATAATATCAAACCTCCCAACGCGGTAAGTAAGGCATATAAAATAATCGTCTTTACCAGCAATGCTGCAATACCTAGCACCATAATCGCTGCTCCAATAGCCAAAAACAATCCGTTTAAACCTTCCCGGTAAAAAACTAAACTAAAAAAAATAAAAACCAAAAATGTTCCCGTATCATTTTGAATTAAGACGAGCAAAGCAGGTACCGCAATGATGGCAGCAGCCTTTATCAAATTATCTCGTTTAGTAAGTTTAAAATTGAAGGGGCTTAAAAACTTTGCCAAGGCAAGTGCTGTGGCAAACTTTGCGAATTCACTGGGTTGAATTTTGAACTCACCAATTTTAAACCAGGCCTGTGCCCCTTTCGTATGATCACCTAGCACCAATACAGCGATGAGTAAAACAATTACGGCCGCATAAATAAAATATGAAAAACCAAAGAAGAAACGGTATTCTACCGTCATAATCATGAAGGCAACAAAAACCGCCGAACCAATAAATAACATTTGTTTGCCATAGTTTTTTGTTAAATCAAAAACATAATTTGTACCGGTTAAATTATAGGTGGAAGAATACACAGCCATCCATCCCAAAATAGTAAGTGCAGCATAAATCAATATGGAAAACCAATCAATGTTTCGTCCGTCGGAGATGCTATTATTTCTGGTGTTCATCAATACGTGTCAATTCAACATGGTCAACCGCTAATTACCTGTTCCTGCCTTTAGTTTTTCTGCATTCTCGGCAAGTTGGAGTTGGTCGATGATGTTCTGAATATCGCCATTCATCACTGCATCCAGATTGTGGGTGGTAAAGCCAATGCGGTGCTCCGTCATTCGGCTTTGCGGGAAATTATAGGTGCGTACTTTAGCACTTCTATCGCCTGTTGAAACCATCGTTTTCCTGGTTTTACTCATCTCTTCCATATACTTATTATATTCAAATTCGTACAGTCGTGTGCGTAACACCTTCATTGCCGCATCTTTATTTTTTTGTTGCGATTTCTGATCTTGACATTGCACAATAATTCCCGTTGGAATATGTAATAACCGAACTGCAGAATAGGTCGTATTTACCGATTGTCCACCCGGGCCAGAGGCACAAAATAAATCAAGACGAATATCCTCCGTTTTTAATTCCACATCAAATTCATCTGCTTCCGGAAGCACGACCACGGTGGCTGCAGAGGTATGTACTCGACCCATCGTTTCGGTGTCGGGCACTCGCTGTACACGATGTACACCACTTTCATATTTCATCTGACCATACACGTCTTCACCGATAACATTTAGAACAATTTTATTGAAGCCTCCCACCGTTCCAGGATTTTCTTCGATAATTTCCATCTTCCAGTTCTTGCTTTGAGCGTAGCGTGTATACATCCTAAAAAGATCGCCTGCAAAAATACTTGCTTCATCACCTCCAGTGCCGCTTCGAATTTCAAGAACTGCATTCTTGGCATCCTGCGGATCCTTTGGAATAAGCAAATTTCGTATTTCTTCTTCCATCGGCTCTTGTTTCAAGAGCATCTCATCAAGTTCCATCCGAGCCATTTCACGTAACTCAGCATCCTTCTCATTCGCCAAAATATCTTTGCAATTGGTAATATTACCAACGAGTGTCTTGTATTCGTGGTACGCCTCAATAATCGGTGCAAGATCCTTATATTCTTTATTTAACTGAGCAAAACGCTTCATATCGCTCATGGCATCCGGCTGCGATATCAATTGCTCTACTTCATCTCTTCGGGATTGAATGGCTTTTAATTTATCTAACATAATATTGTTTTAAATGGTTTTTAATTACTTGGTGTAAACCGTTGATTGAATTTTTGGAATTGATTTAACTAATCATGTTTCCGAGGGAAACACGGCCGATAAGAAGGGCATAGCTAATAAAAACGAGACATCGTGCAAAGGTAATAAATTTCTTGCGATGAATAAGAATTACTCTACAAGATGCCTCAAAGCTATAATAGATTTGGGCAGGATGAAAAAATAGGTGTTAAAACTTCGGGTTACCATCATCACGTTTTTTAGATTGAGACAAGTTTTCGAAATGAAAAACGTAATTGGCAACTCCCGATGAAGTGATAAACGTTTTAGGGTATCATTAAAATATCCAAAAAGCTCCGATGTGTTATAATTTAAAATAGGTATTGACTGAAACTTGTATTCATCCATAGTCCCGGTATTGCTGGAAAGTAGCTCCACCTTTGGGATGATAAACGTCGTATCGGCAAACAATATATTGGGTAGTGAATACTCGATTTCTGCCATTCTTATGATTTCTTTTCCCATTCCCGGTAATTTAGGCAACGACCACACCTTTTGGAAATTAGTCCGGTAATTGGATATCAATCCGGTCGACTCATCGTAACCCCACCATCCTGTTTTGCTTAGGCAAATAAGGGTTGGCTTGGGTTTAATCAGCTGCGATAAATCGTATTGGTTTTTCTCTTTCAAAAAATCATCAAACACCGTAAGTCGTCCGGTGTTATAACAATACACGGCGATCTCGGTTGCCCCATTGCACTCCATACTACTCGCAATACCATAACGAATTAGACTCTGTGAAATTAAGATCTTAAGGTTAGAGTCAACCTTGAGCAGGGTATTGTTTTCTGTGATTACAAATAAATTACCCATACCATCTGGCACAGCATATTTCGACGATATAACCAGGCTATCGGCCTGTGCATTCAAGGCTTTTTGTGTGAAAAGCATCAATGCACTGAGGACTATTACTCTAAAGATCAAGATCATATCTCTACCCATTTATTCTTTTGTTGAGCTGGAGTGATGCGCTTTCAATAGCGCTAAAATTTTTGAATGCATCATCTCCCTTTTTTCACGATGAAAATTGGCATCGGCTTCATTTAATGGCTTATGGTAATCAAACTTGAGGAAGGCATCAATTTCTTTAAAAATCGGGAACTCCTTTGGATTTAAATATGCATTGATAAAATGTTCCCAAACGAAATTTACCGCCTGTTCGTTTGGATGTACCAAATCTTCCTTAAAAAACCGATAATCACGCAATACATCAACGACTAATTCATAGGCTGGAAAATAAAAACACGACTCATTATTAGCAACTATTGAATGCACCGTGGTAAGAAGATGGGACTTACTTAAATTATTTTCTACTAAACCGTCGCGTATATAACGCACCGGACTAACCGTAAACAATAATTTAATTTTCGGATTAAAAATTCTCAGCTTCTCGATTACTTCCTGCCAATCTATGGTTTGCTTCGTTGAATTAAGAATCTCCTTCTCAAACTGCAATTGCGGTATTTTATGGCAATTGGCTATGATTTCATTGGTATGGATATGGCGGAAAGCCCAGCTGGTGCCTAAGGTAACCAACAACCAATCGGCATTTTTCAAAAATCGATGTGCCTCCGAAATTTCTTTATTAATACCTTCTATACCGAGTTGCTTACTCGCCTTTGAAAACCTACCGTGATGGTGGAGGGAATGCCATAAATTATTCTCCTGTAGCAAGTCGTTTGAATGGTATTCGGTAGTATTCATATAATCATTAAGAGCTCTTATAATACTCTTAGAATTAAATAATATTCCGTGAGGATTAACCATAACATTAAATTTATGTTTCTCCAGGAGCCCTCCTATTTCTTGAGCGAAACAACTACCTATAGCTATTACCTTTTGATGGTAGCTTAGCATGGATTGGCTTTTTGGAACTGCAAAAGGAAGAAAAAAATCCATCGTAATATCCTATTATTTTTATATCCCGCCATTCGAAATACCTATGATATGGTAGCCATATTTCGAATCATGAACACTCATTTATTGAAATTTAGACTTAGCAAATACACTTCGAAAATATCTATTTTTATGTTTTTATGATAAAAATCATTTTATTGGACTTTTTTACTCCCTTTTAAATCGTTTTATTTGCGTTTAGAATAAATCTAAATAATAAGTGCAAACATTACGCGATTTAAAAAAGGGAGAATACGCTATAATTCAAGAAATTAGTGATAATTCTTTGAAACTGAAGCTCATGGAAATGGGTTGCATACCTGGAGAAATCATCAAACTGAGCCATATTGCACCTTTGGGTGATCCAATAGCGATTGAGGTTCAAGGATATAAATTAAGTCTTCGACTCAGTGAAGCCGGTTCTATTATGATTGAGAAAACAGATACTGAAATTTCTAAAAACAAAACCACTACTTTTTGAGAGATGCCGGAGATACGATATTGAAAGTTGCCATCACTGGAAATCCAAATTGTGGAAAGACCTCTGTTTTTAATGCACTTACAGGGCTCAACCAACAAGTTGGGAACTATGCCGGAACTACGGTGGACAAAAAAACTGGCGTTTTAGCGTACAACAAAACGCAGCAAGCCAGAATAATTGACTTACCAGGCACCTACAGTATTTACCCAAGAAGCAAAGACGAGGAAATTGCCATTGATGTCATTATAAATCCTCAGAGCAAGGAGGCCTCCGATATCATTTTGGTGGTATGCGACGCATCTAACCTCAAGCGAAACTTGTTGTATTACTCTCAAGTAGCCGATCTGGGAAAGCCGGTAATTTTGGTGCTCACCATGATGGATATCGCAAAGAAGAAAGGGCTGGAGATTAATCTCGTTTTATTATCGCTTCACTTGGGGGTAAAAGTAGTGGCTGTAAATCCAAGAAATGGGGATGGGTTTGATAAACTAAAAGATGCCATTTTTAATACTGGCCATTTGACCCAAAATAAACTAATCGATATTTATAATTTAGCGCCTCAACTCATTGAGGAAGTAAAAAAAGACCACCCCAATTATACTGATTTTCAATGTTTTCTGAATCTCTACAAAACGCAACGTGAAAAACTTGATGATGTCCTCTCAGAAGAAACCATCAAACGATATGCGGCCATAAAGGAGGTGTTGGCCGATTGTGTCCATCAAAAAAATTTAAAGCAGTCGGAATTTAGTAATAATCTTGATAAAATTCTAACCCATAAAATTGGAGGTTATCTTATTTTTCTTTTCATTTTATTTATCATCTTCGAAAGTATTTTTTCAATCAGTAAATTTCCGATGCTATGGATTCAACAAAGCTTCACTTGGTTTGGAAATTATTTTGCGCAACACTTCCCGGAAGGCCCATTGAATAACCTATTGGTGAATGGGGTGATTGCTGGCTTGAGTGGGGTGATTGTCTTCCTTCCACAAATTGTTTTACTCTTTGCTTTTATCGCCATACTAGAAGATACTGGTTATATGTCGAGGGTAAGTTTTATGATGGACAAGTTAATGCGACGAGTAGGAATGA
Source organism: Bacteroidota bacterium (assembly GCA_947507965.1). GTDB lineage: Bacteria > Bacteroidota > Bacteroidia > UKL13-3 > UKL13-3 > CAINMV01. The sequence continues at coordinate 37,703 of CANNQU010000005.1, forward strand.
ACGGAAAAAGTGTGGTGCCCTTAATGAGCGGTGTGGCCTGTGCCGTGCCGAGCATTATGGCAACTCGTAGTATAGAAAATTGGAAGGAACGAATTATAACCATTATGGTTATCCCACTCATGAGTTGCAGTGCGAGGCTTCCGGTATATACACTTTTAATTTCTATGATCGCTCCTGATAAAACACTTTGGGGATTATTTAATGTACAAGGATTGATTTTAATGGGAATGTATTTGGTAGGATTTTTTTCTGCCATTGCCGCTGCCTGGGTAATGAAACTCGTTATTCGGGCTAAGGAAAAAAATTATTTTATATTGGAATTGCCCACGTATAAAGCTCCTCGCTTAAAAAATATATTAATTACCCTCGTCGAAAAATCACGCACCTTCGTTTGGGAGGCAGGCAAAGTAATTGTTGCCGTATCCGTAATCTTATGGTTAGCGGCAAGCTTTGGACCAGGCCAAAGTTTTACAAAAATCGAAGAAAAATACAAAACCGACTTTTACCTTAATAATTTTAGTGAAAAAGAAATTAATACCTTCCAAAAAAGCGAAAAACTCTTCGCCTCGTATGCCGGACATTTCGGGCGCATTATTGAACCAATTATAAAACCATTAGGCTTCGATTGGAAGATCGGCATCGCACTCTTTAGTTCTCTGGCAGCACGAGAAGTATTTGTAGGCACTATGGCTACCATCTATAATTTAGGCGACGATAGCAATAGCATGAACATCCGAGAACGTATGATGGAAGAACGCGACCCGGTTACATTAAAGCCTAAATACACGGTTACCGTTGCATTTTCATTGATGTTATTCTACGCATTTGCACTACAATGCATTAGTACGATTGCCACGGTATATAAAGAAACTAAAACTTGGAAATGGGCCACCATACAGTTTCTATACACGAGTGGTTTGGCTTACCTGGTGAGTTTGGTGGTATATCAGTTATTTAAATAAGGAAGAGGACAAACCCAAGAGAAATGAAATACCGATACCCTTCCTCAAAAAGGAATTACGTTATATGATCTAATCCGAACAATTAACATCTTATCTATGAATACTTATACCCTATACCTTTTTAAGTTCTGGCGTTATTTGATCATTGCCGTTGGACTTGTTTTATTGCTCGTTTTTGGTGGCATTTCGTTAGCGCTGCGGTATTCTTTTGATTTTGGTACGTGGGATGAAATTTCAATTCTCCTTTTAACTTTTGTAAGTTTGGCTCTCTCTATTATTTTTGGAGCCAAGGTATCGACCTACACCTGTAAAATACAAGTTTCTACAGATGGATTGATGTTAACCATTAATTCACCCATTCCTTTTACTTCTACAGAATTCATTAAAATTACATGGGATGACCTAGACGCCTTTAATATAGAAGGTGACGACCAAGGCGACGTTTTAACTTTTAAGGTAAGAGGCACCGGAAAAGAATACCGTTTCACGAATAGCATATTCAAAAAGAGCCAGGATATGCAACCTTTCTTCGAAGCCCTAAAGAAAGGAGCCGACGTATTTAACGAACAACACTTCGACGACCATAAACACATTGGTGAATTACCCGGTTTTTATTCCGGAACATTTGCCTTGGTTTCGGCCATTTTCTTAGCGGTTCTCATGTTCATTATTCCCATCATGATCTACCTGATGTCTTCTAATGAAGATAGCGTTTTTCCTTATTTGAAACTAATCTGGTTTTATTTATTAAGCATGTTCATCATACGAAACGTGTATGTGGCTAGGAAAACAAACCATTAAAAGAAAACTGCTAATAAGAATACGTCGCCCCATCTTTACCATCCTTTATGGTGATACCTAAAGCTAACAATTGATCACGTAAGTTATCACTGGCGGCAAAGTTCTTCATTGCCTTGGCTTCTGCACGCTGTTGAAGTAGTATTTGCATCACCCCATTCAACATATCATTTTTAGAACTTACTTCTTCTTTTAACCCCAGTATATCGAAAATAAAATCGTGAAATATTTTTTTCAATTCGATTTTATCTGCAGCAGATATTTTCTCTCTCCCATCGTTTACATTATTAATAAACGTAACCCCTTCAAATAAGTGTGCAATAGCAATAGGAGTATTGAAATCCTCGCTCATAGCACCTTCACACTTGGCACGAAGTGCCACCACAAAAGCCTCCGAATTCCCCTCCGTTTTCAATCCGTCAATTAAACGAAAGGCGTTCATAAGTCGAGCATAGCCCTTTTCGGCAGCTTGTAATGCGTCATTACTAAAGTCGAGGGTACTGCGATAATGACTCTGCAACATAAAAAAGCGAACAGACATAGGACTATAGCCTTTATCCAACAGGGGGTGAGACCCGGCAAACAATTCGTCGGGCAAAAAGCCATTTCCTGCACTTTTACTCATGCGCACTCCGTTTACCGTTAGCATATTCGTGTGCATCCAATATCGTGCGGGTGAAATATTGTTACATGCGCAATTCTGGGCTATTTCATTGGTATGATGTGTGGCAATTAAATCCATCCCTCCACCATGAATATCGAACGAAGTGCCGAGATATTTTTTACTCATGGCACTGCATTCAATGTGCCATCCGGGAAAACCCATCCCCCATGGACTTTGCCACTGCATCAGATGTTCGGGCTTTGCCTTTATCCACAACGCAAAATCGAGCCGACCGTGCTTATCGTCCTGTCCACCCAGTTCACGGGTTCCATCCAGCAAATCGTGAATGTTTCTGTTGCTTAGAATCCCATAGTTATATTCTTTACTGTATTTTTCAACATCAAAATAGATCGTTCCATCCACCTCGTATGCCCATTTTTTGCTGAGAAGTTCTTTTGTCATTTCTATTTGCTCCACAATATGACCCGTAGCGGTTGGCTCAATGCTTGGTGGCAGACAATTAAACGCACGCATCACATCATGAAAATACTGGGTGTATTTTTGCACTATTTCCATCGGCTCCAGCTGTTCAATTTTCGCACGTTTTGCAAATTTGTCATCGCCTTCATCCAAATCACCTTCAAGATGACCGGCATCGGTAATATTACGCACATAACGTACCTTGTAACCGGCGTATTTCAAATAACGAAAAATCATATCGAAGGATGAAAATGTACGGCAGTTGCCTAAATGCAGGTAGCTATACACAGTGGGACCACACACATACATACCAACTAAATTGGGGTGCAATGGCGTGAATTCTTCTATCTTTCGGGAAAGGGTATTATATATTCTTAGAGCCTTTGGCATATATTGCAAAAGTACGAAAAAGTACAGAGGTAAAAATCAGGGCTTGAATCGAATGCCCCTTTCGAGGAAAACAGCGGCTATAGTAGTTACGGTTGAATCATCTCTACCATTTCATGATACGTAAAAAATGGACTTGGTCTGCCGAGCTTTCTCCTTCAAATTAAGCAAATACACGTATTAAATTTAAAAGAATCGAATTCTTGCAAGGTTTATGTGTGCCTCGAATCGCTATCTTCGCACAAGGAAATACACCGGCTGACGGTAAAAATAAATAACCTCCATTTTACGTTTAATCAATTCATGAAGAGAGTACTAAGTGTTCTAGGATTTTGCCTTTCGATGGTTTCCTTGTTCGGGCAAGCCAACGATTCATCGGTCATAAAAACCCGGCTTGCGTCCCTAAAGTCAAGTGTGGCATTGGAATATAACCGAGAGATGTGGCAATATCTATCGCCGTTGCTTGCTAATCAAAACCACCGAACATCCGATATGATTTATGAGGTCAACAAATTTTTACCGTATGTAGAACGCATCGTAAAAGACAAGAAAATGCCCCATGTCTTGGCCTATTTACCTTATGTGATTACCGGATATGTAAACGAGCACAACCCTGATGACGGAAGGGTTGGTGTGTGGAATTTACCGTATGCCGTTGCCCGAAAATATGACGTACTAATGAACAGTTATATCGACGAGCGCTATAATATTATTACCTCAACCGAGTCGGCTATGGAATATCTCGTTGATTTAAAGCATGAATTTAATAACGACTGGCAACTGGCTGTTCTGGCCTTTTGCACCTCGCCAACCAATGTACTGAAACACATGTATAAGGCCGGCAACGGTAAAACCTATGCAAGTATTTATTGCGACCTTGATACCAGCGAGAGACGATTCTTAAACCAGCTTACTGCGGCAACCTATATTTTTAGTTTTTATAATGAGAAAGATATAAACATAAAAATAAGAACCTTGGAAGCGACCTACACTGCCGATACCGTTGATATCTTTAGAAAACTAACGTTCGATAAAATTTCTCAGGCAACCGGTATTGACAGGCAGGTGCTAAGGCTTTTAAATCCTATTTATAAATTAGAAACCGTACCTTTCAATGAAGCCCCCCACAGTTTAATCATACCGAAAGGATTTAAGGAAACATTTGATTCGATATTGCAAAACTTTCCGAATTCGGAGGCCACCCGACCCTTCGATGAGACCCCTATCGTACTGCACGATTCGGACCTTGTAAAGCCAAGTCAAGTGGCCGCAGCGAGTACGAAGAGTTCCATTAAAAAAGTACCCGTTTATTACAAGGTTAAAAATGGAGATAACCTTTATGGTATTGCCGATTTATTTGATTGCACCTCCACCAATTTAAAGCAATGGAATAAACTTCGGCGGAACTATTTGGTAGTAGGACAAACCTTGGTTTTCTATGTGCTTCCCAATAAAAAGGCGAAATATCAAAAAATGAATGGCTTATCTGCAAAACAGAAAAGAGTCTTAATCTATCAGGATTAACATCTTCTGCTAACAGAGAGGCTATTTTGTAAATAATTGTGAAACGTCTTAAGCTAAAATCAATTAAGGTTATCTTCGCTATCCATTATGTTTCGAAAGTTCATTTTACTTCTGGTCTTACTCAATATAACTTCTAGCTGTAAGTATATACACTATTCTTTTAAAGAAGGAAGTATTGCAGCCGATGTTAAGAGTATTTCCATTGGGTATATCCAAAACAAGGCGAGCATTATTGTACCGCAGTTAAGTCAACAACTTACGGATAAACTTCGCCAGAAATTCCAATCAGAAACGAGACTGGACATGGTTTCTTCTGATGGTGATTTCGACATCAAAGGAACCATTACAAGCTATGTCGTGGAGTCGGTATCATTGCAAGCGGGACAAAAGGCATCGCAAAACCAACTCAAAATTTCTGTCCAAATACAATTTACCAATAAAAAAAATTCGAAAGGCGATTTCAATGAAACCTTTACCCAATTTGCAGAATTTGGAAGCGATAAAAGCCTTACAAGCGTAGAACTTGGGCTCATAACATTGATTACCGAAAAACTAACTCAAGCGATTTTTAACAAAACCCTAAGCGATTGGTAAGCACCTGCAACAACCTTTTACTTTTACCAGCATACCCATTAAACAACGGATGAGATTCATAATTACTTTCCTTTTGATTGCCATTGCTCTCGTAACACCAGCTCAAGACGAGGCATTAGCTAAACAATATTATCAAAACGGAGAATTTGACAAAGCGGTGGTTGTTTACGAGAAAATTTATTCGAGAAAATTTGATGACGCAATCTATGAAAACTACTTTCTAAGTTTGCTTGCCTTGCGACAATATGAAGAAGCCCAAAGACTCGCTAAGAAGCAGGCGAAACATTTTGATGCAAATTTGAATTATATGGTGGATCAGGGTTATGCCTTAATTCAAGGTAACAAGCAGGAAAAAGCCGAACTATATTTCGATAAACTGATCAATGAAAAGCACAAAGAAGCTACCTATTATTTAGTTTTAGCAGCGGCCTTTGTTCATCGGGAATTGTATGATTATGCAAAGAAGACCTATTTAGCTGCCCGTCAGAAACTTTCCAACGAGAATTTATTTCAAGCAGAACTAGCTACTTTATACGCCGAAACAAACAATAAAGAAGGCACCATTAACGAGTTCCTAAATTTACTTGATTATAATGAAGGCATGCTTGATTATGTTCAGAATATGCTTCAAAGTTATATCACCCAACCCAAAGACTTTGAATTACTAAAATCTGCACTTAGCAAACGCACGAATAAATACCCCGATCGTATCATTTACACGGAACTATTACAATGGTTGCTGGTACAACAGAAAAACTGGGATGCTGCATTTATTCAAGCGAAAGCTATTGATAAGCGGTTGGGCACCCAGGGAGACGCCTGTATGCGACTCGCTTGGTTATGCATTGAAAATGAAGTCTTTAATACCGCTTATTCCATTTACCAGTATGTCATTACCTTAGGTAAATACAAAATTAATTATTTGCCAGCAAGGGAAGGACTGCTCACCACCGCTGCGAAAAAAACATTTTATAGTGGTATTTATTCATCTGATGATTTAACAACTCTAAAGCAGGATTATTTAAACTTCCTAGAAGAATTTGGCAGCAACGAGAGCAGCGCCAATGTAATGAAAGACCTTGCTAAATTAGAGGCTTTTTATTTAGACGAGAAGACCTCAGCGATAACTATTTTAAATCAGATCCTTGTTTTAGGCAATGTGCGAGAGAGTTTTAAAGCAGAATGCAAATTATTACTAGGCGACATTAATCTACTTTCCGGCGATGAGTGGGACGCGGCACTACTCTACGGGCAAGTGGATAAAGACTTTAAGGAAGACCCGTTGGGACAGGAGGCTAAATTTAGAAATGCAAAACTCAGCTTTTATCAAGGAAACTTTGTGTGGGCTCAGGCGCAGCTTGACATCTTAAAAACGGCTACCAGTCAGTTGATTTCAAATAATGCCATCGAATTAAGCTTACTTATTCAGGATCATACACTCGACAGCAATTACGAGCCACTGGAGATGTATGCTGCAGCCGATTTATTAATTTATCAGAATAAATTTAAAGAAGCAATCAGCAAACTGGACAGCATCTCCATTCAATTCCCGGCTCATAGTTTGATTCATGTGATACTCTTTGCGAAAGGTAAAGTAATGGCAAAACAGCAAAACTACCTAAAAGCTATTGAATACTATAAACAGGTATATGATAAAGCCCCTGATGATTTATTGGCCGACAATGCCATTTGGGAAATGGCACAAATTTATGAACAATCATTACTCGATTTGGAACAAGCAAAGCAATATTATCAGGATTTGATATTAAAATATCCCGGAAGCCTTTTTACCGTTGAGGCCAGAAAGCGTTTCCGCAAGCTCCGAGGCGACGTTCTTGACTAGACTGATAAAAAAAAGTAATATTTTATGATTTTATTAAAACAAGAAGTATATTTACAAAAAAAAATAACCCCGTTCATGTCATGAAAAAAGTACTCTACTTATCCGTTCTTATTTTGTTTGTTTTTGGAGGCTGCAAAAAGAAACCAGCACCCATCGTTCCAATTGTACCAGAGCCCACCATCACCATGAATTATGTTCAATTTACCATCAACGGAAAAGGGTATAATAACAAAAAGATGAAATTTAGTAAAGCAAAAAATACGATAACAAGATATGAGTATAGTGAAACCTCTGCAGGTGTTATTGGGGCATTCCTTGATATTCAAAGCGGCGACACGGTAGTACAACTTCGATTTGACGAAAAAACATTAGGTAATAAACCTTTCTTTTCCGGCGCTGTCTTTTTCGTCTTTACCGACATCAATGCGCTTCACCCTCTCACAGCCACCTCCACCGATGGAGCCTATAATGTAATTAGTTTTACCCCCACGCACCTAGAAACCAATACAACCAGCGGCACCGTAAAAGGCAAATTTATTCTCAGTGCAACTTTCTCTGGTACACTCACAGACGACGCCTCGACAGATACTTATACGATAACTGACGGAGTTGTTGTGTTCGACGGGGAGTAAAACACACACCATACCCAAAACGATTTCCCCCAAAAAAAAGAAATCATCTTTGGCGCTCAAATGTTTCTTTTTTGTATCTCAAAAGTAATCTATTGATTGGGCTTTCGTAAACTAAATCTATAAAATGAATATTGGAATTGTGTGTTATCCTACCTTTGGTGGTAGCGGGGTAGTAGCTACCGAGTTGGGCAAAGCGTTGGCGAAACAAGGCCATAAAGTACATTTTATTTCGTATCAGCAACCCGCTCGTTTAGATGTATTTAATGAAAACCTTTTTTATCATGAGGTCATGATTTCCATGTACCCGCTATTCGACTTTCCACCGTATGAAACGGCCCTAACAAGCAAGTTAGTTGATGTGGTACAGTTCGAAAAATTAGACTTATTACATGTTCATTATGCCATACCACATGCCTCGGCAGCCATCCTAGCAAAACACATCCTGCGGCAAAAAGGCATTAATATACCGGTAATAACAACATTGCACGGTACCGATATAACCCTTGTAGGTAAAGATAAAACCTTCGAACCGGTAGTAACGTACTCCATTAATGAGAGCGATATTATTACGACTGTTTCTGAATCACTTAAAAAAGACACGTATTTATACTTTGATATTCAAAAAGATATTGAGGTGGTGCACAATTTTATTGATTTCGACCGTTTCAATAAAATGAAAAAAGATCATTTTAGAAAAGCAATTGCACCTCAAAATGAGCATATTATTGCTCATACATCCAACTTCAGGAAGGTAAAGAGAGTAGAGGACGTGATGCATATCTTTAGTAAAATATTGGAAACAACACCCTCTAAATTATTAATGATTGGAGATGGGCCCGAACGAGCTCCAGCAGAACAACTTTGTCGCGAATTAGGAACCTGCGATCACGTAAGATTTTTGGGTAAACAAGAAGCTATTGAAGAAATATTAAGTGTATGTGATTTGTTTTTACTGACTTCAGAAAATGAAAGTTTTGGATTGGCAGCACTAGAAGCGATGGCATGTGAAGTACCCGTCATTTCAACTAACGCCGGGGGCATACCGGAAGTGAATATTAATGGGGTGACGGGCTTCTTAAGTAATGTAGGTGACGTTGATGAGATGGCGGCCAACTCATTACAACTACTTAACGATAAAGCCAAATTAAAACAATTTAAAAGTAATGCACTTCATCAAGCCAAGCGATTTGATATCAAGCAGGTACTGCCTCAATATGTGGCATTATATGAAAAAGCATTAGGAATTGAGAAGTTGAGATAGGATCCCCGATTTAAAACTACTATACCCTTTTACATTCTCGGTTTTATTGGTAAACACTTCTAAGATTTTTGGGCATTCAGCATCGATATAGAAAGAAGCCAATACATTATCTAGTTCTATTTCGTTGGTTGCTTTCAAATATTCGAAGCCGAAATCCTTTGCGATATTTGCTGCGGTGCGTAAATGAGCAACTTCAATAAACGCTTCCAATTCAAGCAATTTCGATGGCCCATCGATTAATCTAAATATACCTCCTCCCCCATTATTCAAAACTATAATTCGCAAATTAGGCATTGAAAACGTGTTCCAAAATGCATTAACATCATAAAAAAAAGCCATATCACCGGTTATTAGTGTGGTCATCTTTTGTGAGGCTAATGCCGCTCCTACAGCCGTTGATGAACACCCGTCGATACCACTGGTACCTCTATTGCCATTTACTTTGATCGTAGCTTTGATGCCGAATAGTAAACCATAACGAATGGGCATGCTATTGGCTAATTGTAAATTGCTCTCTAAGGGGAGCGATTGCAAGATTTTTTGAGCGGCCTTCAACTCACAAAAATGGAGTTTATCAACTTCCTGTTTCAAAATTATCTTCTCCTCCTCGGCACACCATTCTTTCCGATATTCGGCAACTGAGATTTCCATTTTGGCTAGTTCTTCGAAAAATAATCGTGGGGCCACTCGTAAAACGGAAGTAAGCGATTGAAAAGGATCGCCTACTTGCCCGTATGACTGTATATGACAATGCCATAATGGCTTATTCGATCGAATATACTTTTTTAAATTTTTGCTCAACAAAGGCCCTCCTATTGTAATTAATATATCAGGGCTTGAAGGCCTTCGCTGATTCATTTCGTCCAAAACAAAATCATAGTTAATGAGGGAATCATCATAACCATAATTTGAGATTACATCGGTAATTAAAGGGAAGCTTATTTTTTGCTGAGCTCTTTGTATTGCCAACATTACATCCTCTGAAAAATGATTCATTCCAATAATGACTAATACTTTATTCCTGTTCTTTGCTTGGACAATTTTTCTTATTTGTTCAAAAACCACTTCGATAGAAAAACTATCTTTTGCCGTGGAATGAAGAGAGAGAAGGGAGGGGTTACCCACCTTAATTCTTTCCTCATTATAGGTATATCTTTCATGAGGGGATGGATAAAATGGTTCCTTCAGAGGCACGTTAATATGCACTGGCAATTTCTGCATACTACCTAATTCTATAACCGCTCTTACCTCCGATTCGATAACCAACATGGAGCTTTCGTCTAACGTATGAGGAATGGTAATTTGCTTTAGGATATGATTTTTAAAAATATCATTTTGCCTAATGGCTTGCCCGTCCCATTGATCAATGATTTCAGGAGGTCGGTCGGCGGTAATTACAACCAATGGAATTTGCTGATAAAATGCCTCGCAAATAGCCGGATAAAAATTAAGGGTGGCCGTGCCACTGGTGCAAATGATGGCCACGGGCTGCTGTGTTTGTTGTGCAATACCCAAGGCTATAAAACCAGCACTTCGTTCATCGGAAACAGGAATACATTTTATTTTTTCATGACGTGTAAAGGCTACCATCAAAGGAACATTACGACTTCCTGGACAAATTACCGCAGTATGCCCTCCAAGTTGGAAAAACAGTTCGGCAATCTTGTTAATATGCTGTTGAAGAGATAGCATCAAAAAGAAAGTAATAGCTGTCCTTTTTCTACTTTACCTTTCTCGGCTACATGAATCTTTTTCACAACACCCTCGCCTACGCTTTTCAAGATGTTTTCCATCTTCATCGCTTCCAATATCAATAAGCCATCCCCCTTTTTTACCATATCTCCTTCTTTTACCAATAAGCGCAAAACCAAACCCGGCATTGGAGCTTTGAATTCATTGACTTTTTTACTTGTACCTGAAGCCATCCCCATTTTCTCTAATAATTCAGCATAATCATCTTTCAATTCAAAATGGATCTTCTTTCCGTTAATGGTTATTGTACAGGTTTTATTTTCATGATCTATTTCGTTTGCACTTAAAGAAAAGGATTGGTTTTTATAAATGATATGGAATTGATTATCGCCGGTGTTTAAAATATCGGTTACTATTTCTTCGTTGTTAATAAATACCTTGTTTAGGGTGTTTTTCACCTCCAAAGTTGTACCGTTATTTGCTTTTACTTTAAACATAGAAGTTTACTCCTTATTTTACCTGCGAATTTACATCAAATCACTCAAATGAGAAATGTCCATATTAAAATCATCCCTCTCCTTCTTACGGCCTTACTAAGTGCCTGTTCGGTGCTCGAGAAATTTCAGGTGAACAAAGCTACTGTTACCACACTCGATTCGGTATCGATGAGCAAAATTATTGAAGCTATCAATAAAACCAAAGTACAGCCATCTGAGGATGAGTACAGTAAAAAACCCTATGAGGCTTCTTCAACCAAGTACTGGGATTTGGTTAATACAACACTTTCTGTAGAATTTGACTATCCAAAGGCACAACTCACAGGAGTGGCCTCCATTACCTTAAAACCACATGCCTACCCGCAAGATAGTATGGTGCTGGATGCAAAAGGAATGGATATTTTAAGTGTTATTGATGGCGATACTCGAGGTTGGAACAATTTAAAATACACCTATGACGGTAAAAAGCTTACGATATTTTTACGATCGCAAGCATTGGTAGGAGTTCGAAAAAAAGTGGTGATTGATTATATTGCCAAGCCGAACGAAATTGAGGTAAAAGGCAGTGAAGCCATTACCTCCGACAAGGGACTTTATTTCATCAATAACGATGGTAAAGACACCCTAAAACCACGTCAGATATGGACACAAGGGGAAACAGAAAGCAATTCCTGCTGGTTCCCAACGATTGATAAACCCAATCAACGGATGACTCAGGAGATTCATATTACCGTTCAGGATAGCAATGACTTAACCTTGAGTAACGGGCAATTTCGTGGAAGGGTAAAAAACAGAAATGGAACTTTTACCGACTCTTGGGTTCAAACGATACCCGCAGCCCCCTATTTAACCATGCTCGCCGTTGGGCCCTTTTATGTAGCACATGATACCTGGCGAGACCTGGCAGTAGATTACTATGTAGAGCCTGAGTACAAGGCTTATGCGAAATTAATTTTTGGCCGAACACCGGCCATGATGGAGTTCTTTTCTACTCGTCTGGGGGTAGATTTTGCTTGGGAGAAATACAGCCAGATTGTGGTACGCGACTTTGTAAGTGGTTCAATGGAAAACGCCTCAGCCACTTTACATGGAGAATTTTTACAATATGATGCAAGGCAGTACCTCGATGATACAAAAGAAGATTATATCAGTCACGAATTATTTCACCAATGGTTTGGCGACTTAGTAACCTGCGAGAGTTGGAGCAATTTGCCTTTAAATGAATCTTTTGGCACCTACGGTGAGTATCTGTGGATTGAGCACTCAAGGGGGAGAATGGAAGCCGATCAACATTTGGAGCATAACCGAATTCAATATTTGCAAGAGGCCTCCTATAAACAGGAACCCTTAATTCGATTTCATTATGATGACAAAGAGGACATGTTCGACCGGCACAGTTACCAGAAAGGTGCAAGCATACTTCATATATTACGTAACTACCTTGGTGATGACGTTTTTTTTGGCGGGTTGCAACTTTATCTAACCAAAAACAAATATAAAAGTGTTGAAGTTTCTGATTTGCGTTTAGCATTTGAAGAATTTAGTGGGGAGGATTTGAACTGGTTTTTTAATCAATGGTTTCTCCAAGCCGGCCACCCAAAAGTATTGGCAACTCAAAGCAAAAGCAACTTAGATAAATCAATCACCCTATCACTGGATTTTGTAAAGAAGGATGAGACAACCCCGCGTAAGTATCTATTACCACTCAAAATAGATTTCTATTTCAAAGACAGCGTTCATCGTGAATCCGTCACCATGACGGACTGGACGAATAAATGGGTTTATCCTTTTGAGGACAGTGTTCTATTGATAAATGTAGATGCCGAGCGTTCGATGCTATGGGAATTACAATATGAAAAAGAAAAGTCCGAATTAATTTATCAGGCCATACACGCCCCGTTATATTTGGATAAAAGGGAAGCCCTTATGACGCTTACCAATAGAGGAGATTTAAGTATTGAGGAGAAAAACAGCCTGATCGGTTATTGCCTTAATCATGATTCATGGGTGATCAAAGAACTGGTGATAGAAATGATGGAATTCATGACTGCAAAAGACCTTGATCCATACTTCAATAAAATATCAGAACTAATTTTAAGTCAAAGAAATTCTACCTTACGAGTTTCATTACTACAACTCATTGATAAGATGCGCGAAGGTCATGAGATATTACCCTTGCTACGTGCTTGCACCAATGATTCGAGTTATTTGGTGATGGCTGCGGCATTAGAATTATTAGAGCATAACGATTGGGCTAGTGCCTTAAAAATAGCGGAGGCTAATGAGTTTATCGAAAACGCCCAAGTGATGAATGTAATTCATTCCATTTACAGTATAGACACAACAAGAAACCATGTCGCCTACTTTTTGAAAAGCATGACCAAAGCCAAAGGTTGGGAAGTAAACCTACGGTTACGTGAACTCAACTCGTATTTACTGAAGGCAACTCCCGAGCATGTCTATCTAACGATTATGGCCATCGTCAGCTTAAAAGCGAATTTAATGGATAACAATACAGGAGAATTTTTACCTGATATAAAAAATCGTTTTGATAACGATCGACTCCTTTTACTGGATGAGATGTCGCGCACCCGTTACACCGAGGAAGCCTACAAGGAAATAACAAATCGACTGGAAATGGCTGAAAGGATCGTTTCGCTTTTAAAGTAAGGAGGCCGGGTGATAACGAGATAAAACCAATGGTGTTTATAAAAAAAGAACACCTCCTTTTATTGTATAAAGCTGTATTAAAATAGCATGAATAGGCTATTTTTTCTTCTCCAACGGCGCACGCTCTTCCGGTTTCTTAGCCTCCAGGTCATTTAGCGCTTTTAGATTTGCATTTGCAAAGTAAAATTCAGGAAAAATTTTAATCGCTTCATCAAATAAAAAACGTGCTGAAGCGGTATCGTTAAAATCCTTTGCGATCATTCCATACAGGTTAAAAGCAGCAGCGCGCAAGGGTACTTCTTGCTTATTATCCTGATCGATATAAAGTACAATTTTATGCTTATCGGTAGCTAATTTAAGAACCAGCTCTATACTAATTTTACTTTCCTGTAAACGTTTAATATTGTATTCTAATGCCGCCTTCTGGTAGGTATCATACACATTACCGGTAAGTTTCACAACTTTCTCAAATTCAGCAATAGCCTCTACTGCGTTTCCCAGGCTTTTGTAACTCATCGCCATCATTCGTAATGTTGTCGTATCGTTGGGCTTCGCCACGAGTAACTCTTCGCACACTCGTAAGCACTGGTTATACGATCCCACCTGGAAATAAATTCGTGCTAAGGAATCCTTATACGAATTATTGTCGGGGTGTTTTGCAAGAAGCACATAGAGACTATTAACGGCAACACCAACATCGCCATATCTCAAAGCTTGCTGATAGGTTTTCTCTTCGATCTCATACGTTACTACTTCCTTGTTTTTCCTTTTATTGTTTTGCGCAAAAACTGAAATCGTACAAAATATAATGCCGGCCATTAACAAACGTTTCTTCATATTGATTTTTCTAAATTATACGTATTTTTCCCCATAGGTTAATTTCATATCAGCCACAATGTTTTTAATTTCCTGCTCTCGGCCTTTAGTGCAAATAAGAACCACATTATCACTTTCTACAATAATGGCATTTTCGATTCCTTTGATCACAAAAAGTTTATTCGGATCCTGGATATGAATCACACAATTATTCGTTTCATACGTGCTCACATTTTTCCCGTTAATGGTGTTACCATTTACATCTTTCTGGTGCTGCTCATAAACGCTACCCCATGTACCTAGGTCGCTCCAGCCAAATTCGGAAGGCAATACATTTACGTTGGTCGCCTTTTCCATCACACCATAATCGATGGAAATATTCTCACAAGTGGCATAACTATTGGCTAAGAACTCATTTTCCGTTTCCGTATTTAGGTGTTCAATGCCGTTTAAAAATACCGCAGCGATATCTGGCAATAACGTCTCAATTTCTTTTAAAATAGTTTTACTCTTCCAAATAAAGATACCTGCGTTCCACAAAAACTCACCACTCTCCATAAACTCTTCTGCCAGCTCTAAAGTGGGCTTTTCAGTAAATGTTTTAACCTTACAGATACCTTCTTTGATATTGCCAAAAAACTGGATATAGCCGTATCCTGTATCGGGCCGGCTTGGTTTAATGCCGAGGGTTAGCAACGCTTCATGCTTTTCGGTAAAATCGAATCCTGAATGGATGACTCTACTGAATTCCGTCTCATCCAAAATGAGGTGATCTGAAGGCGCAATAACGCAGTTGGCTTCAGGATTTATCTTATGTATTTTATACATCGCGTAAGCGATACAGGGCGCAGTATTGCGTAAGGTGGGCTCTCCCAAAATATTACGATCGGCAATACCTTTCACTTGTTCCTTGATGGTCTCTCTATACGCCTCGTTGGTGACAATAAAAATATTCTCAGGAGGCACTATTTTTAAAAATCGGGAGTAGGTTTGTTGGAATAGTGTTTTCCCTGTATTTAAAAAATCTAAAAACTGCTTTGGATGGCTTGCCTTACTTATTGGCCAAAAACGTGTCCCCACCCCACCAGCCATTATCACGGCAAAATTATTTGAATTCATCCCTCTTTTAAAATTGAAACGCGAAGATAAGGAAGAATGGGGAATAGACAAGCCGATGGGCAAGATCAATAAACCGGGTTATTTTTTCTCCAATGCTTTGAAATACTCTTTTACCTTTTGTTTGTAGTACGAGTTAAGGCTTGGAGAAACCGTTTTAAGATATTCTGCCTCTCTATTTTTCTGCTTGATATATTCTTCCATAGAAGGTGGAATACCCTGCGGAGGATCCTGCCCGGCGTGCGACTCCCGCTTATTGTCTTGATCTCGTTCACGTTCGGCTTTTTCGCTTTCTAATAAACGAGTTAAAATATCCTGTTGACGTTTTAAGGTCTCTGTTTCAAGTTGTTTATATACCAATTCTTTCTCTGTTTGTTCCATGAGTTCTTGTAATTTTTTCAAATCGCCAAGTTCATTCCCATTTCCACCTTCCTCTTTCTTCAGTTGATCTTGAATTTGTTGCAGATACCGGCGCAGAGCGGCTTGTTGCGCTGCCATCTTAGCAAATTCTTCACTCATCTGTCCGGGCTGCATTTGCCCGTCTTTCATTCGTTGCTTCATGTCACCCATTTTTTTGTTCAGCTCCTCCTGCATTTTACGCACCGAGGCCGCGCTGGGTTTCTTACTTTTGCCCGCCTTGCTTCCTTTGCCTCCAGGTTTCTTACAGCTGCCATTACCACTTTTCTTGCTCTGCTGCTGCTGCTGTTGTTCATCCTGCATTTGCTTTAAGGCTTCACTTAGCATCACGGCAAGATTATTTACGCTCGTCATTATATATTGTTGCTTGTTTCTTGCATCATCAATTCGACGTCCACCCATTGCCTTAATTGCCTCGTGCATATTGCTATTAATGGCACCAATTTCACGATTAATATACGCTTCAATTTTAATCTGGCGTTTACTGAGTGCAAAAAGACTATCCTCCACTATTTTTGCGTCATCCTTTAAATCTTTCTGACGTTGACCAGCAGCAACAAACTGAGGGTTATACGTATTTATCTTTTCCAGTTCTTTCATCAGTGCTTCTTGGTCGTAAGAAAGTTGAATAAGGTTTTCTAAAATGCCACGAAGGGTATTGATGTCCTCTTCCAACTCTTTTGATTCTGCTTCCTCCATGCCTTTTTCGATCTTGTCTTTCATCTCCTGCATTTTTTTGGCAGCATTCTTCTGATTCTTAGAAGCTTTATCTTTTTTGCCTTTCCCTAAGTTATCACTACTCTGTTGTTGTTCATTATTTATTTCTTCCTGTTCCTGCTTTGTGTCTTGTATATCTTTCGGATCTTCCAATGCTTTATTTTCCTTCTTCACTTCCTCCATTTGTTTTTCAATATCTGCCATTTTCTTGTTTAATTCATCCTGCTTCGCCTTCAGATCCTTCGGGTCGGTTTCCTTTTTCTCCGCTTCCTGCGCTAATTTCTCCTGTTCCTGTTGAAGTTTATCTAATTCATCCAACGCTTTTTGAATTTTCTCTTCCACTTTCATCTGTTTAAAAATTTCCAGATTCCGATCAAGCTCTTTCTCTAACTCTTTATCTGTCATTTTCATTTTTTCAAGCTGCTCCTGTATTTGATCTTTATTCCCTTGATCCAACATCTTCTGCAACTCCTCAAACATCTTCTTCATTTCGGGAGTCATTAGTTCTTCCATAAGGCGCTGCAATTCCTTTTGCTTTTCTAGAAGTGCCTCATTCGGTTTTCTATTTTCATTTTGCTTAATATTATTCTGATCGTTCTTTTGAGTTACTTCATCTACCTTTTTTTGTAATGCCTTTTGCTTGTCAATCAAATCCTGAATCTGTTTTTTATCTTGCCATGTTAGTGTCTTCTTATCTAAAAGTTTCTTTTGTAATTCATCAATTTGTTTTTGAAGTTCTTTCACTTCCTTAAAGTTATCATCCATTTTTTTCTCCACCTCTTTGTCCTGTACGTTGGCTTCTGCACGCATCTGGGCATTGCTTGGCGATTTATAAAACAGCAACTTACTACGGGTTGATTTTGCCCCATTTACCCCATCATTATCCCAAATTTCAAAATAATACTCAATCTCCTCTTCTGCTGCAACATGTATTAAATTCAAATCGAATAGGTAGGAAAATTTCTGAGGTAATGTAAAAGCATTGATATTGATGGGAATAGATATCAGTTGATCCTTTATATGCGTACTATCGGCTGATTTTAAAAAGCGATAGTTGAAGGTAAGTTTGGAAAAGCCATAATCGTCATCGATATCACCGGAGTAATAATATATTTTATTACTCAACGAATCTTTTATCTCTACTACACTTATGGCAGGCAGTTCATCGGCGATAACACGGATATGAAAGGGAATCGAATCCTTTCCCTTGACCCTAGCATTATTGGTGTTAACGCTGTAATTTTCGTTCTTCAAAAATTTTCGAAAAAATGTAAAGGTCTCTGCATTTTTCTTCGTGGCCTGGATGGGAATACCATCAAAATTCAAAACCACTTCGTCAACATTTTCGGTGCCAAAAGTCCAGGTTACACTGCTACCAGCAGGAAGCACGAGGTCGCCGGTATTCTCAATTGTCTTGCTTTTTTGGGTAAGATAATCGGGATAAATAATTGACGCGGTAAAATTAAGTAAGGTTGGTTTTGCGAGTACCTCTATCTCGAAAAAATTACTTGAAAAACCGGAAGCAGAAAACTGGATAGAGGTCGTCTTTTGGATATTTCGGATGGGATAGTTAAAATGAAGGGCATCTAACTTTTCCATTTTATATTTATGACCGTCGAGCACGAGAAATACTTCTGCCGGAAGCTCCTCCCCTGACACTTTTAAATTCACATCAAAGTCTTCATGCTGTAAAACCTGTAATTTCTCATTTTCCAACTGAAAAGTAAAGGGTGCTTCTTTTTCAAAAAATTTAGTTGGATTGGTTAGCCTTAGCGTACTCTCTGTGATAATTCGTGAATTAATAAAGATTATTCCTAAAAAAAACAGAACCGAAGGAACGGCATATTTAATATATTTTTTGTTCTCCTTAAAGTTAATGGCATTACTAAATGGCACCGACTTCAGTTCCTGTATCTTTTGGTCGATGGAAGCATGAAGTAACGCACTATCGTTACTATTGGCCAGATGGTGAAGTTGCAGTGCATTTAATAGCTTGTCTTTGACGTCGGCAAAATGAGTACCAATAATACTTGCTGCCTGTTCATAGTTTATGGTATGGCTAAGCTTATAAAGTTTTGCCAATGGCGTAATGATATATTTTGATAAAATAAAAACGCCAATTACAAGATAGGACAACGTTATTGCTAAACGGAGATTGGAATTAAATTCCCCGTAATATTCCATAACGACAGCTACAACATAGGCCGTAAGTAAACCAGCAAACGCATAAATAGCACCACGTAACAATTGATTTTTATAATATTTACGTATAAATGCATCCAGTTTCTGGATTAATATGCTATAATTATTCAAGGATATATCTAATTTTATTAGTTAAAATTTTAGTTATCAAACCAAAGGACGAATATACACAATATTGATTTTATGGTTTATGCAGAATTGTAAAAAAAAGTAAACGATGTAAAAGCAGGTCTGGGTTCGGCGATATGCACGTAATGTAAATGGTGCAAATAGAGACTGAATTAAGGCTTTTCTACTTTTGGATAAATGCGTGTAACCACCAGGTTCTTTCGGGGATTCACCAGAAGTGGAACCTTCTCAATGGTTAGTGAACTCGTATCCAACCCGAAGGCTTTCGACTCGCTCATCGACAAGCCTTTTAAAGCATCATAACTATCCATGATGAACTCTTCATAAACGGGCAAGTCGTAGTCGTTGGCCAATTGCCGCTCACTGACTACAAACTTAAAATCGCCGGGTATGTTCTGCTTTTTTAGTGCCTCATAACGGCTGATATTATTGAATTCCTTCTTTTCAACCATGTCGTCGATGACCTTGCGGAACAAGGCGTTAATGCGTTGCTCCACCCTAAAGCCGAGGTTGAAATCGACACGAAATATTTTTTCTGGCACCAACGTATGTACCTCAAACTCCTTTCGGTAAGGGTCATCGCTGACGTTAATATGTAAAAACCAATACACGTCGGCGCGTTTCGGTTGCTTGTTGAGGATAGAATACACAATTTTCGATTCTATTAGTTTTGGATTATCGCTAGCCGTAAAATAAACCAAATTGGTGGCCTGCTTGGCGATACTCTCATCATTACTCACATCAATAAATATGGGTAAATATTCCTTGATTTTAAGAAATGAAACAAAGCGCTTCTTAATGACCGCTGCTTTAAACCATACCCACATGATAAAAATAAGTGCTAAACAAATAAGTAAGGTAACCCATCCACCATGAGGGAACTTTTTTAAGTTAGCAATTAAGAAACAAAGCTCAAGAGAAAGATAACCAATAAGATAAAACCACACGAATCCTTTATTCATTCGATGTAAAACAAGGTAATGGGTTACAAGCACTGTAGTAGAAAGCATAGCAAGAGTAATCGCTAAGCCATAGGCTGCTCCCATATTATCACTCTCTCTAAAAATAAGAACGATTCCAATACAACCGAACATCAAGATCCAGTTAATGCTAGGTACATAAACCTGGCCCCTAGCTTCGGTAGGAAATTTAATTCGAACTTTTGGCCAAAAATTAAGCCTCATGGCCTCACTTACGATGGTATATGAACCGGTAATTAATGCCTGCGATGCAATGATGGCAGCCACGGTAGCAATAATAATTCCAATCAATAAAAATTTTTCCGGCATGATGGCGAAAAACGGATTTACCCCACTCCCGATTTCGCGTATTGATTTACCTTCGAATTGCATAAGCCAGGCGCTTTGCCCGAGGTAGTTACATACCAGGGCGATCTTTACAAAAGTCCAGCTTGCTCTAATATTTGATTTACCACAATGGCCTAAGTCGCTGTATAATGCTTCTGCTCCAGTGGTACAAAGAAATACGGCACCCAATAGCCAGAAGCCCCCGGGAGTATTTACGACTAAATTAATGGCATAATATGGATTCAGTGCGCCAAAAATGGCGGGTTGAATTGCAATTTGGTTCAGACCTAAAACTAAAAGCATGACAAACCAAATGATCATTATTGGGCCAAATGATTTTCCGATGATACTAGTACCAAACTGCTGAATAAAGAAAATGGCTACAATAATTCCAATGACAATGGGCACCACGGGGATATCGTATTGGGGATACTTCAGGTTTAGCCCTTCAATGGCAGAGGCAACCGAGATTGGAGGGGTTATTAAACCATCGGCCAATAATGCGGCCCCGCCAATTACGGCAGGTATATGCAACCATGGCTTGGTACGTCGTACAATAGCATAGAGTGAAAAAATCCCTCCTTCACCTTTATTATCGGCATTGAGTGTAATGATTACGTATTTTAATGTGGTAAGTAACGTAAGAGTCCAAAAAACACACGACACACCACCATAAACCAATTCCTTGGTTATAATACTGGTACCTATTATTTCCTTGAAAACATAGAGAGGAGAGGTGCCTATATCACCATAAATAATTCCGAGGGTAATAAGTAAGCCGGCAGAGCTTACCTTGTTTAACTGTAATTTAACCATTGTATAAAAAATAAGGTTGCTAAATTGATGATCTCAATAGTGATAAGGTGAAAAAAAGTTTTATGCTAAAATTAATTCTATAGTACAGAGTCTTTCATTCGCTTTAATTCTATTTTCTTACTATGTGTTCCCACTAAAGGAACTTTTTCAACTATTATCGAACTGGTATCTAGGCCATAAGCCTTTGTTTCGCTCAAACCAAAAACCTTTAATACGGCATAAGTGTCAATAATGAACTCCTCATAAGCAGGTAGCTCATTGTCATTCAATGTTCGATCTATTACCACAAATTTAAAATCGGCTTGGACGTTGTTTTTCTTTAAACTGTAATAATGACTTAACAAATCAATTTCGCCTTTACCTACCATATCATCAATTGCTATTCTAAAAAGCTGGCTGATTCGCTGTTCCATTCTGAACCCCAAATTAAAATCTATTCGTATAATTTTTCCTTTCAGGTACTGCGTAATAACATATTCTTTTGTGTAGGGTTCATTGGTAACATTCACATGCAAAAACCAATAAACATCAGCTCGTTTAGGCGATTTATTAATGATACTATAGATCACTTTACTTTCGATATATTTCGCATTGTCGGAACCGGTCAAATAAACTAAATGGGTACAGAACCTGTTTATTGATTCATCATTACTAATATCAGAAAGTAAATTGAGTTGATCTTTCATTTTCACAAAAGTCATAAATCGCTTTTTTATCTGTGCTGATTTAAACCACACAAACATGACAAAGGCTATTCCTAAACAAATGATCATAGTTACGTAACCACCTTTAAAAAATTTATCTAAATTAGATGTTAAAAAGGCCAACTCTAATACGGTGTAGAAGATTAAAAAGAACCACACGAAGACATGATTTACACGTTTCAATACAAGAAAATGTGTTACAAGTACTGTGGTTGCCAGCATATCAAAATTAATGGTAAGTCCGTACGCTGCTTCCATATTACTTGACTTCTTAAAAACAAAAACGATTGCAATACAGCCTACATAAAGCAACCAGTTGATACTTGGCACATATACCTGCCCTTTTGCCTCGCTTGGGTATTTAATTCTGATTCGTGGCCAGAAATTTAGCCTCATGGCTTCACTTACCAACGTAAAAGTTCCAGTTATCAGAGCCTGGGATGCAATAATAGCCGCCAAGGTAGCAATAATAATTCCTGATAACAAGAACCAATCCGGCATTAAACCATAGAAAGGAGTTTTCCCAATTTCTGCTAGAGTCCTCCCTTCGTTGCCTAATAGCCAAACGGCCTGCCCGAAATAATTACAGAGCAAGGCAAGTTTTACATAAGCCCAACTGGCACGAATATTCGGCCGACCACAATGCCCTAAGTCAAGGTACAGAGCTTCGGCGCCCGTTGTACACAAAAACACACCTCCTAAAAGCCAGAACCCTTCCGGGAAATTAGTCAACAAATTGAAGGCATACCAAGGATTAATCGCTTTCAATACTGTAAAATCTTTGACAATAAAGCTAATTCCCAAGACCAATAGGGTAGTAAACCAGATAATCATGGCTGGTCCGAAAATTTTTCCAATTATTTTCGTGCCGAATTGTTGGATGAAAAATAAAAGAGTTAGGATAACAATAACAATTGTCATCACAGGAATATCAACATTGGGATACTTTTGATGTAACCCTTCTATTGCAGAACTCACTGAAATTGGAGGAGTTATTAACCCATCAGCCAAAAGTGCAGCACCACCAATGATGGCTGGTATATGCAACCATTTTTTAGTGTGCCGTACAAGGGCATAAAGGGTTAGGTTGCCACCTTCGCCGTTGTTATCGGCCTGAAGCGTAATAATGACATACTTAAGCGTAGTTATGATAGTGAGAGTCCAGAACACACAACTCAACGCCCCATAAATTAAATCCTTTGTAATAACTTTACTCCCGATGATTCCTGGAAATACATATAACGGGGACGTGCCAATATCCCCAAAAATGATTCCAATGGTTATTAGCAACCCAATCCCACTAAGTTTCGAACGGTTAGATTTTATCATTAATAAATGTAAAGAAACGCAAATGTAAAAAAAAGATATTTCGCTTTTTTTTTATTTTTGATTGAATTCAAAGAATTATTTTTGCAAATCCATGAAAATCCTGTTTACTTGCCTTGGAAATATATGCCGCAGCCCAATAGCCGAAGGTGTGCTAAGAAAAAAAATGAAGGCTATGGGTCTAACCTGGCAGGTGGCATCGAATGGCACCAACCGCTATCATAAAGGAGATGCAGCAGATCAAAGAACCATTGCGGTTTGCCATGATCATGGAGTGGATATTCGGAGTCATATTGCTCGTCGATTTAAAACCACCGACTTTAGTGAATACGATCATATTATATGCATGGCGGAAGATGTTTTCATCGAACTGCAGGAATTTGTTACCGATAAAAACCAACTCCAAAAAGTTCAGATTATATCGTTTAATGACCCCTGGTATGGTGGACAAGAAGGGTTTGATGAATGTTATAGGGCAATAGCAACCTATTGTGATACCCTCCTAGAGGAACTACTTGCCAATAAGAATTGAAAACATACGCCGGTTTACCAACCCGAATATCACCACCTTCAGGGGGAAAATATGCTTCCTCTATTTCATTTATTTAATACGGATACCTGCACTTTCTTCACCTCCTTAATAAAAAAAATGCTTAATTAGCACTTCTAAAACATTCATATTTAATGCATCCAACCCAAAAAGCAATCGATCCAAAAAGCAATTTATCCAGTACTTTAGCACTAACCATTTTAGGCTCATTACTACTCGTTGTAGGAAGCTGCAAGAAAAAAGAGTCGATACCCGCTGTAGGAGAATCCTATAAAGGAGGCAAAGTTTTTTATATTGACAACACCGGTCAGCATGGGTTGGTGGCTGCCACCACCGACCTTGGAATGGGGAGCGCTTGGGGTTGTAAAGGAGTAGCCATTAGTGGCGCCGATGGCATTAATGTTGGAACTGGAAATCAAAACACGGTTGATATTGCTAATGGCTGTAATGAAGCTGGTACCGCTGCAACGCTCTGCAACGACCTTGTACTAGAAGGTTTCAGTGATTGGTATTTACCTTCTAAGGAAGAGCTGAACTTATTATATAAGCAAAAAATGCTTATTGGTGGTTTTGCAAAAGACACCTACTGGAGTTCCTCGGAGGTGAATAGCATTTGTGCATGGATTCAAAGTTTTGATACCGGCACTCAATTTAGTACAACGACGAAGGACTACGGCACCAATTTAAGGCCCATTAGAGCTTTTTAGCAACCGGCTACCTAGTCAATTCTTTGCAAACGTTATCGGTATTTGTAGCACACCTTGGTGAAGGCCGATTGGTTTAGTGGCTGATTAAATTGGGCAGTAATGCTAAATTAAACTCATCAAGCGACCGGATTTTAGTATCGGCAATGGCCATTCTTTGATCCTCAAAACGATGCGTAGCAGGCACAGCAATGCAATGCATACGAGCCGCTTTGGCAGCAATTACCCCATTCAAGGAGTCTTCAAATACGACGCATTCGGTTGGATACACATTCAAGGCTTGTGCTGCAGAAATAAAAATTTGAGGATGAGGCTTGCCATACTTTTCATGTTCGCCCGATCGGCTTACGATAAAATACTTTTGTAAGGAGAGTTTCGTAATAACCGCATGGATTAAAATTTCGGGAGAAGAAGACGCTAAGGCCATCGGTATTTTTTTGTCGTAAAACATATCTAATGCTTTATAAACCCCCGGAAGTGGCTCCCCTTTTGCTATAATCAGTTCAGACATCATCTCCAATATCTCAACCTCCACTTGCTTTTTTGTTTTTTTAGTAAAAGGATGTCGGTCGTAAACAAATTGAATGGCTTCATCAATTCGTAAACCTTCCACCTGTTGCAAGAAGGCATCATCGATAAAAACATCGACTGTTTCGTAAATCTTACGCTCGGCGTGTTTCCAAAAGGGTTCGCTATCAATAAGCAAACCATCCATATCAAATATTGCAGCTTTAATCATTGGTTATTGCTCGTTGGTTAAAAAACAAGAAAGGCGAAAAATGCAGGCATCATCTTCAAATTAGTTTAAGGTCTTCTTTCTATTAAATCGTAAGGCTTTCACCATCCAATTCGGTAATGGTTTCGTCGCATCGCGTTTCTTTAAATTGAAATACCATCCTAGTTTTTTCAGTATCGGTACTTTGTGGGCCTCAACATATTCAATTAAGGTGCCGTCGGGGTCTTCGTTATAGGCAAAGTGCCCTGCAGCATCGCCCATATCAAAACTGTTGGCACTATCAACGGTAAAGGGGTATCCCATTCTATTGCAATCGGCTTGCAATAGTTTCATCCCCACCACATCAAAACATAAATGAATATACCCTTGATCGCCCCAGAGACGATTTTCAAATAATTTCTTCGGTAAGTAGTCTATTGCTTGTATCAATTCAATGGTGCACGGCCCGACTAACCTGCTAAAGGCCCCTTTACGTTCAGCATCTTGCTTTAAAAGTATCCGACGGTAATTTTTATCTCCACCAGCCATGCCATGCCACTCAATGAAATTGCCTTTCACATCATATACCATATTTTTTATGCCCAATACCCCTGTATAAAAATTCATGGCTTTTTCCATAGAGCTTACAGCGATGGTTACGCCGGAGATGCCACCACAAAGATGACCTGTTTGCATAAACCAGTAATCATCATCTACTAGTTGAAACTTATTCCCATAAGGATCTTCCATATAGAAGGTAGGCTTGCCTTGAGGGTCCAAATGGATTTCACTTAGCAGCTTTAATTTTTCCTTTTTATACCAATTATAGGCAGACTCAACCGATCGGCATTTAATTTTAATAATCTGTGTGCCGGTATCCCCTAAATTGATGATAAAGTTAGCGGGTTGCGCCTTACGGCTTTTGTATTCCCATATTTCAAAACCGCCTCCGCTTTGCATATTCACCGCCAAAATAGCGTAACGATTATGTACTTCTCCTCCGGTATAGCACGTCATCAATGGCGCAGGGGCGGCATCATTAAAAATAACCACATCCATGCCAAAATATTTACTGTACCAAGCCCATGCTTCATTGGCATTGGTAACTCCAATACCTACTTGCTGAATTCCGGTTATAATTTTTTGCATGACGCGAAGATAAAATTTTAGATGCAAATCGACTCCTTTGCAACCTATTTAGTTTCAACTTTGGCATAAAACCCCTCCCATAATAAAATGCAGCGCTAGCTATTTTACACGAGTGGCAACCTCCATCGCTTAATTTTTAAATTTATTGGTTCATTTATTTGAAAGAATAGCCTGTTTTAAAATGTGATCACGTACCTTTGCCTCCTTTTTATAATGAGTAATATTCAGCCTTTATTTGAGCAAATAAAAAAAATAGCTGCTCCACGAATTGTCATCACAACACATCACAAACCCGACGCCGATGCGTTAGGTTCGAGCCTTGGGCTTTACAATTTCTTTAAGAAAGCAGGCATTGCCTCACAAATTATTTCACCAACCGACTACGGGGATTTCTTAGATTGGATGGCAGGAGAAGACACCATCATTAATTTCGAAGAAAACAAAACCAAGTGTGAGAAACTAGTGAAAGAGGCTGATTATATTTTCTGTCTCGACTTCAACGCACTGAGTAGAATCAATGATTTGGGAACGATGGTTGAGCAAAGCCAGGCAATAAAGGTACTCATCGATCATCATCTTAACCCGGAACGATTTTATGATTATGAGCATTGGAACAGTGAAAGCAGCAGTACGTGTGAATTACTTTACGAGGTAATAAAACTATGGGATTACACGTTCATGACAAAAGAAATAGCACAGTGTCTGTATGCAGGTATTATGACCGATACGGGCTCATTCCGGTTTCCTTCCACACACGCTAACACGCATTTGGCCGTTGCCGAATTATTGAAATTCGACATCGAACATCACTTAATTCACGAAAACATCTCAGACTCCTCATCGGAGGATAGCGTACGATTCGTGGGATATATTATTTCCGAAAAACTGAAGCTCATCCAAGAATATCGTGTTGCCTATATGACCGTTACTCAGGAAGAGCTTATAAAATTTAATGTGGCTACCGGCGATACGGAAGGCCTGGTGAATTATGGCTTAGAAATTAGAGGAATAAAACTTGCGGCCTTATTTATTGACCGTAAGCATCTGGTGAAGATGAGCTTTAGAAGTAAAGGGAATTTTCCATCCAATGAATTTGCCGCCAAATATTTTAAAGGAGGTGGACATTTTCATGCTGCCGGCGGGCAATCGAATTTAACATTAGAAGAAACCGTTGAGAAATTTAAAAACGCCTTACCCGAATGGGCTCATTTGCTAAAATAAAAAACGATGCATAGACTACTATTTCCAATCTTCGCCCTAACTTTATTTTTTTCATGTGCCCCTAACCATCCGAAAAACAACAGTTCTCATGATGAAAAAGTGTATAAAAGTGCGTTGCAAATGGGCGATGTAAATGTTGCCATTCATGCGTGTTATGATATTATTGCCAACGATAGTACAAAAACAAATTATTACGACACGTTAGTCTATTTATATCTAAATACAAGAAACGATGGTTCAACGTTTCTGGCCGCTCGTGCTAGCTTAAAATATAAACCCGACAACGATAAAATGACTCGTGTTTCTGCCGATTATGCAAAAGCACTGGGGATGCCGGACACGGCAATTTTCTATTATAAAAAAACGTTTGAACTTAACAACAAGCTAGAGAACTTATATGAGGTTGCACAGGTGCAATATAATGCTGGTTATGATTCGGCGGCGGAACAGACCGCTGAGCAAATAATTAACACCCGGGACAGTGAAAAAATGATGATTGCTATTGCTGCAGAACAAGAAAAACCACAGCAAATACCCCTAAAGGCTGCTGCATTTAATATTAAAGGCACTATTTTTATCAGTATGGGTAATAAGGAGGGGGCACTTCGTTACTTTAATGAAGCCTTAAAACTTGCTCCTGACTTTCGTGTTGCGAAGAAAAACAAAGAAGATATACGGAGTGGGAAAATTAAGTTCCAATAATAATGTATAGCTATTTATTTTTTGATTTAGACCATACCCTTTGGGATTTTGAAAGAAATGCGGCCGAGTCATTAAAAGACCTACATTTAAAACATAACTTGATCCGGCATGAGATTTCAGCCCATGATTTTGTGCTTAAATACACTGAAATAAACCACGCTATGTGGCGCCAATATCATAAGGGAGAAATCGACAAAGAGTTTCTTCGAGCCCAACGATTTATCCAAACGTTTCAATATTTTAAAGTTCCAGAAAAGGAAATACCGGATCATTTATGGGATGAATATCTCGAGCTACTACCCCACCGCACCCATTTAATGGAAGGTTGTATTGAACTACTGGATTATCTGAATCCAAAATATAAGATGACGATCATCACCAATGGCTTTAAGGAAGTGCAGCATGAAAAAATGCGTAACAGCAAGCTTCTCGACTATTTTAATTACCTTGTAATAAGTGAAGACGTAGGTCACCAAAAACCGGCCAAACAAATCTTCGAACATGCCATGCAACTGAATAATTGTAAGAATCATGAGGTGTTAATGATTGGCGACAATATGGAAGCCGATATCCAGGGGGCAAAAAATGCAGGCATTGATAGTGTATTTTATAATCCATTCAGCTCAACCGATACGGTGGGTGCGACCTATGAAATACAGTCGTTACTCGAGTTGAAGAGGATCCTATAATTTCCACCATAAATCATTTTGATTTAAGTACGACTACCGCTCAGCTAAAAATTAAAAAACAGCACTTCCACAACCTCCATTAGTAAATGATGCTCTCATTTACCTTTTTAACTTACCGGGTACAAAGTACAACTAACCTGGTATTTTATTATGAAACTACTCCATCTTTTTATTTTCAGTGTAACCGGCATACCATTTCTTAAAGCACAGCCTTCCACCATTCAAAGCGACTCGCGTAATATTTACATCCATCAGGCCGTGTACGAACGCAATCCTGTGCCATGGCCTTATTTGCCAGAACGCGATGTGTTTATTTGCAAGCATGTTGAACGTATGATAGATACCCGAGAGAAGATGAATTTAGTTATGCGCTGGCCGCAGCAACCTTTAATGGAAGTTATTTATAAGGCATTAAAGGAAGGAAAAATACATGCATACAAAACCGCTGCCTTAGATTCTGTATATGATGCCGACTATGCGCGAATGATTGGTTCGGTTACTCGCACGGTAACCGAACAATTAAGCGAAGATGAATTTAACACCAGAGAAACGCCGGTGACATCGGCAATGAATGCAAGCGACATTAAAAAATTTAAGGTCCTGGAAAACTGGATTTTCGACCGTAATACAGGGGAATCTTACACCCGAATATATGCCATCGCACCCATTTACAATTTAACGGTTTCGGGCTATTCCATTGGCGAGCAGCCTGCCTTTTTCCTAAGCTATCAGGAGTGCCGTAAACTATTTGTTAATACCGAAGTTTTCAACCGAACGAATGATGCCGGACGGCTCACCTACGACGATTTCTTTGAGCAGCGCATGTTTAGTAGTTATATATTAAAAACAAGTAATGTATTTGACCTTGCCATACGCGATATGGAAGAGTTTAAACTGGATGGCGTGGAGGCACTAATAGAAGGGAATGCGCTGAACGAAAATCTACTTAACACCGAACATGATATGTGGGAAAATTGAAGACTACAGCTATTGCAGTAACAAGATAACAACCCCTTCTCTCCGTAATTAATCAATAGATTCTCGGCTCCTTCCTATTTCGTAATCTCTACCAGGCTGCTAATCCGCCTTTCGCAGAAAATAGGTTTATAAATCAAAGCATCATCACAACGTCCAATCCAATAGGTTCCTTCTTCTTCC
The DNA here is from genome assembly GCA_947507965.1 of Bacteroidota bacterium. Lineage (GTDB taxonomy): Bacteria > Bacteroidota > Bacteroidia > UKL13-3 > UKL13-3 > CAINMV01. The sequence continues at coordinate 68,085 of CANNQU010000005.1, forward strand.
ATTTTTATTTTTTTATTCGAAATATTTTACGTTATCTTGTATCGTATTATCATTACATGAAGAAATTAATCACGTCCAACTTTCGGCGCAATCTTTTTATTTCCAAATAATTTTTTTAAGAGAACTTAAAAAGCAGGATTTGTGTTGGAATAAAGTGAGCAAAGAAATAGCGTTAAATAAAACTTCATTTTACTGATTTCAGATAAAATAAATCAAACTAAAGATGAACCCATTACAAAAAAAGATGGAGGCCTATACGAGTCCTCAGCAAGTGAAAGAACAAGGATTCTATCCTTTTTTTAAGGCCATTGAATCAGCACAAGATACGGTGGTGCAACTCAATGGAAAAAAGGTTCTGATGTTCGGATCAAACAGCTACTTAGGGTTAACGAATCATCCATTAATAAAAGAAGCCGCCATTAATGCCATAAAAAAATATGGTACCGGTTGTGCTGGTTCTCGTTTTTTAAACGGCACTATCGACCTACACAATAAGTTAGAACATGCCTTATCTCAATTTGTTGGAAAGGAGTCGGCAATTGTTTTTAGCACCGGGTTTCAAGCTAATTTGGGAGCCGTTTCGGCACTTACCGGCAGGCACGATTACCTTGTCATCGACGACGCAGATCACGCTTCCATTATTGATGGATGCCGCCTCTCGTTTTCAAAAGTGATTAAATTCAAGCATAACGATATGGTTTCGCTTGAAAAAGAACTCAAAGCGTTACCGGAAGATAAAATCAAACTCATCATCATTGATGGGGTGTTTAGTATGGAAGGGGATATTGCAAAATTGCCTGAGATTGCACGAATATCGGCAAAATACAATGGAAGCATCATGGTTGATGAAGCCCATTCCCTTGGTGTGATTGGCAAAAATGGGTCTGGTTCCGTAGCACATTTTGGTTTAACAAGCGAAGTAGATGTTATTATGGGAACGTTTAGCAAGTCATTATCAACTGTTGGAGGTTTTATCGCTGCCGATGAAGCCACTATCAACTATCTGAAACATACCTCACGCTCCTTAATTTTTAGTGCCAGTATTTCACCGGCCAATGCGGCCAGTGCTCTCACCGCATTAGAAATTGTAAAAGCAGAACCAGAACGAATAGAACAGCTTTGGAGCAATACGCATTATGCAATGAAGCAACTGAAAGACCGTGGATTCGACATTGGAAAAACGGAGACCCCTATTATTCCGATCTATGTTCGTGACGATACAAAAACATTTATGTTAACGCAAATGTTGCTCGATGATGGCGTTTTTGTCAACCCTATTATCTCGCCAGCGGTGCGAAGTGACTCTTCCCTAATACGCTTTTCGCTCATGGCGACCCATACTTTTGAACAGATCGATATTGCTATTGGAAAAATACATAAAATTGCCTCACAGCTAGGAATTGCTTCAAAATAATAATCTAAATCTAACCATGATTACCATAAAAAAAGTTTCATCCTCAAAAGACCTGGCGGATTTCATTGACTTCCCGCATCATTTATATAAAGGGGATGTGAATTATGTACCCGAACTTTTTATTGCACAACGAGATTTGCTGAGTGTAAAAAAACATCCTTTTTTCAAGCATTCAAAACTTGATTTATTTCTTGCCATCAAAGAGGCTAAAATAGTGGGTAGAATTGCGGCCATAAGGAATAACAACCACCTGAAATATACGAGTACAAAAGACGGCTTCTGGGGATTCTTTGATGTAATTGAAGATTATGCTGTTGCCGAAAAACTCTTTGATACCGTTTCTGAGTGGGTGAAAAAAGAAGAGCTCACTTCCATCATCGGACCCGTGAATTTTTCAACGAATGAAACGTGCGGTTTATTAATTGAAGGATTTGATACGCCACCGGTGGTGATGATGACATATAACAAGAACTATTACCCAGAATTCATTGAAAAATATGGCTATAGAAAAAAGATGGATCTCATCGCCTATAACCTCAAAACAAGCGAATTATCGGATAGAACAGTGAATTTAGTGGAGCGGCTGGAGGAGCGATTGAAATTAAGGGGCATCACCATTCGAACCACTAACATGAAAGATTTTGCAAAGGAAGTAACAAAAATAAAAGAAATCTATAACTCCGCCTGGGATAAGAACTGGGGGTTCGTTCCGATGACGGATGAAGAGTTTGACTTCATGGCTAAAGACATGAAAATGATTCTCGATCCGGATTTTTGCTACCTCGCTGAGCATCATGGCAAAGCGGTGGGATTCTCTCTTGCCATTCCCGACATGAACCAAGTTTTCATCAAAATAAAAAAAGGAAGACTACTTCCCACAGGGCTGTTTAAATTGCTTTTTAATAAGAAAAAAGTAAATAAAGTGCGCGTTTTAACTCTTGGAGTTGTAGAAGAATATCGAAAAATGGGGATAGAGGCTTGTTTTTATGCTCGAAATATAATCACCGCAAAAAAGAAAAATATTCTTTCTGCAGAGGCCTCATGGATACTCGAAACGAACGAGATGATGAATAAGGCATTACTCAATATCAATGCCGAACCCTATAAAAAATATAGGATGTATGAATTAGCTTTATGAGATGAAAAAAGTTTTAATAACTGGGGCAAGTGGTTTCATCGGGAGTTTCATGGTAGAGGAAGCTCTAAGAAGAAACTATGATGTTTATGCTGGTATTAGAAAATCAAGCAGCACCATCTACCTTACCGATACGAGAATAAAATTGGTGGAACTCGACTTTTCAGATGTTGAGGTACTACGGGAAAAACTGAATAAACTTCCCTACTTCGATTATATTATTCATAATGCAGGACTCACAAAAGGTTTAAAGAAGCAGGACTATTTTACTTCAAATTACGAATACACCAAAAATTTCATAGCGGTATTAATAAGCCTGAATCGTATTCCGAAAAAATTTATTTATATGAGTAGCCTTGCAGCCTTCGGCCCCGGCGACCCATTACTACTGCAGGCCGTAAAAGTTTCCGACAGACCCCAACCGGTTACCTCCTATGGGGAAAGCAAACTCGCGTCGGAAAACTTTATAACGTCATTGCTCAACTTTCCCTATATCATCATACGACCTACTGCAGTATATGGGCCGAGAGAAAAAGATCTTCTCACCGTATTTAAACTCATCAATAGTAACCTGGAGCTTTTCGTTGGATTCAAAAAACAACACTTGACTTTTGTGTATGTATCCGACCTTATAACGGCTGTATTTCTGGCCATGGAATCAACGATTATTAACAGAGGCTATTTTGTGAGTGATGGGCATGTGTATGATGGGAAAATGTTTGGAAATAGTATTAAAATGCAACTCCAGAAAAAGACCCTTCGTCTGCACCTTCCTGTCGTTTTTGTTCGATTGATTGCCATTCTTTCTGAGGCGACAAAATACATCCGACGGAAACAACCCGTGCTAAACCTTGAAAAAATTAAAGAGCTGGAATCCACCAATTGGAAATGCGATATTCAGCCTTTGCTCGATGATTTAAATTTTAAGCCCGAATATAATTTGGATAGAGGTATTCAAGAAACCACGGCCTGGTATAGAAAAGAAAAGTGGTTGAAATAATATTATTCTTTTAGCGCTATGAATTGGTTTTTTTTAACTTTTTTCCCTGCTTCCTTCACTGCACTAAAAGCAAATTGGAGAATAGCGCTGGGTCAGTCCTCCTTTAGGATACAAGCCATTATTACGTTACTTATTTCACTTCTTATCGGTTTTTATATTTCCAACTTTCTCTTGTTTATTGAGTCACGACCAGGGCATAGCATTTCCGACTTCATTTTAAATACAATCGAAGCTCGAGACCTTTCATTGCCAATATTTATCTTGCTTTATTCTGCCATCTGTATCGCCATCATCAATTTGAGTGCAACACCCGTGCATTTTTTAAAAGCGATACAAGCCTATTGCCTTTTAATCATCATACGTATGTTTTGCATTTATCTGTTTCCGTTGGAGCCCGACCAATCCATGATTCCTTTAACAGATCCTTTTGTAGGCCGTTTTTTTTATAGTGACACCATCATTGTCAAAGACTTGTTTTTTTCGGGGCATGTTTCAACCTTATCGTTGTTAGTGCTGGCCACCCCTTATCCACGACTGAAATACTGTTTTATTACCGCAACGGCACTCGTTGCCGGTTTTATTTTAGTACAGCATGTTCATTATACGATCGACGTGCTTGCGGCTCCTTTTTTCTCTTGGGGATGTTATACCCTTGTATCGAAGTTAGGGCTACACCAAAATAAGGGAGCAGAATAAAAAATTAAATATACCCTCATTTTTCCAATTTATAAACCCTGCGCGTTGTTTTTTGGAGTTTAAAAACAACCTTACATCTTCAAAAGAGGAGGCACTTGTTTTAATATCATCTCTCCTCTTTACCTATCGTTACCGAGATGATTATATAGGCCAGAATAATAAGTGGCAAGGCCTTGAATTGAAGTGCTGCCAGAAGTATCGCTGCGACACCCAATAATATATAACGTGCTTTATTCGAGGTAAAATCGTAGGTCTTAAACTTCAGGGAAATCAATTTTAGATCAGAGAGCATTAGATAACATAAACCTAAAACAAGAAAAATTAATGTTATGGGGTGCACTAAAAAATTGCTCAATCGTTCTGAGGTATGGGAATCGAATACAATGAAAGGTAATGCTGCTACAATAAAACCCATGGAAGGTACCGGCAATCCAATAAATCCTTCCGACTGCCGGGTGTCGATATTGAACTTTGCCAAGCGCCAAGCCGACCCACAGGGGATTAAAAAGGCAACAAAAGAATACCAGTTTCTCATTGGATCGTAATCGATCGTTAAAAAAGTACTGTTGAAATAGAATAGCGTAAAAACGATGAATCCCGGTGCCACCCCAAAACTAACGACATCAGCCAATGAGTCAAGTTGTTTTCCAATAGGAGAATACGAATCCGTCATCCGAGCCACCAACCCATCTAAGAAATCAAACACCGAAGCAGCCATAATAAAAAGTGCGGCCATTTGTAAGTCGATACGAATGCAATAGAGTATCGAAAGACAGCCACAAATTAAGTTGAGGCAGGTTACCATATTGGCAAGATTTTTTTTTATCATAATGGGTTACGTAATTCGTATTCAAGAACAACAATAATGGCATTTAAAAATCACCTAAAACTTATTTCTCATACAACTTACTCTTATCAACAACCAGTAGCTTGTCTTTATCTTTCAAGGTACGAGAAATGGCAGAATACGGTCCTGATATAATTTTAATCTTTTCGGAGAGCGTGGAGGTAATCTCTATGAATTTATCATCCTGAATCCCAGTCTGAACTTGCACTTTCTTCGCGTTGCCAGCACTATCTACCATAAAAACAATTTGCTCCAAATCGTCGCGAGAAGTACTGATTTTATCTGTTGTTTTTTTCTTCTCCGTTTCATTTTTATCTCGCGTGCTTACACATTCAATCGGCACGCAGAGAACGCCTTCTTTCCTACCTGTTTCAATATCAACTGTTGCGTTCATTCCGGCCCTAAATGGCGATTCGTTGGCGGCAAGCTTCGATTTAATCTCAGCGTATGATTGGGGCACTACTCGTATTTTCACTTCGAAGTTCGTTGCTTGATCAGCGCTAACCGATAAGGATGATTTTGCTGCATTGGCAATTTCATAAACGACTCCAACAAATTTTTTGCCCGGATAAGCATCCACCTCAATTTTTGAAGAATCGCCACGTTGTATATGTACGATATCATTTTCATTAACATCGACGATAACCATCATAAAGTTTAAATCGGCAATACGCATCATTTCTGTCCCTGCCATTTGCGATGTTCCCACCACCCGTTCTCCGCGCTGTACCTTTAATCCATAGATAGTGCCTTCCTTAGGCGCCATAATGGTGGTCTTGTTTAAATTATCGGTTGATTCTTTTAAGGAAGCCAGTGCGCTTGTGATGGCAAATTCGGCTCCTCTAATGGTTTGATTTGCAGCCTCCACTTGCGCTTTTGCTACGTCGAAGGATGATTTACTTGCTTCTAATTCAGCATCACTGATTGCTTTCTGAAAATGCAACGAGGTGTTACGTTTATAGGAGGCCTCTTCGGCAATCCATCGGGCATCGGCTTGAGCCTTACTAGCCTTAGCATTCGCTAGCTGGGCTCTGGCTTGATCAACACTAGCCGCAATACGGTCTTGTTGCGACTGATAAATTTGAGGGTTCACTTTCGCAAGTACTTGTCCTTGTTGAACATAATCGCCATCTTTCACAAAGAGTTCCGTAATTTCACCGGAGATATCCGAAGATATTTTCACCTCATTTTCGGGCTGAATTTTCCCATTCGCCGCTACCATTTCAATAATGGTACGATATTCGGGTGATACCACTGAAACTTTGATTCCTTTTTTTGCGTTAATCCAACCTGCTTTCTTACCGATAAAAGCAACAACCACCAATAGGATGACGATGCCCAACAACCACCAAATAATACGTTTCATATTTTAAAATTTATAGTGTGATATTTATACCTCTGTAAAAATCGATTATTTTACTCTTTAAAAGCAAGTCGTACTTGGCTTGCTGCAGGTTTATTTCCGCTCTGGCTTTATTATTTTTCGAAGTAATGAAATCGAGGTAGCTGCTCACCCCCTGCCGATAACGGAGTTCGGTATTGGCATAATACGTACTTTGAGCGGTCAGATTTTTTTGTGCCGCTGTGTATTTCGCTATGGCTGCCTGTACATCGGTTATGGCTTGCTGTATGTTTTTCAATAAAATGTTTTTTGTCTGAGCAAAATTCAGATCTTGATTAGCTAAATTAATTTTCGATTTCTGCAGATTGCCGGCAACTTTTAAATTATTAAAAATAGGAACCGTAAGACTCAACGAAATATATTTTCCAAAGTTCTGGTTTAGCTGGTCGTTAAAAGGTACCGAAGAGAAATTGCTCTTGTATTGGGGAGCAAACACGGTGTCTAAAGAAGTCTTGGTTAAACCGATTGGAGTAATACCAACAAAAGTAGAGCCGTTATACATGACATATTTATTACTATACAAGGTATTCAATCCACCCGACAAAGTAAACCGGGGCGACAGGCTTCCGAAGGCTATTTTTTGAGTCACCCTGGCTGCATCCTTACGTAGCTGAGCTCCCTTCACTTCCGGGCGATTTAGCAAGGATTGTTCATAGATGACATTGACATCATATTGCTCAGCCAAAGGAAGTGCAATATTAGGTCGTTCAATCTTAAAATTGTTCGTTGCCGGCAATTCCATCAACTGAAGAAGGGTTAATTTCGCCGTTATAATGCCATTTTGCGCCATCTGAACATTGTATTCATCGTTAGCTTGTTGGGCGTCTTGTTCATAAAGAGCACTTTCGGCAAGTTTCCCGGCTTTTACAAGAATATCGGTGTGAGATCGTTGACCTTGGGTAACCTCCAATTGTGAATAGGCATTGCTTAAATTATCTTCTGCGTACATAACCTGTAAAAAGGCAGCAGCTACTTGTAACGAAAGATCGTTTTGCTGAGCTGAAACATCGGTTTGTGTTGCTTCAAAATTTAACTGCGCGAGTTTTAAGTTATTTAAAAGCTGAAAGCCATTGAACAAAATAACATTGCTATTCACCCCCACATTTGCCGATTGTGAACTGTTGCTAATATACGCATTGGTAACAGGATCTATATTTCTACCATAGTTAAAGTTTTGGCTGAAAGAGGCATTTAAGTTAGGAAGCATCGCTGCCTTACTTGTTTTAACATCTATCTTGGTACTAAGTAAATTAAGCTGTGCCTGTTTCAAGCGAATATTATTCCGCAATGCCGTTTCGATACATTGCTGCAGTGAGTAAGGCTGCTGAGCAGTTGTTACCAACGAACAAAATAATAAAATAATTAAAATTCGAATCCCTTTCATGCCACAAATTATTGGGGTGCAAAGGTACTAAAAATCGATATCGTATTTGGTATAGACCACTTTAAGTAAAAAACAATCGTTATTCCCGTTAAATTGGAGCCAAACTTCTTATCCCATACCAAATACAATTCACCATAAACGTCTCCCAATCCATATCTTTGCCACATGAACATATTGTTATTGGGTAGTGGCGGCAGAGAGCATGCTCTGGCTTGGAAAATAAAACAATCGACTTTTTGCGATGCGTTATTTGTGGCACCTGGAAATGCAGGCACAAATGCACTTGCCACAAATTTACCATTTGAAGATGACGATTTCGATGCCATAAAAAAAGCTTGCCTGCAATACCAGATAAAGATGGTGGTGGTAGGCCCTGAAACACCTTTGGTGAAGGGAATTGTTGATTTCTTCGAACAGGATAAAGAACTACTATCCATACCCATTATTGGCCCCAATAGAGCAGCTGCCCAATTAGAAGGGAGTAAAGATTTCAGTAAACAAATCATGCAGCAATGCCATATTCCAACAGCAAAATATGCAACCTTTACCGCTGCTAATTTTAATGATGGGATTACTTACCTAAAAACGCACCCGCTACCCATCGTACTTAAGGCCGACGGCTTAGCTGCAGGCAAAGGCGTATTAATTTGCACCTCAACACAGGAAGCCATCGATGAATTTACGGCTATGCTTCAGGCTGGCAAATTTGGAGCCGCGAGTACAAAGGTAGTCGTTGAAGAGTTTTTAGAAGGAATCGAGCTATCTGTATTTATAGTAACCGATGGCATCAATTATAAAATGCTTCCTAGTGCGAAAGATTACAAGCGTATTGGAATAGGAGACACCGGGTTAAACACCGGAGGAATGGGGGCTGTAAGTCCGGTGCCATTTGCCGACGACACTTTTTTAAAGAAAGTTGAAACTCAAATTGTCATTCCTTTACTTGCGGGCCTTCAAAAAAACAATATTACCTATAAAGGCTTTTTGTTCGTTGGATTGATGAACCGCAATGGAGAGCCCTCCGTAATTGAATTTAATTGTAGGCTTGGCGACCCTGAAACGGAGGCAATAATACCAAGGTTAAAAACCGATATCGTAACAATATTTCAAGCCATTGCTACTTCAAAAGTAGGTGAGTTGAAAATAGAAATAATAGATGAAACCGCCGTCACCATATTCCTGGTATCGGGTGGCTACCCAAATGAATACAAGAAAGGTTTACCAATTAACAACCTGATGAATGTTGAAGGCAGCCTTGTTTTTCACGCTGGAACCACCCTTAAAGACCAACAAACGGTTACCCAGGGGGGCCGTGTGCTGGCTATTACTTCGTTAGGGAAATCGATACCCGAAGCGGCAGAAAAATCGCTTGCTATAGCTCAACAAATAAATTACGAAGGGAAATATTACAGAACCGATATCGGACACGATTTAATATAAATAACAACATGACCTCTTTTAACTTTCGCAACGTTGCACGTAAACTATTAACTTATTTTTTGCGTGGATTACTTTTTGTTATCCCCGTTAGCTTATCCTTCTACATTATTTTTTCTATCTTCACTAAAATCGACAATATCATACCGTTGGGGTATGGCCTTGGTTTTTTAGTTATCATCGCTTCGATAACACTCATCGGATACATAGGGAATAAGATTTTTGGGCAATCCATTTTAGAATTTATCAACGATCTGTTGGAACGTACCCCGGGAGTGAAGTACATCTATAATTTGATTAAAGATTTTATGGAAGCTTTCGTTGGAGAAAAGCGAAAGTTTACAGAACCCGTGATGATTGAAATTAGTGAAGGTATTTACAAATTGGGGTTTGTAACACAAAAAGAGTTATCGAAATTCGGAATGTCGGAATTTATGAGCGTTTACTGCCCTAAAAGTTATGGAATGATGGGAGACTTATTGATTGTAAAAAAAGAAAAAGTGCGATTAATTGATAAAAACGCTACACAAACGATGTCCTTTATCGTAAGTGGAGGCGTCACCGATATTGATTAATTGAAATGCTAAAATCACCCCATTTGATTCCGAAAAAAAGTTTAGTTTTACCTCCATTTAAATATCATTACCCTATCTCATGAAATATATTATTTATCTTTTTCTATCACTAACCCTAGCATTTTCTTCTTCAGCCCAAAAAGCTCCCGACCGTTGGTTTAACCTCGATTATGCCAACGATGGCGTTGCTGGAGTGAGCTCTGACAAGGCCATTCGAGAAATTCTTAAAGACAAAAAAGCCCAGGATATAATCGTTGCGGTAATCGATGGCGGAACCGACCCCATCCATGAAGATTTAAAAGAGAATATGTGGGTAAACTCGAAAGAAATTGCCGGCAATGGCGTCGATGATGACGAGAATGGTTATATTGATGACATCTACGGATGGGATTTCATTGGTAATGCGAACGGTACGGTAGAATTCGACAATATGGAGGTGACGCGATTGTATCGCGACCTGAAAAAGAAATATGACGGTGTAGATCGAAAGAATATTACCTCCGACAAAAAACAAGAGTATGCACTTTATATCAAGGTAAAAGAGGAGTTTCAAAAGAAATATGAGACCTCTAAGAAGAATTATGAAATATACTATAATTTCTTAAAGTCATATAATGCACTGAAAAAGGAGATTGGGAAAGAAAAACTTAGCAACGAAGATATTGCTTCCTTTAAATCGGAAGATCCTGCAACAGCTTTAGTATTAAACATACTACATAATATTATTGCCGGAGGCAGTAATATTGAAGATATCGACTTTGACACGGAATTGAAAGGTGCTGTAGAACACTATGAGGTGGAATATAAGTACCAACTAAATTTAGACTACGACCCACGTACGAAACTAGTAGGCGACAATTACTCGAATATGAATGAACGGAAATATGGCAATAATGAAGTGAAAGGGCCCGATGCAACCCACGGCACCCACGTAGCTGGTATTATTGGCGCCATTCGGGAGAATAATATTGGAATGGACGGTGTTTGTAATCATTTGAAAATAATGGTTGTACGTTGCGTACCCAACGGTGATGAGAGAGATAAAGATGTAGCCAATGCCATTCGTTATGCCGTGGACAACGGAGCTAAAATTATTAACATGAGTTTCGGGAAATACTACGGAACCAATAAAGCTTCGGTTGACGAAGCGGTGAAATATGCCATGAACCGAGATGTTTTGATCGTTCATGCTGCTGGCAATGAAGGAGCCAATCTAAAAGGGAAACAACATTTCCCCACTCGTATCTACGCTGATAAAAGCGGTGAAGCCAAAGCCTGGATAGAAGTTGGCGCCTCACAGCCCAATATGCAACCTGCTTCATTTAGTAATTATGGTTCAAAAGACGTGGATCTATTTGCACCCGGAACAGAAATTTATTCTACCACTCCCGACAACAAATACCAAGTGCTTCAAGGTACCAGTATGGCTTCGCCGGTAGTGGCTGGTTGTGCGGCACTATTAAGGGCCTATTACCCAAACCTTACCGCAGAGCAGGTGAAAAGTATTTTACTTAAAACCGTAACTAAAGTTCCAGGAAAAATGGTTCTACCCGTTGATGATGAGGCACAAGCTAAAGCAGAGGAGACGGATAAAAAAATATCACCCTCGAGAGTCACCTACAAAAAACTGTGTAGGACAGGTGGAATCGTTAATGTATATAAAGCAGTGATTGCAGCAGAAGCAATGAAGGAAGGAAAGTGAAAGACTTGGTCGCGGAAGGGAAAATTTAATCGCTACGCCTGACCGAATTTACAACCCAATCCTTCTTTATCCTCGAAATCAGAGTCCGCTATAGAATCATAAAAAATGGATAGCTATATTGAATTAAGCCTTGAGGCTGATACCCAAAAACAAGAGCTGCTCATTGCAGAACTTAGTGAGCTGAACTTTGATAATTTCTCGCAAGAAGAAAACCTGTTGATGGCTTATTCGTTGAGCAAAGAGTTCACACATTCTAAAGACGAGGCCTTGAAAATTATCGAAAAATATCACGCAAAATTATGCTCGATAAAAACAATCGCAAACGACTTAAACTGGAATGAAAAATGGGAAGAAAATTTCGAATCCACGACGATCGGAAATGAAATATATGTACGAGCCCTTTTTCATGAAAACAAAGAAGGTTTCAAACATCAGATTATCATTCAACCGAAAATGAGTTTTGGCACTGGCCACCATGAAACCACGCAACTTATGATGGAGCTCATGCTCGAGGAGCAATTATCAAAAGTGGGATGTCTGGATATGGGATGTGGTACCGGAGTATTATCCATTTTAGCTGAACAGATGGGCGCAGCACATACCATTGCCATCGACTATGACGAATGGTGTTTTGAGAACACAAAAGAAAACTTTGCATTAAACCATATTCAAAAAGCAACCGTAATACTTGGTGATGCGGCTGTATTAGCCGAATCAACATTTATGGATTTATGGTTACCATTAAACGAACGAATTATCCTAAGTAATATCACCAAGAATTATAACCTGGAAAACTTAGGCATCTACCACAATATTTCACCAAGTGGTACCGTTATTCTTCTGAGTGGCTTTTATGAAAACGACCTCCCCGACATTATAATGGAGGCGGAAAAGCACGGAATACAATTCGTAAAAATGAAAACTAAAAATAACTGGTGTGCTGCCAAATTTGTTCAACAATAAATTACGATGATGAGATTAAAATTTCTAATAGCAGTAATTTTTTTTACAGGTATTAACGCCTTTGCGCAAACATTTAAAAGTTTCTCCCAGGATACCGGCGTTTACATCAGAGAGTTGGGAGAGTTTATGAATCAAGACAAAAGCGAGGAAGCGGGCAAAACATACCAAGCGTTTCTTACCGAATGGAACAAAAAGGTATTGACGGATGAACAAAAACGTTTCATCTTGCGTATCAGCAACAAAATGCTACTCGAAAAGCTACGTGCTAACCCAGATTTTGTATCACTACTCAAAGCGCTATCGGCCTATTCAAGGCAAGATAAAGGAGAAGCTATTTTTGCAAATTGGCAGAAAATAACGGATAAAACATTATCGGAAAATAAGAAGACGTTTAAAGATTTTCTCGACTTTTCGATTAGCCTCTTTGAAGACAATACTATTTTTTCTAATAATGCAAAAATTTGGCAATGTACGAGTGCCGATTACGAATTAAAATTCGATCGGGAACCGTATATCATATTCCATCATACCGACTTGAAAGGCTTCGCCAATGGCAATAACACCAAAATCTCAAATACTTCTGGAATCTATTATCCCAATAGGAAGCTATGGGTTGGTGAAGGTGGGAAAATAAACTTTCTACGAGTGGGCTTAGACACCAATAAGGTATGGGTTGATTTAGTGAATTACAAGGTGAACACCGACAAATATGAGTTCACCATCGATTCAGCATTTCTCACCAATAAAGAGTATAAGATTGAAAATATTGCCGGGCGCCTTACAGAAAAGCTAGTTTCCACCAATGAAACATCCCATTTAAACTATCCAAAATTTCGTTCTTATAGCAACGATATTTTCATCGAAAATTTTGGCAAAGGAATGAAATATAAAGGAGGCTTTGGTATGTATGGGAAACAGATTGCTGGAATTGGAACAATCGACCAAAGGGCATCCTTCTCTTTTTATTATAAAGACTCGTTACGTTGTAAAATTGAATCGGTTGAATTTTTCATCTCTAATGAAAAAATTGCTGCAGAAGATAGCCGATTCAATGTTTTTATTGCGAAAGATTCCTTGTTTCATCCTAAAATGAAATTTAACTTCCTTCGAAAAGATAGAAAATTATCGCTCGCGCGTGGAGAGGAAGGCGTGCGATCGAGCCCACTCTATGATTCCTATCATCGTATTGAAATGTATGTCGATGAAGTTAATTGGCAGATTGATGGCCCAAAGATGGATTTTATAATGAACACGAAAGACCAGTCGGCACGTTTTGAATCGTTAAGTTTTTTTAGAGACCAACGCTATGAGCAAATGCAAGGGGTATTAGATTACAACCCCTTGACCAAAGTTGCACAGTTTTGTCGAATGCGAAGGTCTCCTGATTTTACCTTAGAAGAATTTGCTGCTTTTATGGGTGCCAAAGAAGAATATGTTTTGCCCTTTGTATTGCTTATGGCCGATAAAGGTTTCTGCAATTATGATATCGACAATAAAAAGATTCATGTTTATAATAAGGTTTACGATTATGTGAATGCACATAATAACGTATCTGACTATGATATCCTTAAAATGGAATCGCTTATTGGAGCCCGACCCAATGCCACGATGAATTTCGTAAACTATGATCTAACAGTGGAAGGAGTGCCTAGGCTTCAAATTAGCGACTCACAAAATGTTTATGTGATATTAAACGATCAGAAATTGATTATTAAAAAAAATAGAGATATGGAGTTTGCGGGAAAGGTGCATGCCGGAAGATTCGATTTCTATGGCGCGGGATTCGATTTCGACTATCAGAACTTTCTCATTAAACTCAGTAATGTTGATTCCTTAAAATTTGCATTCCCTTCCAGAGAAAAAGATGAGCTGGGTAGAGATCAACTGGTACGGGTAAACACCGTTTTACAAAATGTTTATGGCACCTTATATATCGACTCGGCAAACAATAAATCAAGCCGTATAAATTATCCTCAGTATCCTATTTTTAAAAGTGATAAAGGCTCCAACGTTTTTTACGACTACCCCACCACCCAAGGAGGTGCATACGTAAGAGAACGTTTCTATTTTAAGGTTGATCCCTTTACCATTGACAGTCTTGACAACTTCACAAGAGAAGGTTTGGTATTCGACGGTGAATTTAAATCGGGTGGCATTGTTCCTGACTTTCGCCACCAACTTACCTTACAAGATGATTATTCGTTAGGCTTTAAAACCCACACTCCTGCTGGCGGCTACCCACTCTTCAAAGGTAAAGGAAGAGGAGATTTCGAAATGAGCTTGAGTAATTTTGGTTTCTTTGGGAATGGCTCTATAGACTACCTAACGACGCACCTCACTTCGAATAAATTTTTATTCCTACCCGACTCGATGAATACCATAGCCGATGAGGTGGTCGTAAATAAGTCAGCCTTGTTTCCATCAGCAACCACTCATAGTGCCTATGTCGATTGGCGTGCCTACCGCGACACCATGTATCTGTTTCAACAGAAAGAACCTTTCCTGATGTACGACAAGGTGGCAACATTGCTAGGCAACTTAATTATTACTCCTAAAGGGATGGGAGGAGCCGGTACCATTTCCTTTGATGAAGCGGAACTATCCTCTAAAAACTTTTCGTTTTCAAACCATACCTTCAGCTCCAATGTGGCCTCCTTTAAAATTAAGTCCATCGACCCTTCTAAATATGCCTTTAGTGCTACTAACGTAAAGGCATTTGTTGATTTTGAAAAACGTTATGCCGACTTTAGATCCAACAAATCTGATGTTAATATTGAGTTCCCTTACAACCAGTATCGTGCCACATTAAGTGATATGACATGGAAAATGGATGAAAAGAAAATCATATTGAATGCAGGAAAAACACAGACTCCCGAATCTTCTGTTTTCATCTCTACTTTGTATGAGCAGGACTCTTTGAATTTCATCTCTACCAACGCCGTATTCGACCTTAAAACCTATATTTTAAATTGCAATAAAGTACCTTATATTTTTGTAGCCGACTCCAAAATAATTCCGGATAGTAACAAAGTAGTAATTAACCGAAATGCTCAGATGAATACCCTATACCGGTGTCTTCTAAAAACAGATACGGTAAACGGATTCCATAACCTATTCAACTGTTCCATAAATATCTTGGGAAGGCGCAATATGAGTGGTAATGGCTTTTACAATTTTACCGACAAACGTAAGAGTAAACAAATCATTTATTTTAATGAGATTGGCGTAAATGCAGAAAAACATTCCATTGCCAAGGCAACGATTAAAGATACCAGTAACTTTGTGATAAACAAACATTTCGACTTTAAAGGTGATATTGTTCTCACGAGTATCAACAAAAATTTAAATTTCAATGGCTATGTGCTCCCACTACATGAACAACGCCCTCAGAGCGTTTGGTTTCGTTTTAATGATGGTATCGATCAGGACTCGGTAAGGTTGAAAATTGACGACCCCATCGATGCTGATAAAAATCCTTTGAGCATCGGCTTTAATGTAGCCAATGATTCAACGGGGATGTACACTTCTTTTTTCAGTAGAAGACATTCGTATAGTGATGATATGATATTGCTAGCCCGAAGTGGCAAAATGTACTATGATGATAATACAGGGGAGTTTAGGGTTGGTGATGATGATAAACTCTCCAAAAATTCTTATCAGGGCAGCATGGTTACCTTCAACGAACCTCAGAAAACAATTATTGGTGAAGGTCGAATTAACTTCAATACAAGCAGCGATAAATTTAAAACAAAGGCAGCAGGCATCATCACTAATAATTTGATGGATAGCAGCTATAGCCTTGACGTGATCGCCCTTTTCGATTTCATTCTGCCGAAACAAGCGTTGACGATGATGGCAGATAGCATTTATAATACGTCAAGAGATTTGCCAAACTTAATGAATGATCGTTACGTATTAAAAGTAGGGCTTGGGGAATTGGCCGAAGAAAAAAATTATACTGCTGTAATAAAAAAACTAGAAGAAAATTCGGAAGTAATGCTCGTTGATGAGTTCCAAAAAACATTGATGCTCACCGACTTGAAAATGAGCTGGAAACGCCAAAACAGGGCGTACATAGCCATTGGAGGAATCGGTTTAAATTCTATTGATAACCGGACCATTGGAAAACGATTATACGGTAAAGTACAAATCACCAAAAAAAGAAGTGGTGATGTTACGGGTATCTATTTAGAAAGCAATGCCGACACATGGTATTATTTTAATTTTAAAGGAAAGACACTGAGTGTGTTAAGTAGTGATGAAAGTTTCAATAGGATCATTAAAGATAATATTTCAAAGGTATCGGATGAATTATACAGGCTTCAAATAGCCACCCTACGTGACAAAACCGTTTTCCTGAAGTATTTAGAATACTAGAAATTAATAGTAGAAGAATTCCCAAAGGAAATGTTTAAAAATGGAAATTAACGGAATTACGTTAACGGAGTAACTTCAAATGCCCTTGCTATTTTGTACCTTTGCTTTTCACATTCGGGGCTGACCGGTTTTGACGGGTAGTGTAACGTAGGTGTAAGCATGCAGAGATTTGTTTGCGTTCTCTTTAATCAATACATTCAACATTTAGTTGGCAACAACTACGCATTGGCTGCTTAATCTGGATAGATTAGGACGCTCGCACTCACTAAGTTTCTAAATCGTGCCGAGACTTGTATAGTGGGTTCACCAAGCATGGTATTACTCGCGAAATGGGTTTTGATAGCGAGTAGATTATATAAAACCTACGTTTATGTTTCTGGTATGCGGCACGCCAAACACAAACCGACAACTAAGTACAGCTAAGCATGTAGAAAACATTTGAGTTCCTATTTCGGACTCGGGTTCGACTCCCGACAGCTCCACTTTTTACGATTTTAAACGTTCGCAAAAGTTCAAAACCCGCCACTAGAGCGGGTTTTTTATTTCACCTGTTCGCTCGAGTTCATAAAAAAACACTATTTTCGCTCTCTATACTTCACCTAAAAACCTCAATCCCGCCAAAAGGTGAAGTAAAAATATTATGGATATAACTACAGGACTCAGTTTTAAATTTTACTTACAAACCAATAAGAGCAGGGGCGACGGGAAACATCCCATCTATTTACGTCTCGTTTATAAAAGCAAAAAGATCGAAATTGCCACCGATTATGATTGCGAAGAGCAAGACTTCAATATTCAGCAGCAAAGAACCATAAGGAACCATGCTATCAATGAGGGTCTGACCAAAATGGAGGCAAAAATCCATAGTTCGGTAAGGAAACTCGAAGATGCAGGGGCTTTTATCGACCTTTCTGCTATAAAAGACGAATTGAAGGGGAAGAGTAAGTTTGATAAAAAACTGTTGGAGTATTATAACGAACATCTAAAATATGTCCAGAGCAATCCACAACTGGCAAAAAACACCAAGAATAGATATCTCGATACCCAGAAGCATTTGATCAAGTTTATTAAGAGCATAAAGAAACGAAGTGATGTTTCGATTGAAAGTGTAGACTATAAATTCATCAGTGACTTTGATCTGTTTCTTTTAAATCAGCCATCAGGCAAAACCCTAACAAGCACCCTGCATAGAAATACTGCCAATAAGCATATTACGCGATTTAAAACGGTGATCTTGAAAGCTTTCAATGAGGGGATTATTAAAAAAAACCCATTCACGAATATTCGTGTGAAATATACCCCTACAACAATCACATATTTAACTCAGGAGGAATTAGATATGCTTGAAGCGCATGATTTAAGCGGGAATGAAAGCCTTCAAAAATCCAGAGATATTTTCTTGTTCAGCTGTTATACCGGACTACGTTTCAAGGATGCATTGAGCTTAGAAATGGATAAAATTGTTTTCTCCAAAACCAACGGGAACAGTATCAGACTAAAACAGGAGAAGACAGATGAATACGTTGAAATGCCCGTCTTGAAACAAACACAAGCCATAATTGACAGGCATGATGGAGAGTACCGTAAAATTACCGGTAAGGTTTTACCACAAATAAGTAATCAGAAGGTGAATGCATTTTTAAAAATGATTGCTGACGCGGTTGGAATTAAAAAAAGACTCACCCATCATATGGCCCGACATACATGTGCGACAACGGTATTGCTAAGTCAAAATGTGCCACTTGAAGTGGTAAGCAAATGGCTGGGGCATAATAGCATTAAGTCAACCCAGGTGTATGGCAAGATCACCAATAAATATATGATGGAACATGCAAAAAGACTGAACGAAAAATAAAAAAACAAATATGGCGAAATCGAAAAAACTAAACTTACCGGAACCCACATGGGATGTAAACTCTTTTGTAAAGTACCT
>CANNQU010000006.1 GCA_947507965.1 Bacteroidota bacterium
ACCTGCGAAGCATTGATCTTCATCATGATTTTTCCTTATTAGTTAGGTTAAACGTGATATTACCTTGCTGCACAGATGGAACAGTTAGAAACAGAATGAGCAAAAGCGGTTCCATTAACGGCTGCTTCTATTAAATTACACTCTTGATTAATTTGGTTTGCCGCTGCGGCATTCGATGCGGCTATGCCTGCCGCTGCTGCCCTTAAGGCGGCAATTACCGGAGTTATTAAAACAGGGCTTGGTGCTCCGCCCCCGGGGCTCGCATCGCCAATAAAAACGGTAGGGCATCCCATCACAATACTTCCTCCATGAGCCGTTGTATCGAGCATACGGGCTGCTGGTAATTTATTGATAAAAACCCCCATGCTTCCTTTCACAATAATATCTGGTGGCCCAACACACGTGCACATCCCGGTAGCGGTAGCGGCAGGCATCTTCCCAATTAATACCGTTGGTTTACCTGGAGGCATAACGGGGCCTCCTACGTGTGGTACAGGCGGTACCGCCGGGGTAACCATCGGACAAACATGCATGTCGCCAACTCGGGCTGCGGGCATTCCCATAAGGTCGTTTTTTAGTTAAGGTAATACACTCTCCGGTAACCAATAGTAGCGGTTGTCGTTATTCATGAAAGAACTTTTGTTCTCGATACGAATCTGTTTTAATTGAGCCAGCTTTCGTTTCATCTCTATCATGAGTTCCGTCAACACCTGATCGGTTACCATTTTGTGGTTTTCCAAATCGGAAACGGAATATTTTTTCATGAAATCACTTCGTGAGGGCATCCCCGTTATTTTTTCCATTATGGTACTTAAAGGGGTGTTTAAAACCTCTCTATCGTGCTTGCCACCCATATAGGTAAGAATTAGCTCTTTATAGACCTCTACCAAGTTTTCGCGTAGCTGATTGCCCGTTTCATCTCTCACCACTTTTTCGAGTACTTTCTTTAAATCGGCATATTCATCTTCATCAACAAATAAAATGTATTTGAATAATGGATATTTCATTCCTTTTACCTCTAAAGTGGTATAGGCTTTTATGAAAAACTGATAGTTCACTTCGGTATATTGTTTTATTACCTCTGCACTATTTACATCGGTGCCCAGTTTGCTTAAATAATAAATTACAGCGGCATTAAGCGTTTTTACATTTCGCTCTCCCACTCCCGTTAATTTTGCATCAATTTCTCTTAAACGGTTTTCTAATTCATCGTTGGTTTCTTGAATTAGTTTTCCGATTCCTTTTTCAAGATCAATAGCCGACATGGGCGATCCTTTGTCGGGGAATATGACGAAACCAGGCAACGGGCTAGTCGTTGGATAGTCTAGGTGGTAGAAGTTTTTATCCTCAAATTGAACATATTTAGGTTCCACTACTTTACCGGCAATCTTAGGGTTATTGAGTCGTATCTTTTCGGAGATGGATTTGGCCGAAGTAGAAATTAATTTATGCGACTGCCGAATGAAATCATCATAACTTTTATCTGCAGCATTATTAACTTGAAATACCAGTAAACGAGTTTCTGTTTCAACGATTAACTTTGATATCTGCTCAAACGATGGACCTTTGGTATCGGGCATTCGATTTCCCGTATTGCCAATTAAAATAATAATATTGGTTTCATCTCTATGCTCTGTCATCATTCGCAGGGCTTTTTCTAAGCCAAGAAATACCGCTTGAGGGCGCTCCTTGTCATTGCATTCCTTGCTGTCCTGAGAAGCTTCTTTAAAGAAATCTAACAATGGGGAGGTATTTGATGAGAGGTCTATCTTTTCTACATTACGAGGCCCCATGGGGCATGATTCTTCAACGTGATCTCGATAGATAACACCACCCCATTGGTAGGTATTGTTTTTCCTCTCGACCACCAAATCAATGGTTTTTTGAATAGAATTCAGGATGGGATCATAAAATCCATTCATGGTACTACCTCCATCCATAACAAAAACAACATTTATCTTACGCATGTTCTCACGTAATGCATTGTATTTTTTCTCGGTTGCCAATTGATCGGCCGTTTGAATGGATTGATTTCCTTCTTTATCAAAAATCTTCGTTATTAAGCCGGTTTCAATAATTTGATGTGGAAAAACGGTAAGTACCGGAAAACGTTTCCATTCCGGTTCAGCTCTTACTTCATAGGGGTCGTCCTGCCATAGGCCTTCGGTTTTATTGCCCTTCATCACGGACAATACTTCCACATCATTGCGCCAGAGGGTTGCTTTTACGCCTGTGGCTCGACGTTCATTGGCTGCAAGTATATCCCAGTTCGGTTCAAGGCATAAGCGTGCTTCCCACTTTTGCACGATACTTTTTGGAGCCCATCCTAAAATTTCACCTTTGATGGAAGAGGTAGAGGTTTGAAAGCTTTTTCCAATTAAATAATTATTATTGTCATCGCTTGTTTTGTAGATAAACAAAAATTGAAACATGAGAATTTCATTCTCGTTTAAATCGTGCAGATCGGGCGAATTGTAAATTTTTACGATGTTGCCATTTCGAATAAATTTCCCTGGATTCATTAACGCATTTTTATCATTAATAATGGATAATGCCTTAATGGTAAAACCCTGAGGCGTTACTAAGGCGTGTTTCCAAAGAAGTAATTTTCTTTTTTCGGCCCAACCCATTAACACGGCTGTATTTAATATTTTTCGTGCTGATTTGTTGTCCGACCTGAAAATAGTTACATCGTATTTAACCAAACGTACAAAATCGCCTTTTTCTTCAATTACAAAAAAAGGCTCTAAAAAATTAATAATTTTAAAGTTCTCTTTTCCATCGGGCTTCGTGTAGGTTTGCACATTATCGCGATCGGCATATACCACCCAATCGTTTCCTCGGGTGGCCTCGTTCTTTAATGATATTTCGCCGCTGGGTCGGTTATATTCATTTGGGCTAAAAAGTACTTTAGAACCTGACGGCACTTGGGCATTGATTACGTTACTGAAAAGAACAAGTATGGTTGCTATTTTTAAATTGAACTTCATGATGTGTTTCAAAAAAATTAGTTGAGCTGAATGTAATTATAAGTAGCTTTCGATTGATTGGTGAAATTATTTATCTCTCTTAAGGTTTTTTCTGAGATTTTATTTTGTGTATTGGTATAATAGATATTAACCGTTAACTTACTTTCATCGGCACCGGTTATATAGGCCAGTTCCCTTGGGAATAAGCCCATAAGAATCGAAGGCTCGTCTTTTGAAATATAATCAATGAGGTACGATTCGGTAATAAAGAAGTTGATGATGATGTTTCCTTTTAAGGTGAATTCTTTTTCGAAAAGAAGTGTTCGCATCTCGTATTTATCGAACCAAACATTCGGGATGCGGGAGTTTTTTTCGAATAGGCCATTTAGAATTCGGGGACTACTTTCTGCTTTTTTAGTATAATCAAATTTTGCATCATTACTCCAGTAGAGTAAAAACTTATTGGTTGGCGTTGCATGGTTTTTCTTCACCTCAACTTCTAGTCTTTCAATTGCTTCCGAAGACAGAGAGGTGTTGCCGTCTCCTTTACTGTTTTCAATATAGAAAACCACCAAATTGTTTACGTTCTCCAATTTCGGCTTACGAAATCTAAAAGAAAAAACAATAAATAACGTACAACCAATGATTATTAATCGTTTCATGGGATAAATTATTATTCTGTTATGGTAACTTTTGAAACACAATTTGTTTTTGTGTCATACTCCACCTTCACGTCGTTTATTTTAGTATCTGGCTTCAGGTCGAGTTTCATACAATAGGAATAAATACTCGTGGTATTTCCACCATTGATGGACACAGGAATACTAGAATTGTTGCAGAAATATTGTTTCAGCATCGGATCAAAAACAGCATCAAATTTGCCAAGTAAAATAGCTTCAAGCTTTGCTTTTAACTGAGGCCCCGTTAATTGCGGGGGGAGTGGAGGAGCACCACCACCGGTGACCACCGGTTTCGAGTTTACCTTAATTTCCAACCGGCCTTCTCCTTTGCTTGCATCCACACGAAGTACAATGGTATATTTACCAGGACGGTTATAGGTGTAGGATGGGTTCTGATCAAACTTGTCAATTCCTCCCGACTCTCCAAACTGCCATTCCCACTTGGTTGCTCCCTCCGTCGTGTTTTTGAACGATACATTATCGCCAACGAAACAGCTGGCTTGACCAATAATGATTACCGCCTTCTGTGTTGTATCTTCGCTGCTGATATAGGGTACGGCTACTTTAATAGAGAATTGTTCACTGCATTTTCCAATCGTTAAGGTGATCACTTTATCACCGCCAGTTTTGAAGGTATAATCGCCACTTTGGTCCTCACTCGTGCCTTCACCTTCTCCGAAATTCCAGCTCCATACATTAGCTCCCATAGTCTTATCTTCAAAATGAATGCTTTCTCCCACCAAAACACTATTTGAGGAGATGGCAAAGTCAAATTTTTGACAGCTACTATCACTCATAAATCTTTTGATAACAAATATTCCTGCCGCTACCAACACAATGGCTATTATAAGAAAAATGTTTTTACGTTCCATGCTTACTGATTGTTATAATTATTTAATTGTAAATTTAAATCCGATACCAAGTGATAGGGAGCCTGTCTTTAGTGTACTAACGTTATTCATCAGTACGTTATAACTTCCAATTTCGTTGGTTAACATATAGTTTTTTTGGAAGCTACCATTAGTGAATGTTACACTCTGAAACTGCAGAAGTGTAGCGAACCATAATTTCTCTGATAATTTTAAGTTGGCGTTTATTCGAACAATAGCGCCCAAGGAGCTTCCTAAACTTAAACTTGATTCTTTCGATAAGGCTTCTTCAATGGCTACATCATACCCATCTGCACGATAGTCATTAAAATATTTTTTCTCTCCAATTTTGCCATTATGTGCCTCCACGTTGCCTCGGGTAATAAGCCAGCTATCTCCACTAGGCACCAAGCTTGTATCGTAAGTAGTGGTGTTTCCTGCCGGAACGCCAAAATTATAAACAGCTTCATAATCGGCTTTTGCTGTGCCCGATACCTTAGCCGATAATACACTATGATACACCGCACCAAAGCCAAAAGTTAGATTCGCTTTATCTCCTAAATCAAATTTGAACTGTAATAAAAAAGGGATATTAATTGATTTTATTTTCAAGTCTTCATCAATTGCTCGAGCCGTTACAAGGCGACGATACACATTGTTTTTCGAATCGGTAGCACGATATTCTACATGGAAACTATCCATGGCGATGCTTGCATTAAAGCCAGAATATCCGATGCCGGTAGCAATACCTATTTTCTTTTTCTTCCCAAAGTAATAATCCACATCCATTTGTACTTGCGTAAATGGAGCTTGCTTGGTGAGTTTTATACCGGTAATGTTGTTTACATTTTTCGATCCTTTAAGCTGTTGATCGTAGCTTACATTCGTTCCATTAAAGGGCACCTCGAGGCTGTTGTTACCCCCCGAAACGGTGAGGCCCAGATACAGCCCAGGCAAGGTGGGTCCATCGTCTACAGGTTTTTCCTTTATTTTCTTTTCTTTCTTTGCCACTACCGGAGTGGTGTCTTTAACCGGCACTTTTGAGGCGTCGCGTTTAGCCTGGGCGATAGCTACTTTTTCCTCCTTCGTTAAACACCCATTAACGGTTCTAAAGCCCTGCTCTTTCGGACATTTATCAAGGCCATTAGGAATAAAATCGCGATCATCGTCATTGGATAAGAATATGGTATAACCCATAACGGTGGCATTCTCAATGGTGATGGTTTTAAAATCGGGAGATGCTTTCAACTCAAGTTTTAAGGTATCAATGATTTTATATTGCAGGCCTGTTTTTGTGGTTCCGTTGGTTTCTTTTAGCATCAAAATGATTAATGCGGCATAATCTACCTGGATGGCATTATATTTAGGATAAACACCATAAGGATAATTTTCTTTGGTTTTCGCTATATATTCATCCACTGCTCGTATGGGCAAATTAAACGGATGGTCGAAGTCTTTGTCATAAAAGGAAGGATTTACTTCATCGGTTATTTGTGCTGTGTGGCTAAATAACTTTTCAAACTTCGATGCAATAAAGTCAGAGAAGCCGCTTTCGTCAAAGGACGTAAATTTGGAGTAGTTGAAATAATTAATGAGGAGCGTATCAATCTTTCCGGGGAGTTGTTTCCGCTGCATCATTCCCTGCGACAAGGCTACGGCGGGAATCATTGAGACAAAAACGAGCAGTAGCAGTAGATTTTTTTTCATGAATTTATTTGTTTATGATAAATTTTAATGATGGTGAATCGCCGGAACTATTTAAGAGGTGTAAATAGTAAATGCCATTGGGCAACGATTGGACTTGGATGGTTTGGTTGCCAGAATGTAGCGTAAGCTGCATTAATTTTTTACCTAGAATATCAGTAATATAGGCTTCTTCAGGGAGTGCATCGCCGTCTAGTTTTAAGTTGAAAAATCCAGCATTTGGATTGGGTTGCAAGCTGATTTTCGATTGAAATTTTGTTGGCTGAATGGATAATGGGGCGATATAGTATACTTTATACGTGCATCCCCCAGAGCTTAATTTTACATAATAATTATTCGTTGTAATAATCCCACCAACAGGTGTAAAGTCTTGCAAGGTAGCTCCCAAAACATCCACTCCAAGGTAGGTGTTATCGTCGTAACCCCATTGAAAGGTGGGCTGCTTATTATCTAAACAAACCAAGGTTTTGTTGCTGTTCGTTGCAATTATTTTAGGAAGTGCCGGAATGGTACCAGCGGTGCTTAGGCTCAGTAGAGAAGAATCGCGACAACCGGTTATTGGATTAATAGCGGTAACATAGATACTAAAGGTACCATTCGCCGGAAAGTCTATTAAACAATTCGAGGTTCGTTTGCCATAAAATCGGAGATTTGTATTGGTTGAACTCCACAAATAATTAACATTCGGAACGCTTGTTACCCCAAAATTTACCCCTTGTTGATTGTAACAAATCGAGGAAGGGTTGGTGGTGGAGAAAACGGGTTTTAAAGGGAGAGGATTTATGGTAAGTACAACAAAGCCGGCTACGGCACTACAGGGTCCTATGGGGTCGTCGGTAGTTAAGGT
Source organism: Bacteroidota bacterium (assembly GCA_947507965.1). Lineage (GTDB taxonomy): Bacteria > Bacteroidota > Bacteroidia > UKL13-3 > UKL13-3 > CAINMV01. Next base: position 7,070 of record CANNQU010000006.1, read on the forward strand.
TAAAGTTACCGTGCCACTGTTGGTTGGGATCGCCGTAAAGGTTACCAATGATGGAGAAGCAGTCGGGTTGTTATTGCTAAGTTGGGTGGCCGCATTGGTCATGGTTCCGGTAACGGATGATATCGTCCATGTACCTTGCGTTGCTCCACCTCCGAAGCCAGAACCCGTTAAGATATAGGGTGTGCCGGCACACAAGGTAGCCGCAGATCCGGCATTAACAGTAGCTGCTGGATTTATGGTAAGCAGTACGGAGCTGGTCATTATTCCACAAGGCCCAGCAGGGTCGTTTGTACTTAGGGTTAATGTTATTGTTCCACTATTGCTAGCGATTGGTGTAAAGAGAACGGAGGATGGATTCGCTGTGCCAGTAGTATTGCTTAATTGACTTGACGCATTGGTCATGGTGCCTGTAGTAGCCGTTATCGTCCACGTTCCTGTTGCAGCACCGCCACCAATACTTGATCCGATAAGGGCATAGGAGCTTCCTGAACAAATGGTTGCCGTTGAGCCAGCGTTAACTGTGGCGGCTAAATCAACGGTAAGTACCACGAAGTTTGAAACGGCTTGGCAAGGGCCAAACGGGTCGTCGGTGGTTAGCGTTAAGGTAACGGTTCCGCTATTCGTAGCTATGGGCGTAAATAAAACACTAGACGGGGTTGCGGTTGCCCCTAAATTGCTTAACTGACTTGTAGAAGTTGTCATCGTACCAGTTGCAGAAGTAATGGACCAGGTTCCATTGGAAGCAGCCCCTCCAATGCTTGATCCTACCAAAGCGTAAGGAGATCCTGAGCATATGGTAGTATTTGTGCCAGCGTTGGATGTAGGGGCATTACTTATGGTTACAACTATACTGCTTGTAACCGCTCCACAGCTACCAGCAGGAGTATTGGTTGTTAATGTTAGGATAACGGATCCCGTATTACTGCTATTTGGGGTAAATACTACCCCTGAAGGGTTAGATGTAAAAGAGGTACTACTTAACTGACTTGAGGAATTGGTCATGGTTCCTGTAGCCCCGCTTATCGACCATCTACCGGTAGTGGCGCTACCACTAATGCTTGACCCTATTAAAGTGTAGGGAGTTCCTTTGCATATCGTAACATTTGAGCCTGCGTTTGCAAGAGCAGGCTCTTCGACGGTGAGCAATAAGGTACTCGATACCAAAGGGCATGGACCCGATGGGTCATCGGTGCTTAGGGTTAACGTTATGGTGCCAAAATTGGTAGCGATGGGAGTGAAAGTAACCGATGATGGCGTAATGGTGGCTCCGGTATTACTCAATTGGCTTGCCGAACTGTTCATGCTTCCCGTTACCGCTGTTATCGACCATGTTCCATTGGAGGCTCCTCCTCCGACACTTGAACCCGAGAGAGTATAAGGAAGCCCAGCACAAATTGTATTATTGGATCCAGCATTCGAAGTGGCCGCTTTGTTTACGGTTAACGTAACCGAGCTGGATACCGCTAAGCAAGGGCCCAAAGGGTCGTCTGTGGTTAAGGTGAGGGTCACCGTTCCTCCGTTGGAGGCAATGGGTGTAAACGTTACGGTTGATGGTGTAATGGTTGTAGAAGTATTGCTTAGCTGACTGGAATTGGTCGTCATGGTTCCGGTAGCGGAAGTGATGGACCAGATACCATTGGTAGCCCCGCCTCCGATGGTTGCCCCGGTTAAAGTATATGGCGTACCGGAACAGATGGTGGTAGCAGAACCAGCGCTCACGGTTGGAGCAAGTGAAACGGTAAGCACCCGAGTGCTTGATACGGCAAGACATGGCCCTATTGGGTCGTCGGTGGTAAGCGTTAATGTTACAGTACCACTATTGGTTGAAATGGGTGTGAAGGTAACTAATGCAGGGGAGCCGGTAGCTGAAGTGTTGCTCAGCTGACTTGCAGCATTGGTCATGGTGCCCGTTACGGAGGTAATGGTCCAGGTACCCAATGATGCACCTCCAGTTACACTTGCACCGGCTAAGGTATATGGAAGCCCAGAGCAGATGGGTGCGGCAGAACCGGCATTTGCTATCGCTGCCGGATTTATACTGAGTATTACCGAGCTGGATACGGGTAAACATGGGCCAGAAGGGTCGTCGGTTGTTAAGGTAAGGGTTACGGTGCCACTACCGGCTAATGGCGTAAAGGTAACCGAAGAAGGAGTTGCTGTGGCGGAAGTTGAACTTAATTGACTCGGAGTATTGGTCATACTCCCACTCCAAGCGGTAATCGACCAGGTGCCGTTTAGGGCACTACCACCAATACTTGAACCTGTTAAAGGGTAAGCTATTCCTGAGCAGATGGAAGTGGCAGAACCCGCATTGGCTGTTGGAGCCCGGCGAACGGTGATTACCACGGTGGGTGCTACAGAAGTACATGGGCCTGCGGTTGTTAAGGTAAGGGTTACCGTGCCACTGTCGGTAATAATTGGGGTGAAGGTTACTAGTGATGGGTTGGCTGTTGCTGCGATACTACTCAGCTGGCTTGCAGCGTTCGTCATGGTTCCACTAACAGCACTAATCGACCATGCTCCTGTTGAAGCACCGAGACCAAGACTTGCTCCCGATAAGGTATAAACAGTTCCTGAACATATAGATGTGGCCGATCCTGCACTGGCAGTAGCGGTAGCATTTATCGTGAGAATTACGGTGCTCGTGACCGCACCACAAGGGCCGGCAGGATCATCGGTGGTAAGAGTAAGGGTAACCGTCCCGCTATTTCCGCCAATAGGTGTAAATACAACGGTATTCGGCGTTAATGTCGCTGCGGTATTACTTAATTGAGTTGCGGTATTGGTCATCGAACCGGTAGTGGCGGTTATCGACCACGTGCCAGTGGAGGCGCTACCTCCAATGGTAGCGGTGCTAAGCGTATACGCTGAGCAAATGGTTGCTGCAGAGCCTGCGTAAGCTGTAGGAAGTGCATTCACGATAAGAATCATCGTGTCTGACACAGCGCCACAAACACCACTCGGATTATCGGTAGTTAGTTTTAAAGTTACAGTGCCCGTATTTCCGGCAATAGGTGTGAAAACAACGGTGTTAGGGGTTATTGTAGCAGAGGTATTACTCAGTTGAGTGGCGGTATTTGTCATCGTTCCACTCCAAGCGAAAATCGACCAAGTGCCATCTGAGGCACTACCACCAATATTAGACCCGACTAAAGTATATGGTACTCCTTGGCATGTAGTTGCTGAAGCCCCTGCATTTGCAGTAGCGGCGGTGTTCACGGTGAGCATGTCAGAAGAGTTTGAACCGGCACTTACCGTTAGGTAATAAGTTGTTGTTGTAGATGGAGAAACGGTTACAATGGTATCGTAATCTCCTCCTCCTGCATTCGACGCCCACATAATTCTGGTAGAGATAATGTCTGTTCCACCGACGGTAGTACCCACGGCATAGGTAGTAGTGCCATAGGTATGGCTTGTATTGTGAACCGTAAAAGTAGTGCTTCCCCCGTTGCAGATGGTATTGGTTAGCAATGTAATAGAATTTGCCGCATATCCCAAATACCCTAAAAAAAACAAAAAACTTAAGAGTAATAATTTTTTCATGCCGAAATGCTTTTTTAATTATTGTGAATATTACGCGTATTTGCTATTCTTTTTTACTCCCCATTCTCTGAATAAGATCCTCGTCCTTTAAATCACTTTTATTTGCAATAAGTTTCTCTTTACAGTCAGCCAGTTTTTTTATGGCTAGGTCATTATTATCGGAGATGCTTTTCATGCTTTGTTTGTCAAGCAGCATTTGTGTGTAATTGTCGATAATTCCAGTATAGGCACTTTCTTTGAGGTCGTTCTTAACGAAATAATCCTTGAGTGCCTTTATGCCTTTATCAATTTCATTTGACAATACCACGGCATCGTTGGCTGTGGGCTTAAAGGCCCTCAGTTTTCGATCAATGGTGTCCATCTGTGTAACAATAAAGGCCTGCTTTGAATTTTCGTCATCCATTTTTGCCACATTAACGGCGTCTTTATCCATCTGTTTTCCAGAAGGGCCACGGTAATCGCTAAATAACGATACCACTAATAGCAATACACTAGCAAACATTAGTATGATGAAGGTTGTAAACTTGTTTTTTAAATCTTTTGTCATGACGGTGCTTTTTTAGAATGCGATTTATTTTCTATGAATCGTTTATTTTTTTTCTCTCTTCTCCTTTAGTTCTTTCTCTATTTTCCTATTATCTTCTTCACATTCCCTTAAAACACCATTCGCCTCCGATAACTGCTTATTGGCACCATTTAATTCGGCTTTCAAACTCAGCATGATATTATTGTTTTCTATTATTTTATTATACACCCCATTGGTAACCTTATCTTTTTGCAAGGAAGTTTCCAATTCAATATTCTTATTACTAATATCTTTTAAGAGGAAAGTTTGGGCTGCTCCCGGCGTGTTATATTCTTTTAGTTTCAAATTAATGGCATCAATCTGACTCATGAAACCAGATTGTTTTGCCTTAAAGGCATCGTATTCTTTGAGTTGCACTTTGAGCTCCGCATATTGTTTTTTGGGAATGATAAAATTGAAGCTGACTACAGCCGTAATTAAGGTCACAGAAAGGGTAAAAAACAGTACAAAAATCCAGAAGGAGCTATCGCGTTCTTTGGTATTAAGAGGTTTCATTAATTATATTTATTTTTATGGTTAAATTATTTTATACTTCAAATTTCAAATTTTCTTATCGATTTCATGCCACCATCCTATGAAAGGCAGCAGATACTTTATGTTCTGCTAATTTTTCAACATGATTTACATCTTTCTACCTTAGAAGTCGAGCATGGAGAATCCTTTTTTCTTTTCTGGTTTTTTATCAATCTCTTTTTCTCTAACAAAAATATCACGTTCTTTTTTACGACCGATTAATTCCAATGAGTTTAATTTATCTAATAAAGAAGCTAAAATGCTCAGCATATAATCCACCTTAGCCAATGAATCGTAACAGTCGTTATGATCGTATTCGATGTCAATCACTTCATCAAGTATTCCCATAAATTGAGCCGGTGTTAAGTCGGTCCACTCTTTGAAATAGTTTAAGAGTTCTTCCCGGTCTTTTTCTTTATGCCCATTGATGCTCACCTTTACTTCGTTGGCGAGTTGCGAAAACATTTCCACTACATAAATTGGCGATTGTTGTGGCAGCATCGATCGGAACCTGAAAAAAGAAGCCGAGGTATTATAAACCAATCGTTCGCAAACATGTCTCACATTTTGTGCTATGCCTGAATCCTGGCTGTTATCCAATACTTTTTTCACAATATTGGTACTGTAATTTTGAATGCCATTTAGGTAACCGCCGATGGTGTTATATATTGTTTTTAGAGCGGGGTGCGCAACGATGGAAGTACAGGCAGGAATAAATCGTTGGTCGAATACGAATTCATTCGACTTGTAATGCAGCCTGCCAATAATGATAAAATGTTCGCCAAGCTCGGAAGCTTTAATTTGATCGGAAGGAACAACGCTGATTTCTATGGTTGGCTTTTCAAATGGGTGGCGTGGTGGCTGTTCTTCGGCATTGGGTGAGCCCGTTGGTAAGCGAATAAATGGATTAATAGTAAGTACCACATCAAAAACGCCGGTTCCTTTTTTTGCAATATCGGCCGCAACTTGTATTGTTGAGGTAATTTCTTCGTTGCCTTCAAGTACCTCAATACGGCATCCACCCTGTGTTATAGCCCGGCATTGAGATAACGAGACTTTATAGCTTTCGCTTTGTGTTTCTTTTACGGTAAAGGTAAGTGAGTTCTTTTCGCCGAATAATGGAGGCAACAAGCCATAGTTAAAACTCGTAAGCTGCAATGAAATACCATCGCGAATATGATCGTAAATAAAATGATTAGTCTCAGCGAAATGAGATTTTGAAATCTTCATCCCATCGATCCAATTTACGGCGTTGTGTTTTATTTTAGGAATCATTATTTATTTAATTTGTTTGTCTTTTAGAAAGAAGTTTAACTCTATGATCATCCAAAGCGCCTTCCTAGGTAACTTCCACACGTTTCGCCACCACGGCCACATTTTCCTTTAGTTTATTGGCTTTAATACTGATATCGGGGTCGATGTATTTTTTGCCGGTAAAAAAATTTCCTTTGGTATAAAAAATCCATCCGTGTGCTTCACCTTCCGAATTGCTATATTGAATCTGACTCTCGTCGAATTTCATATTATAATTGGCGATGAAGGAAACGAACCAATCGGTAAAATTCATTTCCAATGGAGCTTTCGCTTTGAAATTACTGATTACGGTATCATTCGGCGACTTCGAAAATTCGATATCGAGCAAAAACATTCTATTCAAATCCATACGCTCAAAATCAGGCTCTTCATAGTCGGTGGGGTGATACCAAACTTTATAGATTTCGGGAGGGATGGCAGCAAATTTATTGAAAGCTAAATCCACCATATAAGGAATGAAAAAACTGAGATAGCAGGTTGCAAACCACCATTCGATATTATTGTTGTTGAATACCGAAAAGAGGTAAATAAAGATGAACAAGCCAAAGACAATAGGGATAAACATGAAAATCCATTCCGTTAATGCCGTTTTGTTGAAATATGGGCTAAAGCCACGCTTCATCGTACTCCAGAAAAGCCATCCAATGCCAAGTACCCAAACTTGTGCAAAGAGATAAAACCAAGTAATATTGCTATCGAAGAACAAGAACGCCAGGACCCCCAGAAGACCTAACAAGAAAGAAAACAGAAAACCCACACCCAAATTTTTCCTTCGGGTAATGGCGGGGTTACCAGAGATTAAGTATTTGTAAATCAAGATTAGAATTACACCTACGATTAACAGCACAATGACAGGAATGGGTAGGTAATGCAGTAACTTTTTCATATAATATATTCAATAACGTTGGTAATGGTTGATGGTTATTTTTTTTTAAAATTTTGTCTCGGGTCAAATATATGTATTATAACCTAAATAGGAGATATTAGATTTTTCGTTTAATGATAATTTATTTTCATGACGTTGCATGCTTAGTTTTATGATGGAGTGTACGTGAGAAGGGAAAAAGAAATCCTGTAGTAACTTCAACAGATAGTGCCCTTCCCCGGTGGGAAGAAAAGAATGAAAATCCATTGCAGAGAGCGGTCCTATTTTTATTTCCAGGTGAGGTATGGAGATATTGAAACTATCGCCAACCAATGAATCTAAGCCTAAGGTCATGGTGCTTAGACGGGCCTGAGTTTTGCTTTTAACAGTATATTTTTCATTCGTATAACGCAGTGCGATACTAACTCCGAGTACCGTCTGCATTACCTTTTGAAGCTTTTCGATGTCTCCTCTTAAGATATGTGCCAAGGGTAGATAATTCATCAAAAGGTTTATTTGCTTAGAAGAGAGTTTTTGTACCACCCTCCAAATTCGTTGCAATAATTTCTTATTGGCAGAAGTGGTAAATCCTTGAATAGCATATTTTTCTCGCTTCTCCAGTAAAACACGTAAATTGAAAAACTCGTTTTCGAAGGGTGCAAAAAATTTACGTGCATAACCTTCCTCCACTCGATGTTTCTTTAGTTCGTCCAATACATCGCCATGCTTAGCCGAGCGAGTTCTTACCGAAGGCTGATGGAATAATCCTTCAGGAAGGCCATCATAAAGGCCATCCCGACTTAGTTCTAACACTATTTCTTGTGCCTCCTCCGGTAATACATTTTCGGGGAAGCCTACCTCTTGAATATCTTTTCTAACGGAACGAAGGAATCCACCTAGGTGATGGGTTAAAATTTCATGATTGGAAAAATCATTGTCATGCAGTTCACTCACCACCACCTCCGCTTTGATATCGGCGTTATAATTCGAGATAACCTCTTTTAGCTTGATAAATTTTTCCACTACGATTTTTAAAAAGAAAGCAAACTTATAAAATATTACACAATTACGCTACCTAAATTTCAAGTTTTTTAGAAATCGAAGAATACAGAAGGCAGAAAACCTAAAAACGAGGAAGTAAAGGTTCAAATATGCTATGACCCAAGGCATGGTAAGTGAATAATACTAACCCTGAATAAAAGGGTTATGCTTCATTTCATGTCCTACACGGGTCGGTTCTCCGTGGCCGCTATAGATGGTCGTTTCCATTGGCAAGGTATAGATTTTGTTCGTGATGGTCGATAATAACGTAGCGGCATTGCCTCCAGGTAAATCCGTTCTTCCAATGCTTCCCATAAAAATAACATCGCCACTCAACACGAAATGTTGTTTTGCGCAATAAAAACTCACATGCCCCCGAGAGTGTCCGGGTGTAAATAGGATCTCTAGGCTTTCCTTACCAATAAATATAGTCTCTGTATCTCTTAATGTGGTTTTGGGTGTAGGAGAGGTGTTTAAGTTTATCCCCCAAATTAAACTCGTTTTAATGGTGTTTTCGAAAGTAATCAGGTCTTCCAGGTGTATCTCGGGTGTTAATTGATATTTTGTGGCGCAGGCTTCATTTCCTAAAATATGGTCGATATGAGCATGGGTGTTCAGCAAGCGTGTAACTCGAAGCGCCTGCTCTTCAATAAAATGAAAGAGCCGTTCATTTTCCTGCACATATTGATTGCCGGCATCAACGATCACGGCTTCAGCACTCTCCGTATCATAAACGATATATGTGTTTTCTTGAATAAAATTGAAAGTAAAGCACTTTATTTTTAACATAGTCGCAAAGATAGGGCAAATAATATGGCAGGCCCGTTTATGATAATGATGCGTCATTTGATAGAGGAATCCGAAAATTAAGCATGATCCAAAAAAACTTTTGTTTCATATTTTTAAAATGTTGTTATTTGCACTTTATTTTTTAATAACCATTATCGTATTATGTCAGACATTGCAACCAAAGTAAAGAACATTATTGTTGAAAAATTAGGCGTAGAAGAAGCTGAAGTAACGCTGGAGGCGAGTTTCACTAATGACCTGGGTGCCGATTCATTGGACACCGTAGAGTTAATTATGGAATTCGAAAAAGAATTCAACATCGCTATTCCCGATGACCAAGCGGAGAAAATTGGCACCGTTGGCGACGCTATCCGATACATTGAGGGCGCTTCCAAATAATTTTTCAATTAAAAAACACCGCCTAACCCTTTCCATTTTTTAGTGGAAGGGTTAGACAGCGGATGACTTTTCACATTATGGAGCTTAAAAGAGTCGTCATCACTGGTTTAGGAGCGCTAACCCCGATTGGAAATACAGTAGAAGAATACTGGAATAACCTAGAGAAAGGTGTTAGTGGCGCTGGCCCTATTACGCGTTTCGATTGCTCTAAATTTAAAACTCGTTTCGCCTGTGAGGTGAAAGGGTTTGATATTTTGAAGTATATGGAAAAGAAGGATGCGCGAAAGCTCGACCTTTTTTCACAGTTTGCCGTTGCCTGTGCAGCCGATGCTGTATTGGATTCTGGTATTGAAAACGCGGGAGTTAATAAAGATAGAATTGGGGTCATTTGGGGTACCGGTATCGGTGGGTTATCAACTTTTTTTAGAGAAGTAATGGAGTTTGGAAGAGGCGATGGTACGCCTCGTTTTAATCCATTTTTTATCCCCATGATGATTAGTGATATTGCATCTGGTCATATTTCTATGCGTCATGGTTTTCGTGGTCCTAATTATATCACGACGTCTGCTTGTGCTTCGGGTAATAACGCCATCATTGATGCGTTTAACTATATACGACTTGGGAAAGCCGACATTATGATTGCCGGTGGAAGTGAAGCCGCTGTGAATGAACCTGCAGTAGGTGGTTTTAATGCGATGAAAGCGCTGTCGGAGAGAAATGACGACCCGGAAACGGCATCACGCCCTTTTGATAATGAACGGGATGGATTTGTGATCGGTGAAGGAGGCGGAGCATTGGTGTTGGAAGAGTTAGAGCATGCGAAAGCTCGTGGGGCAAAAATATATGCGGAAGTAGCCGGCGCAGGTATGAGTGCGGATGCTTACCATCTAACCGCACCACACCCCGAAGGTTTAGGTGTCGTTCTGGTTTTAAATGAGGCTTTACGTGATGCGGAAATAACCATAAACGATATCGAATATATTAACGTGCACGGCACCTCGACCCCATTAGGCGATATCGCCGAATTAAAGGCCATCAGTAAGGTTTTTGGTGAACAGGTTTACAACCTTAATATCAGCAGTACCAAATCGATGACGGGTCATCTTTTGGGAGGAGCAGGGGCAGTTGAAGCATTAGCTGCGGTTATGGCAGTATATAAGGATATAATCCCTCCAACCATTAATCATTTTACCGACGACCCGAATATTGATCCACGGTTAAATTTAACCTTTAATAAAGCGCAATATCGTACCGTAAATTATGCACTTAGCAATTGCTTTGGCTTTGGCGGACATAACGCTACGGTTATCTTCAAAAAATATTCAGTATAGAAAGTCGATTTATTCTGGAAGTTTATGATAAAGTATCTCCTTTCTATTTTATCATCTAACGATAGGTCATTACGCAAAGAAATTTTTCGCGTAACGTCTATCCGCCCAACGAATTTAAAACTTTATAGGCAAGCGTTTCGACATTCATCGGTGTCTAAACCAATTGAAGGAACCAATATAAAAAACAGTAACGAGCGCCTTGAATACCTCGGGGATGCCATACTTAATGCCGTTGTTGCACAAGTATTGTTTTTAAAGTTCCCCTTTAAAGATGAAGGTTTTTTAACCCAACTCCGAAGCAAAATAGTAAGTCGGGAACAACTAAATAATATTGCAAAAAAAATAGGAATCACCGATTTAGTTGATTTGGATAAGAAGGTTGGAAACCAACGGAATCGATTAAAGAGCATGCCGGGAAATACGTTAGAGGCATTTCTCGGAGCCTTATTTTTAGACAAAGGATATAATGCAACGGAGAAATTTATCTCTTTACAGCTGCTTAATGTTTATCTCGATATCGATGTCTTAGTAACCATCGAAACCAATTTCAAGAGTCGAATTATTAATTGGTGCCAGAAAGAGGCGAAGGTAATTACATTCGAAAATATTGATACCGTGATGGGTAAACATAACCAAAAACAGTTTAAGGTACAAGTCATGATCGATGAAAAATCGTATGGTATTGGCCTTGATTACAACAAACGTAAAGCCGAGCAGGAAGCTGCTGAAAAGACGTGCAAGATGCTTGGAATTTGATGAGAAGGAGGAGCATCTCTTCGGCTACTCTCTTGAATGGCTCAACAAAGTAATAAAGGTTCACTTTTCGCATCGCATGGAGAACGAAGCAGCACCGTTAATTTAAAGATTGTTGTTAGGGCATTAAATTGCCGTACATTCTAGGAAAAGGAATGGATTCGCGTACATGCGGCAATTTGCATACCCATGTCACAATGCGTTCTAACCCCAATCCAAAACCGGCATGAGGAACACTTCCAAAGCGACGCAAATCTAAATACCATTCAAAAACGTCCAATGGTAAGCCATGCTCGTGTATTTTTTCTATCAGTAAGTCTACGTCCGTTTCCCGTTCTCCTCCTCCTATAATTTCACCGTAGCCCTCCGGTGCTAACACGTCAACACCTCGTGCAAAACGGGAGTCGTTAGGATCGCGTTTTAAATAGAATGCTTTTACGGCATGTGGCCAGTTATAAACCATGATGGGCAAGTCGAACAAACGGGTAATAACCGTTTCATCGCTACCACCAAAGTCATTGCCATACTCGAAATTTTTCGCCGAAGTAATCCAACCGGGGATATTACGTTGCTGTTCTTCGAGGTCTTTTAGTTCTTGCTTTAATCCATCGATTTTAGCTTGATTAAAATTGATTTCCCCTTGCTTTTTTATGACCCCAGTTTTAATTTTTTCTGTACGCTCGTCAATTTCGGCGGCAATGGTAATAATTCGTGCTTCAATAGTTTTCAACTCTTCTTCTAAGGAGAGAATACTGTTTTTCCCATTCACGTCTTTCTCTCCTTTAATAATAGCTACGGCTTCATCATACAATAAGCGAGGAAATCCATGGTTAACGGTGTTTTCAAGTACTTTTACATCACGCTCTAAAATGGCTAACTCATTTTTGTTTTTATCGAGCACCTCTTTACAAATATGTTTCATCATGGCTTCAATACAATCCATATTCATGAAAATATCGTAGAAAGCCATCTCCGGTTCCATCATCCAAAACTCACTCAGATGACGCCGTGTTTTACTTTTCTCTGCCCTAAAGGTAGGCCCAAAGGTGTAAATCTTTCCCATGGCCATGGCCATGGCTTCCCCATATAGTTGCCCGCTTTGCGATAAATAGGCTTTGGTGTCTTTATCAAAATATTCCACTTCGAATAAATTACTCGTTCCTTCCGATGCGTTTCCTGTGAAAATCGGTGCATCCATTTGAACGAAGCCATCATTTTGAAAATAGGTATGAATACTATAGATAATGGTGTTTCGAATACGCATTATAGCCCATTGTCGTTGACTTCTTAGCCACAAATGACGGTTGGTCATTAAAAATTCGATGCCATGCTCTTTTTTTGTGATTGGATAATCGACCGCAATACTGATGATTTTTAAGTCGGTTACCTGCAGCTCTATTCCTCCCATTTGTCGCTCATCGGCTTTTAGTGTTCCGGTAAGCACACAACTCGATTCTTGTGTTAATTTCTTGGCGTTTTCAAATACTTCAGGAGCTACCATCTGCTCATTAACCACACACTGACAACGGCCGGTACCATCTCGTAATACAATAAAAAACAAGCCCTTGCTGCTGCGCTTATTGTCGGTCCAGCCTTGTAGCGTTACGGTTTGCCCGATATATTGTTGAAGTTTCTCTATGGTGGTATTCATGCGAAGAAGTTACTGAAATTGAAATGCGAAGATAAATTTTAATTGACAATTAACGATTGCTATTTCACAAAGAAGTACCACCTAAAAGTTGGATACTTAGATCAGGCGATGTTTATTACTAAGCAGTAACCATTATTTTCAATGATTCATTTCAAGTCGTGCCTTCAAAAATGCTGCCGTATAACTTTCCTTACAGGTTGCCAAGTCCTCCGGTGTGCCTGCGAATATCAGGTTTCCTCCGGCATCGCCGCCCTCCGCACCAAGGTCAATTACCCAGTCGGCACATTTAATAATATCTATATTGTGTTCAATAACGATTATGCTATGACCCTGTACGAGCAATGCATGAAAAGAAGCAAGTAATTTGTTGATATCATGGAAATGCAGGCCGGTGGTAGGCTCGTCAAATATAAACAATACATGTTCGCTGGTATGTGTGCCCTTTCCAAGGAAGGAGGCAAGTTTCACTCGCTGTGCCTCTCCACCACTTAAAGTATTGCTACTCTGCCCCAGTTGAACATAGCCTAAACCCACATCTTGCAAAGGCTTGATTCGATTGATAATGGTTTTTTCTCCCTCAAAAAATGCCATCGCTTCATCGATGGTAAGGCATAACACCTCAAAAATATTTTTCTCGTTAAAGGTCACATCCAATACCTCCGATTTGAAGCGCTTCCCTTTGCAATCATCGCATGGTAAGTGTACATCGGCCATAAACTGCATTTCAACGGTAATGTCGCCTTCGCCTTTGCACTGGTCGCATCGGCCTCCATCAACGTTGAAACTAAAATGGGCTGGGGTGAAGCCATGAGCGCGAGAGGCAGGTTGCTCGGCGTATAACGACCGTATGGCATCGTATGCTTTTACATAGGTTACCGGGTTGCTTCTCGATGATTTTCCAATCGGGTTTTGGTCCACCATTTCTACCTGGCTGATACTTTTTATATCCCCATTGAGGGTAGAATATTTTCCAATAATCTCCGGTGCCATACCTTCAATTTGCTTTTTAAGGGCAGGATATAAAATGGTTTTTACCAAACTGGTTTTTCCACTTCCACTCACCCCGGTAACCACCGTGAGTGTGTTCAGGGGGAACTTAACATCAATGTTTTTTAAGTTATTTTCTTTGGCTCCTGTCAACTCAATAAAATTATTCCATTTTCTGCGAGATGTTGGAATGGAAATTTTTTCATTGCCATTTAAGTATCGAGCGGTTAAGCTGTTGTTGTTTTTTAGGAGTTCAGTAGGAGTGCCTTGTGCCACTAAATAGCCTCCGCCAACTCCCGCCAATGGGCCGATATCAATGAGCACATCCGCCGCTCGCATGATGTCTTCTTCGTGTTCTACAACAATAACGGTGTTTCCCAAGTTCCTTAATTTAATCAATACACTCAATAAGCGTTGGGTGTCGCGCGGGTGTAATCCAATGCTAGGCTCATCTAAAATATATAAAGAGCCTACCAAACTGCTGCCTAAGGAGGTTGCTAAATTAATACGCTGGCTTTCCCCTCCGCTTAGCGAATTACTCAAACGATTAAGTGTTAGATAACCTAACCCTACATCATGCAAGAAACTTAATCGATTGGTTACTTCTATTAATATACGGGAAGCTATTTTGGCGTCGTTGTCATTTAATTTTAAGTTTTTGAAATAGTCCCAAGCCTTATCCACGCTCATTAAAACAATGTCGGTAATGCTTTTGAAGTTTTTGGGTTCTTTGCTGTTAAGGTCTTTCAGGTGCACATACTGCGCGTCTTTTCGTAACCTGGATCCTCTGCAATCGGGACATATTTTTCGTCCACGATAACGACTTAACAGTACACGGTACTGTATTTTATAGAGTTGACTTTCTACTTCTGCAAAAAAATCGTTGATACCCCCAAAATGTTTACAACCTTTCCATAGCAGATCTTTCTCTGTTTCGTTGAGTTCACTATAGGATCGATGTATTGGGAAATCGGCTTTGATGGCACCTTTTATTACTTGCTCTTTCCAGCTGCTTAAAATAGCACCTCGCCAACATGCAACGGCATCATCATACACACTTTTATTGGTATCGGGGATGACTAAATTTTCGTCTATTCCTAAAACACTTCCAAACCCCTCGCAGGCTTTACAAGCGCCATAGGGATTATTAAAACTAAAGAAAGGAACACTAGGGATTTCAAATTGAATGCCATCGGCCTCAAATTTATTATTAAAGTTTTTTTCGGTGGCCGCATTTTCATGGTCTACTATTTTAATATAGCACGAACCGTTGCCTTCGGCAAAAGCCGTTTGAACCGAATCGCTGATACGATTGATAAGGTCCTCATCATTGGCTTTTACGGTAATACGATCAATGAGCAGCGAAACATTTTCGTAAAAAAGGGTCTTTGTTTTTTGCTTTTTTAAAGAATCTTCAAAATGTTTGATGCCCCCTTCCTCTATCAGATCGTCAATTCGTTTGGGTACATCGTTTACTAACAACCGAGAATAGCCACGTTGCTGAATGGCTTGGATTTCCTGTGCAAACGTCTTCTCCTTCGTTTTTATAATCTTGTTGTAGATGAGGGCTTTGGTTTCATCAGGAAAGGATAAAATATAATCAACGACATCCGTCACGGTCTGCGTTTTTACTTCTGTGCCACTAACCGGCGAATATGTTTTACCCACCCTTGCAAAAAGCAGTTTGAGATAATCGTAAATTTCAGTGCTCGTACCTACCGTACTCCTTGGATTACGTGTGTTTACTTTTTGTTCTATGGCAGTAGCGGGTGCTATGCCTTTAATATAATCAACTTCAGGTTTGTTGAGTTTACCCATAAACTGCCGAGCATAGGCACTCAAGCTCTCTACGTAGCGGCGCTGGCCTTCTGCATAGATGGTGTCGAAGACTAAACTGCTTTTACCACTTCCACTTACTCCGGTTACCACGACTAATTTGTTGCGTGGGATGGCGACATCAATGTTTTTTAAATTGTGCATCCGTGCACCTTTTACAATCAGGTACTCACGAGGAGATAAAGAATTGAAATCACTCATTTTTCTGGCGTGCAAAGGTCGTGTTTTTCAATGATAAAATTTTAAAGAAGTTAACTTTTGAATTCTCCAAACACCGAACGCATCGCATCGGCTATTTCTCCTAAGGTGGCGTATTGCTCTACGGCATCCACGATCAATGGCATTAAATTTTCTGTTCCTTGGGCAGCACGTGTAATTTTTTGTAGTGAAGTCGTCACCGCAATATTGTCTCGCTCTTTTCTTAATTGCTTTAGTTTTAATGATTGTGTTTTACGTATGCTGTCATCTACACGCAATAAGGGGGTGTCATTTTTTTCTTCTGAAGTGAATTTATTAACACCGACAACGATTTTTTCACTACGCTCAATTTCTTTTTGATACTTATAGGAGGCCTTCGCGATTTCGTCTTGAATATATCCATTTTCAGTAGCTGTCACACTGCCTCCCATGGCATCAATTTTTTTTATATAGTGCCAAGCTTCTGTTTCTATGGTATTGGTGAGCTCTTCTACAAAAAAACTACCTCCTAATGGATCTACCGTATTGGTTATACCACTCTCATAAGCGATGAGCTGCTGTGTACGTAAAGCAATACTGGCAGCCGATTCAGTAGGTAGGGAGAGTGCTTCATCGAAGCCATTGGTATGCAAGGATTGTGTGCCACCAAGTACGGCAGCTAATGCTTGCAACGCTACCCGTACAATATTATTTTGCGGCTGTTGTGCGGTGAGTGTGCTACCACCGGTTTGGGTATGAAAACGAAGCATCATAGCCTTCGGATTCGTGGCTCCTAGTTCATGCATGATCTTCGACCACATGCGTCGTGCGGCTCGGAACTTGGCGATCTCTTCAAAAAAATCATTATGTGCGTTAAAGAAGAAACTGAGTCGTTCACCAAAAACATTTATATCTAATCCTTTGGCAAGGGCTGCTTGTACATACGCCTTGCCATTGCTGAGGGTGAAAGCTATTTCCTGCACCGCAGTGCTTCCTGCCTCCCGTATATGATACCCACTAATGCTGATGGTATTCCACTTGGGTAATTCTTTGCTGCAGTATTCAAAAATATCGGTGATGATACGCATACTCGCTTTTGGCGGATAAATATACGTGCCACGTGCCGCATATTCTTTCAGGATATCGTTTTGTATTGTTCCTGATATTTTCATTAAATCGGCTCCTTGCTTTTTTGCCAATGCAATATACATGGCGAGTAAAATGGAGGCCGAAGCATTAATGGTCATGCTCGTCGTGATTTTCTCTAACGCAATACCCTCGAATAAGATTTCGATATCGCGCAAGGAGTCAATGGCTACCCCTACTTTTCCTACCTCTCCATCACTCAGCTCATGATCGCTGTCATATCCTATTTGCGTTGGCAAATCGAAAGCTACACTCAAGCCAGTGGTGCCTTGCTGCAATAAAAAATGATAACGCTTATTACTTTCTTCGGCCGTACTAAAACCGGCGTACTGTCTCATCGTCCAAAGTCGTCCACGGTACATATTGGGTTGAACCCCCCGAGTATAGGGGAACTGCCCGGGCTGTTCATTCATCGTGGACTCTTCGGTATAAACTTCTTTAATGGTTATTCCTGAATCGGTTGTAAACTGGGTCATATGTCGGCAAAAGTAGGGTATTTTACATTGAATTATTTCAGCCCTGTCAATTACCGGTAATCTAGGTTCAGTAGCCATAAAATAGAGCTCTCATGGAAGCATGTGGAACGAGGCTTTGTTTTCTGTTGATATGCCTCTTTGGAGAAATTAAGATTTATATTTTCTGCGAAAGGGTGTTTTTCAATTTAAGTGTATTTTATCTTAATTTATTTTTTTTCGTATCGGATAATATCAATTAAATTATTTAACATCTTGATTATCACATATTTAATCAGGAACGTTTTGCACAAAGGAAACATTTAATAAAAAATATGTTTCCATCGTTTCCTTTTTGGTATATTTGCGCCATATTTTAAATGGACGAGATTAAAAATAAAATTCTGACCGGAGCAATTAAATTATACATGCAGTATGGGGTAAAAAGCCTTACCATGGATGATATTTCTCGCGAATTGGGGATCTCAAAGAAAACCTTATACCTCTACGTTTCCGATAAGGATGATTTGGTTCATCAGGCGGTTTCAATGCACCTTAGTGGTGAGGAGCAAGAATGCAATGCGGTATTCAATCAGTTGAATAATCCTATTGTTGAAATGATTGAAGTGATAAAATGGCAGTTTAAAACACATGGGAAAATGAACCAGAGTGGGTTATACGACTTGAAGAAATACCATCCCGAAAGCTTCAAGGAGTTTTTGTCATTCAAAGATCGCAGCATTAAACCTCGGTTAATAGATAACTTGAAACGCGGAATTGAATTGGGGGTGTATCACAGCGATATGAATATCGAATCGACGGTTCAGGTATATCTGCATTTGATCGATTTCTCGTTTAGTCCCAATATTATCGGATTTAACACCATGGCCAAAATTATGTACGAACTAGTTAAGTACCATCTGTACTCGGTTACTTCCATCAAAGGCCGGAAAATATTAGTCAAAGAATTAGAAAAATTTAATATCGAATTACAGCAATTTATATGAAAAGATTAGTATTTCTCATGCTCTGTTCTGGCATGTTCATTCGGAGTATGGCACAAGCTGAAGCTCCATTAAATCTTTCCTTAGACGAGGCCATTTCGATGGGGTCTAAATACAATACCTCGCTTAAAAACGCAGCTATTGATGTAAAATTAGCGGACCAAAAAGTTCGTGAAATTATGAGTTCAGGTTTCCCACAACTCAATGGTTCGGGAAGCTTGAATGACTATATTAAATCGCCTATTTCATTAATTCCGGCACAAATCTTCGGTGGTCCTCCCGGCACCTATCAAGAGGTTTCCTTTGTTCCAAAATATGGCCTATCGGGTGGGGTATCGGCCTCACAACTAGTGTTTAATGGAAGTTATTTTTTAGGTGTGAAAGCATCGAAAGAATATGCGGAGTTTATAAAAGTGCAACAGGAGAAAACAAAATATGACGTTGAGCGGGATATTACCAAAGCATATCTTACCGTACTTTCTACTCAGGAAACACAAGCAATACTTCAGGAAACGACCAACCGGATTGACACCCAATTGTATAATGTTAAAGAAATTTATAAGCAAGGGTTAGTAGAAAAGCTTGATGTGGATCGTTTGAAATTGGTTCAGAGTCAATTGCAGCAACAACTCACACAGTTAAAAGCAGCT
This sequence comes from Bacteroidota bacterium, assembly GCA_947507965.1. Lineage (GTDB taxonomy): Bacteria > Bacteroidota > Bacteroidia > UKL13-3 > UKL13-3 > CAINMV01. The sequence continues at coordinate 26,107 of CANNQU010000006.1, forward strand.
ATTGTGGTGCTTAAATCAGTATTAAATCTGCAAATGGGTGTTGATGTAAATAAATCGTTAAACTTAACTACCTCATTGGATGAATTGAATAAGATGTTCTCTCTCGAGCGTTATGCCAATGCCGCCTTCGATGTAAATAACAAAATAGAAGTGAGAGTTCTATCAAAAGGTTTGGAGTTGCAAAAGCTAGCTGTAAAAGCTAATCAAATGGGATATTACCCTTCTTTGGTGGCTTTTGGCACGTATCAATTGAACGGACAGAACAACGATTTCAAATTCCCTAAATATTATAAAACAGCTATCGTAGGCCTTCAATTAAGCGTTCCAATTTTTGATGGCTTTGCAAAAGATGCGAAAATAAAACAGTCGAAACTTACACTTGAGCAGGTTGAAAACACGAAAGCGAATGTACAAAATGCGTTAACCATGGCGTATCTAAATGCAAATAACAACCTGTCGAATGCCAAAAATCAATTGGAAATAAATAAGCAAACACTTGAATTGGCAGAGTTGGTTTACACCACCACCAAGACGAAGTATGATTTGGGGGTTGGGAGTAGTTTTGAATTAATAACGGCGGATAGTGATTTTAAGAATGCCAAAATTCAATTCGTAATCTCTCAATATAATTTGGTGAATTCTATCTTCGATTTAAAAACAGCAATCGGTAAATAACAGCAATATAAAAATAGCATCTCCGTATTTTAAAATCAAAATCAATTATGTCAAATAAAATAATAGCAATAGTAGTAATCAGTTTGTTTTTTGCAGCTTGCAAGCAGGATAAAACTGATCTGGGGCTTAAGAAGACCGAGCTGGAAGGATTACTTAAACAGCAAACCGAGTTGAATAGCAAGGTAGCGAAACTTCGAAAAGAAATCGATGCATTGGATACCCTTGCCATAAATCAGAAGAAGATTAAGGCTGTTGATATCACCGTAGCTTCATTGCAGGAATTCAGACATTTCATTGAGGCGTCGGCCGTTGTTGAAAGCGATCAGAATAATTTGATTACCGCAAAAACCCCTGGTTTTGTAATTAATGGAATTTTGGTTAAACCCGGCGACCAGGTGAGTGCCGGTCAAACCTTATGTACTGTTGATAACAGTGCCTTGGTTCAAAGTTTAGAAGCCATTAAGGTACAAGTAAATTTGGCCCAAACAGCATTCGATCGTCAAAAGACACTATGGGATAAAAAGATAGGAAGTGAGATTCAATATCTGCAAGCCAAAGCACAGAAAGAGGCCAGTGAAAAACAGAAGGCCAATTTGGAGGTAACCATTTCTAATACCAATATTTATGCCCCTTACGCGGGTACCATCGATGCGGTGAATTTTAAATTAGGCGATAATACGGCTGCCTTCAGTCCGGCACAAAATTTTGGAGGTATTCGAATTGTAAATAATAGTCGATTGAAGTTAACTGCAAAATTGGCGGATACGTATATCAATAAAGTACATGTAGGCGATCGTGTGAAATTTGTAATTCCCGATTTGAACAATAAAGAGGTGGAGGCCACCGTGTCGTATGTGGCAGGAACGATTAGTGATAAAAGAACTTTTGATATTATCGTTTGGTTGTCAAATAATGTCGACTTAAAACCCAATATGAATGCTACTTTGAAAATTAATGATCTAAGCTTGAAAAATGTTATTGTGGTGAGTGAGAATATTATTCAAAGTTCTGAAGGGCAAAAATCTTTACTGGTTTTAACCCATGAAGGTGGGAAAAGCCGGGTACGAAAGTTACTCATCACCACGGGCGAAAATTATGGTGGTTTAGTGGTGGTGAATGGCTTAAAGGAAGGTGATGAAATTGTCACCACTGGGTTTTCAGGTATTAATGATGGTGAAGAAGTTAAGCATCTGCCATTATAAGATCCATCGGAAGTTAGAATATTTAGTTAAATCAATCGAAAAATGAAGAAGGAATTTAAACCCACTACCTGGGCTATAAAAAATAAAACGGCGGTATATATTATTACCATATTGCTTTCCATTGCGGGTATGTCTATTTATAGCTCCTTGCCTAAGGAACGCTTCCCCGATGTGGTGATGCCTACCATATTTGTACAAACGATTTATCCAGGCGTATCTCCTACCGATATAGAAACTTCGGTAACACAGCCGCTCGAAAAGCAACTGAAATCGATAAGTGGAGTTAAGAAAGTAACCAGTACTTCAATGGAGAGTGTGTCGATTGTAACGGTAGAGTTTAATTCTAAAGTGAAGATAGAAGAAGCTAAACAGAAAGTACGTGATGCTTTGGATAAAGCCCAGAATGATATTCCGGCTGATGCGCAAAAAAATCAGGCTATTGGAGAATTTGATATTAGTGAGCTTCCTATCATGAATATCAATCTAAGTGGAGATTTTGATGCCTTGAAATTAAAGGCATTTGCGAAAATGCTGAAAGATAAAATAGAAGGAAACATAGAGATAAAACGATGCGATATCATCGGGGCACTTGATCGTGAAATAAAAGTTAACATCGATTTAAACAAGATGCTTACCTACCAACTTTCGTTCGATGATGTAGAGAATCAATTTCGGTACAATAATGTAAATATTAGCGGTGGAAATATACTGGTTGGTGATATTCGTCGCACGTTGCGAGTTACCGGTGAGTTCAAAAATTTGGAGGAGATAAGAAATATGATCGTGCGCACCCCATCGGGCACGGCGCTTCACCTATATGAATTTGCGGAGGTAAGTGATGACACCAAAGACCGTGAATCTTTTGCTCGCTTGGATGATAAACCGGTAGTAACCGTTAATGTGATAAAACGTGCCGGAGAAAATTTGATTAACGCAGCCGATAAAATTAAAATAACGATAGCACAGTTTCAAAAAGAAGGCAAATACCCGGAAAGCTTAAAAGTGACACTCACCGGCGACTTGAGTAAACAAACGCAACATCAATTAGACGACTTAATTAATACCGTCATTTTGGGGTTTTTATTCGTAACAATTGTTTTGATGTTTTTTATGGGGGTGGAAAATGCATTTTATGTTGGGCTTTCTGTGCCATTAAGCTCCTTACTTGCTTTTTTATTTATGCCGTCATTGGGTTTCTCGCTTAATTTAATTGTGTTGTTCTCGTTTTTATTGGCGCTTGGAATTGTCGTCGATGATGCCATCGTGGTGATCGAAAATACGCATCGTATATTCAATAAACATAAAGATATTACTTTGTTCAATGCAGCAAAAGAGGCAGCCGGTGAAGTTTTTATTCCGGTACTCACGGGTACGTTAACCAATGTAGCTCCTTTCTTTCCACTGCTCTTCTGGCCTGGAATTGCGGGTAAGTTCTTTTATTTTCTGCCAGTTACATTAATTATAACGTTGTTTGCGTCGTTAGTTGTTGCCTTTATAATTAATCCGGTATTTGCCGTTTCGTTTATGAAACGCGATCATGAGTATAAACAGGATAGCTTTCGTCGATATCGTAAACCTATTATGGTGTTGCTTATTTTGGGTACTGCCTTGCATCTGATGGGTTGGGCTTCCAACTCCTTAGCGATGCATGGCTTTGGTAATTTCGTGCTATCTTGTATTGTCATCCTCGCCATCGTGCATTACCTCTTTAATCCTTTAATTCATGCCTTTCAGGATAACCTGCTTCCACGAATGCGTAATGGATATCGCAGCATCGTAACGTTTGCCATTCGAGGTTCTCATTCTCGGTGGATTTTTAGTGGTGCCATTCTCTTTTTCTTCATCAGTATCTTTATCTTTATTTCCTCCAAGCCTAAAGTTGAGTTCTTCCCTTCTGGCGACCCAAATTTTGTATATGTATATTGCGAGTTACCTATTGGAACGGAAGTTCATTATACCGACAGCATCACCAAGATTTTGGAAAGAAAGGTAAACGAATCGATTGTTAATGATAAGGAAATTGTGGAATCGGTGATTGCCAATGTTGCCATTGGTGCAGGCGATCCTCGAAATCCTGATAGAGCAGCCCAATCTCACAAGAGTAAAGTTACCGTTGCCTTCAAGGAGTTTGAGCATCGTCATGGTAAATCAACGTCGCTAATTCTAAAAGCAATACGCAATAATATTAAAGATATTCCTGGAACTTCGATCTCTGTGGAGCAAGAGCAAAATGGTCCTCCTACAGGTAGAGATCTTCAGATTGAGATTACTGGTGATCATTTCGATTCGTTGGTCGCAATTTCTGCTCGTGTTAAAGCGTTAATTAGTTCTTCAGGAATCCAGGGAATTGATCAATTAAAAACGGATCTTATTTTGGATAAACCGGAGTTGAAGGTGGTCATTGACAAAGTTAAAGCGCAGAAAGAAGGCTTATCGGTAGGGCAAATAGGTAGCAATCTGTTCGCAGGCCTTAGTGGTAGTAGAAATCCTTCCAAATTACGTGATGGAGAAGATGAGATACCTATTATTGTTCGCTTACAAGAGCAGTACCGAGCAAAACCAGAAGATCTATTACGGATGAATATTACCTTTCGTGATATGAGCAGTGGGCAACTAAAAACGGTTCCCTTGGCAGCCGTGGTGACGGTTGAAAATGCAAAAAACTATAATGGAATTAATCGCAAAGGACAGCGAAGAATGGTTACCCTATATAGTGGATTGGTGAAAGGCTTTAACGGTAATCAGGTAAATGCAGAGTTGAAAAAACTATTGGCCGATGTGACCATGTCAGATGGATATGAAATTAAGCAAGGTGGTGCCCAAGAAGATCAGGCGGAAACCAGTATTTTTTTACTTTGGGCCTTCGCAGGAGCCATTGCGTTAATGTTCGTCGTTATCGTTATTCAATTTAACTCAAGCACCAAGCCATTAATCATATTCTCAACGATTGTATTTAGTCTTTCGGGAGTGTTTTTAGGATACGCTATTTCTGGACGGCCATTCGTTATTGCAATGTCAGGCGTTGGCATCCTTGCCTTGGCAGGTATTGTAGTAAAAAATGGTATTATCCTAATCGAGTTTATTGATGAACTGAAAGCTCGTGGAATGCGTACACGTCAGGCTATTATTGAAGGTGGGGTTACACGTATGACGCCTGTATTGCTTACCGCCTTGGCTGCAATTTTAGGCTTGATACCACTGGCCGTAGGTGTGAATATGAATTTTGGAGGCTTATTTACTTCCTTTAATCCCAATTTTTATCTCGGTGGAGAAAGTGTTGTTTTCTGGGGTCCATTGGCCTGGACCATCATTTACGGGTTAATTGTGGCTACGTTTCTTACCCTGATTGTAGCCCCAAGTATGTATTTGATTCGGTACAGGCTAAAGCTAAAACAATTGCGCAAACGTCAGACGAAGCGGATATTGAATAGTAGCAATTAACTCCGGATTAAAACATTCTTTCTAAATCGTCCAGTGAAATGGTGCGTACGATAATTTTTCCGTCTGCCGTTTGGTAAGGCATGGTGCACGCAAAGAGCTCGTCAACCATATTTCGCATTTCCTCATTTCCTAAGGTTTTACCGTATTTAATACTTAATCGTTTCGATAAACTTCTGGCAACACTTTCCCGCTTGGTGATTTTTACGTCGGTTTTGTATGTTTTATACTGTTCGAGCATGCCCTCAAATAATTCCTGAGGGCTATTGTTGTTCGCTTCTGCCGGCAGTCCATTAATTACAACCTGATTATTTCCAAAATCATCGAGCACAAAACCCAAGGCCCGAAATTCATGCATTAATTCCTGAAATAATACCATATCGCCGGCATTAAACTGGATGACAATAGGAAACAATACGTGTTGGCTCATGCCCGTGTTTTTCTCCATCTCTTCCAAATAACGTTCGTACAGTATCCTCTCATGTGCTGCCTGTTGGTCGATAAGCATCATCCCACTTTTAATGGATGAAACAATATACCGTTTGTGAAACTGCATGAATTGTTTTTGTATATCGTCTTCATTTTGCAAGTCGTTGCTCAACGAAGGCTGTATGATATGCTTTTCTACCGAGGCTGTGCTGTTTTCTGAAGGAGTATACAGTTGTTGCCAGTTTTTTTGATTGTCTTGTTCGCGATAGCTCGGTTCGCGTTGGGTATAGTTATCCTTGTTGAAGGGGTTGAAGTTTTGATCTACTCTTATTTCCGGGGGAAACGGAATTTCATCCTTTCCAAAGAAATTAGGATTGAAATTTTGTATATCAGATGGCGCCTCGAAGTCGAATTGAGGGGTGATGGTATGTTGCCCTAAAGTTCGTTTGACGACGGCCTTTAAAATGGTGTATAAATTCTTTTCATCACGAAATTTTATTTCTGTTTTTGTAGGGTGAACATTAATATCAATCGTTGACGGGTCTAAGTCGATGAATAACACATAAAAAGGGAAGTTGTCGGTAGGCATCAAATCTTGATAAGCACCTACTACCGCATGATTGAGATAGGAGTTTTTAATAAAACGCTGGTTAACAAAGAAAAATTGTTCGCCTCTGGTTCTTTTGGCAAAGTCGGGTTTGCCTACAAAACCATAGATTGATGCGAGCTGTGTCGATTCATTGACGGTTAAAATTTGTTCTTTGTATTTTTCTCCAAACAATCCAATGATACGCTGTTTCAAGGTTCCGGATAGAACGTGAAAAACATCACTATCATTGTTGGTCATCGAAAATCCAATATGTGGATTGGCTAACGCTACCCTTAAAAATTCTTCGATAATATGATTTGCCTCTACCGAATCGCTCTTTAAAAAAGTACGGCGTGCCGGAACATTAAAAAACAAGTTTTTTACCGAAATGGTTGTACCTACCGGTGTTGCCACTACTTCTTGCATCTTTACCTGACTGCCCTCAATAACAATCTGCGTGCCTACTTCATCTTCTGCCCTTTTGGTTTTCATGTCCACTTGAGCTACCGCGGCTAAGCTAGCCAATGCCTCCCCTCTAAATCCGAAAGTTTGTAAAGAAAACAGATCTTCAATGGCCCTGAGCTTACTCGTGGCATGCCGCTCCCAACAAAGCCGAGCGTCAACCTCACTCATGCCTGAACCATTGTCTGTAATTTGTATTAGGGCCTTTCCTCCTTCTCTTATATTTAAGGTGATTTTGGTCGCCTTTGCATCAACACTATTCTCTAAAAGTTCTTTCACTACACTGGATGGGCGTTGCACAACTTCTCCGGCCGCTATTTGATTTGCGGTATGATCAGGTAATAAATTGATGACTCCCATACCCTGCAAAAATAAGGGTTCTCTACGACTAAAGTCTCCGATTTTTATCTGGCCTCACCAATGGTCTTCTTTTTAACGCCCCAACACACGAAGTGTAGCTTGCATTCGACGAAGAAAATTCTTGCACTAAAAACAAATAAAAAATTAGTTTTGCTTTCTTCTTATGCTGTTTAACTCGTTTGCATTTATACTTTTCTTTCCCCTGGTGGTGGGATGTTACTTTTTGTTGCCTCAGCGTTTTCGAAATATTTTTTTATTGGCATGTAGCTGCTATTTCTATATGTACTTTAACCCTATTTACATATTAATTTTAGCCTATACTATCGCAGTCGATTTTTTTGTCGGAATCAAAATAGAAAATAATTTTGGAAATAGGAGAGCCCAGAAAATATGGCTATATGCCTCTCTGGTTGCGAATATAGGGGCATTGGCTTTTTTTAAGTACGCCAACTTTGTATGGGAAAATATCTCTTCGGCCCTATCTCTTGCTAGTATTAATCCGTCTTTTTCTTTGCCCGCTATTTTACTGCCTATTGGCCTTTCATTTCATACGTTTCAGGCCATAAGCTATTCGGTAGAAGTGTATCGTGGAAAGCAGAAAGCAGAGCGAAATATCCTCGTCTATTCTTTGTATGTGATGTTTTTCCCCCAGTTGGTTGCCGGTCCTATCGAACGTCCACAAAGACTTTTGCATCAATTCACCGGTAAACATTACTTCACCTACTCCAATTTTTCTATCGGAGCAAAATGGATTCTTTGGGGGCTGTTTAAAAAAGTAGTGGTGGCCGATAATCTTTCAACGTTAGTGGATGCTGTTTATAATTCTCCTCAGAGTCATACCGGATTGGCATTGCTGGCGGCCACAGGGCTCTTTGCATTTCAAATTTATGGCGACTTTAGTGGCTATAGTGATATGGCTAAGGGTATTGCTAAAATTATGGGTTTCGATTTAAGTATAAATTTCAATTTGCCTTATTTCTCTGCTAGTGTAAGTGAATTCTGGAGGAAATGGCATATCTCCCTCTCCAGTTGGTTTAAAGAGTACGTGTACGTTCCTCTGGGAGGTAATAAAGAAAATTTTTTCAGGAATTTGTTTATCACCTTTGCCCTGAGCGGGCTATGGCATGGCGCTAATTTCACCTATCTTGTGTGGGGTGTTCTCAATGGTATATTGGTGTTCATGGATAAATACGTCTTCAAAATCCCTTTTAATATACCCCGTTTCCTGAAAATGGCGATGGCATTTCTTTTGATCGATTTCTGTTGGATATTTTTCAGATCTTCCTCGCTCTCCGACGCCTCCTATATCATCACGCACGCTTTCACCAATTGGTCTTGGTACACCTTAAATACCATAGCGGTGGAACGCCATACCTGGTTCATTGCACTCTCCATGCTTGCTTTCATGCTCACTGTTGAGTGGCTTACAAAAGCAAAATCGGTCATCGGATGGTGGAATGAAACGGCGCGAGAGTATAAAATTATATTCCTCAATGTTTTACTTATTTTAATGCTTCTTTTTGGGGTGTTTGAACATCGTACTTTTATCTACTTTCAATTTTAGAATCATGAAAATACTGACACGGATAATTTATAAAACAATCGTATACTCTTCACCCGCTTGGCTGTTTTATTTTTATTTAGAGTATCGCCTCGGCATTCTTGAAAATTCATATTCCTTTAAAATCCAACACTTTAATGCAATAAAAGACAGTTGCAGGGTTTTGGTGCTAGGTAATTCGGAAATGATGAAAGGAATAAATCCGGATTTTATTCCTCAGCCAGCCTTTAATATGGCTCACGTAAGCCAAAATTATGTGGTTGACGAGCTTATTCTTCAAAAATATATCAGTCAGTTACCTCAACTAAAACTGGTGGTTTTGGGATTGTCATATCTCTCTTTTGGCGATGATTTGCAAAATGGGGAAGAGACATGGCGGATTTCATTTTATAAGAAGCATTACGGAGTAGCATTAAATAATGGTTTCGATGCAAAGGATTATTCTAACACGTTGCGCTACACCCCCTACGAAGCCTTTAAATTGTGCCTCAATAATTTCAATACCGATTTGGTTAATGGCATTCAAGCCAACGGTTGGATGCAAGCCATAGGATCCGATTCCACTCATCTGACGGATGAATTTGCAAGGCAAAGAGCGACTATGCATACCAAAAGTTTGAGACTTGAAAATGTTTCCAAGAATATTATGGCTCTCCGAAATATAATCGTGTTATTGAAAAAGAGGAATATAAGAATCCTACTCATGGCTCCTCCGGTAATGCAAAATTATTCTCGATGTTTAGATCAATCATGGCTTGCTAGAAATGATAGTTTGGTGAACCTTCTTACGTTAGAATATAAACTGGAAGTAGTTGATTTTACCAAAGCGAATGATTCATTCTATAATACTTTTGAAGGAGGATTCAGTGATGTAAATCATTTGAACAAAGATGGAGCAGATTGGCTGGGCATCGTTTTGGGTTGCTATGTGTTTGAAACAAAAAAAGAATAGCCCATAGTTTATGTTCTATGGGCTATGCTACTGCTAAATGGTGCTTTATGGGCTTATAGTTTTAAAAACTCTACTCTTCGATTATTTGCCTTCCCTTCCGGTGTGGTATTCGGAGCCGTGGCCTCGCCTTCGCCTTTCCCATCTGTTTCCATACGCGATGCATCCACTCCAAAGTCCTTACTTAATGAGTTTTTAACAGAGGCAGCTCTTCTCTTCGATAAATCGAGGTTCGATTTGTCATCGCCATCACTATCCGTATGGCCCACGATTTTCACTTTCACCGTTGGATTATCTTTCAGCACCTGAGCAATTTCTTTTAACGTACCATACGATTCGCCTTTTATTTTGTCGGAATTTACATCAAACAAAATACCATGCGTAACGAGTTTTCCATCAGTAATTAGTTTGCTGCGCATATCGGCAGCTCCAATCGCCACTCGCACGTTGCTCATAAAAATCGGACCGGCATCATCATTACTAAAATTTAAGCCCGGGTTATTGGAGAACTTCACTCGGTTAAGTTTTGCATTGGCTGGAAAAGCCTTTGGTAAGTCTAATACTTTTATTTCGTTTACATAAACACGCATCCGTTGTTTTTGACCCCAGATAGAGATATGAACTTTTTGATTATAGTAATTCGAATTAGACACCTGAGCACTCGAACCTATTTGATCGGCATCCGTTCCATTCCAGTTAACCACATCCCACGAGCTTTGCGTAATAAGCTGTATGGCGGCAGTGCCTAAAGCTACTCCATCACTGTTTACCAGATCCTTATCGGATGAATAAATGGTTAACCCAAAATACGGATCTTCTTTGCCTTCAGGCTTCTGCATGAGTAGGTCATACTCAAGGGTGAAATTATCAGGAAAAGGAGTGGATAAATTGGGAGAATAAGAAACACCAGCACTCCATTTAAGCCAACGACCATCGAAGCTACTTAAGGTAACAACCTCCCCCGATCCATTGGTATTCCAATTTACAGGGAAATCGCCAATTGCATCCTGTGTAAAATCCTCATAGAAAATTACCTTATCGCCCGGGATAAAATCATATTTGGAGAAACTCTTTATATCATCTTTGCCTGATGGTGGAGTCGGTTTGCTATCTGTATTCTGTTTTTCAGAAGTATTTTCCTTCGAATTCGAATCCGTGGTCTTCGTTTTCGAATCTTTGTCCTTTTTCTTGGTGCTCTCCTTTGCTGCCGCTTCTGTTTCGTCGAGGCCCTTATCTATACCTTCATCTACTTTCTGTTCAACCCGTTGGTTTACTTTGTCCTTCACCTTACCACGAATGTCAATTTGCGATTTTCCGAAATAGCTCACGCTGATAACGGATAAGAAGAGAATTAATTTTTTCATAAAAAAGAGAATTTTTTTGAGTTATTGTACTTTAGTATTTGAATTATAAAGTCAGTAGCGTTTGAATTTCATCAAACAGCATGACAAATAGTAATGCAAATAAGAAAAAAAAACAATACCATACAACAAATAGGTGTTAATTGATTTCTCTGACTAATTAATAAAAGGGGCTGACACCTGGTTTGTGAAGCACGCTAATTCTTAGTTTTCTTTTTCATTCTAAGCTCGATGGCATCATGGGATAAAATTAGACACAAAAAAACAGGCTGTCGTTAGGCAGCCTGTTTTTATAAAATTATTTTATTATTGAACGTCTATCTCTAGGGCGTTTATAATTTCAAGTTGTCCACGACTAACATAGACCACTACTTTTAGATTATCCACAACCACTGCTCCACCGCCAGTTACAGCCGTTCCATGGTAATCTGCAGGCACGGTATAAGTATAGGTTTTACTTACTTTAGCTCCTACTGTTGTTGCTTCACTAATAGCTGCACCCCAGTTTCCGGGAGTAATCATATCTCTTAACACATGGTTCTCTTCATAATTGTTTGGATCAGGAAGTCCTCCTGATTGCTTTGCCATCAATTTATCTTGAAGCAAAGCCACGTTAATATTATTTGGAACTGTTTCAGCCGCAGTATAATATAAATCAACCAATACCGTTAATTTACGTGTGGCAGCATCGAAAGTAGCTTTTGCCCCAATATTTACAGGTGCTGGCATAGCCATGATGGCCGTTGCTGCTTTGCTCCATTGACCTCTATCCATGGTTATTAAACTAAGAGCAGCATTCATTGGGGTAGCACCAACAGAGGCGCATGTGGCGCGATTCATGGTGCCGGCAGGATATCCCGATGGCTTAGCTTGTGCATCAATGGCCGTGCCCGCTAAGGTAGTGAAGTCGGCCCAACCGGGTTGAGGAACAGCGTAAAGATTTGCGTTGGTAGCAATAATGATAAATTTACCAGGATTAGCATCTAAAATAGCTTTTGCTCTTACGTGGCCATCAGGGCAGTAACCACAACGTACACCGGTAAAATCCTCGAGCATCGCTACTCTGTTAGAAGGTGATGTTGAAGCAAGAAATACAGGAACAACGGGGTCGTCTGCCTTCTTCTTTTTACAAGATTGAGTTGCTGTTGTAAGCAATGTAGCAACGAGAATAAAGGATAAAATACGTTTCATGGGTTATTAGGGTTATTAATGAATTGATTTTTTTTTGCAAGTAAATGGAATATTCCCAAACAAAAAAATTATAATTGTAAAATTTTGGCTCTCTCGATTCGAATTTAGGGCCAAATGTTAAAAACTTAATCCAGGTAGTATATCGCTTATTAATTCTCTTTAGCTTAAAATTGCATAATGAAAGGTTTGTCAAGATATTTTTTTGTTGTACTTCTTTTTTTAGGCACGGATATTTTTGCCCAAGACATCGATTCAACGAAAGAAGAAAAGAATGCAATAAAATATAAGCAGGAAGAGGATACAACCGTGCACTCACTTAACTGGAGTGAAATCAAACCGAAATTAGTCTTTGGCGGTAGCTTGGGTCTCTCTTTTAATGATGGATATACCTTTTTTGAAGTTTCTCCTCAAGTAGGGTATAAAGTTAAAGAGAACACCGTGGTAGGTGCTGGCTTGCAAATGTTTGGAATCACCAATAAGTATGATTCCTATTTCCAATATGGGCCTGATTTTTTTATTCGGCAGCATTTGTTAAATATTCTTTTTGCTCAGGCTCAGTTCGAGTATATTAATTTCGAAACGTATGCCTTGCCCGGAAAACGGTATTGGAACCCAGCTTTTCTTCTAGGGTTCGGTTATGGAACGTATGGTTATAGCTTCGGCCTGTTCACCGATGTTTTACATACGAAGTATAGCGAGTATATTTACCCGGGGCATATTTATTTTGGTCCGAAAACGGGTAAAGGAAGATATCCTTATGGGGTACCCCTGTTTTTTAAGGTGCAGTTATTTTTTTAAATCAATAAACGAAGCGTATGCAATTTAACGGTGTAATAAAATCGAAACTCTCTGGAGTTGGAACAAGCATCTTTACCGTAATGTCGCAGTTGGCTGCCGAGCATGATGCCATTAATCTCGCTCAGGGTTTTCCTAATTTTATGTGCAGTAAGGATCTCATTTCATTGGTTAATAAATACATGAATAAGGGGTTTAATCAATATGCTCCAATGCCCGGACTGATGTCCTTACGCGAGCAAATTGCTATAAAAACAGAAAAGCTTTATTCTGCAAGATATAATCCCGAAACAGAAATTACGATAACACCAGGTGGAACCCTTGCTATTTATGCCGCCATCGAAGCACTCGTTATACCCGGTGACGAAGTGATTATTATTGAACCTTGTTATGATTCTTACACTCCTTCGGTAAGGCTTGCCGGAGGTGTAGCAAAATATGCGCGCCTGCAATTTCCTAAATTTACAATCGACTGGAATGATGTTAAAAAGTTGGTTTCTTTCAAGACCAAATTAATACTTATCAATACCCCGCATAATCCTACAGGTACTGTGCTAACAGCCGCCGATATGCAGAAATTAGAGAGAATCGTAGACAACACGGATATCATTGTGATTAGTGATGAAGTCTATGAGCATATCATTTTTGATGAACTCGAGCATCAGAGTGTTTGCCGTTTTCCTAAGTTGGCCGAACATAGCGTAATTATTAGCTCATTTGGCAAAACATACCATACCACCGGCTGGAAACTAGGCTATTTTTTAGCTCCTGAAAATATAACCAAGGAAATCCGTAAAGCATATCAGTTTATGGCCTTTTCTGCGAATACGCCGATACAATATGCCGTTGCAGAGTTCATAAAAAAGGAAGACGAATACCTTAACCTCTCTGCCTTTTATCAGGAAAAACGCGACTATTTCAGGAAGCTGATTAAAGGAAGTCGGTTTAAATTATTGAATTGCAATGGGAGCTATTTCCAAAGTATAGGGTATGAAAAAATAAGTGACATGAACGATGTGGAATTTGCAAAGAAACTTACATTAGAAAATAAAATTGCAACCATTCCTACATCCGTGTTTTATCATAATAATATGGATAATAAAATGTTACGACTCTGTTTTGCAAAAGATAACGAAACACTCGAGAAAGCTGCCGATGCACTACTCAATATCTAATTTTATTGAATCATAGTTCGGGCAATTCCTATCGGTGCTTGTATTACATCAATAATTTTCTATCATCCTCTGAGTACCTCAGCTAAAATTAGATGCGATTTTATTTCTCTGAAATTAAGCAAATGAATTTTATAATAATAGATTAATCCAAGCAATAAATTATTTCGTAATTCATTGCCCATTTTCACTCCTGGTAAAGAGTCAATCGAAACATCTAATAATTGTTTCAAGGCGAGGCTCTCGTCTTTCATTAAAAAATCGGGGTGTGGGTTTATTTCTGAGTTGAAAATCCCATCGCGTAAGTTAAAGTAGCAAGCCGATGCGTCTCCGTTGGAGTGAGGATAAAGGCCAAGATAACGGCTATAACGAACCAAAAAGAAATGTGGGAAAACGGCAGGTAAGCTTTCGGTTTCATTCATAAATTTTAAGATTTCCTCTATAAATACATATAAATCTTCGTGCGGGGCCTCATCGGCGATGGTTTTGTAAAGTACTTCTGCCACAAAAAGGGCAATGGCTTGTTTGCTAAAATTACGTTGTATATTATGCAAGGGCTCATAACATCGTGCGTCTTTTAATATATTGAACGCAGAAGCCGTTTTCTTATGGCTCATATCCATCTCCAGCATACTGAAAGGCAAAAACAAAGAAGCAGAAAGGTTGCTTTTTGGGCTTCTAAAACCTTTAATCATAAAGCTTTTCAATCCAAAATCTTTCGTGAAAATCTTCACGATGAGTCCACTATCTCCGTATTTCAAAGCGTGAAGTACGATTCCATGCGTTTTTTGATGCATTATTTAGATATAATATAAGTAGTGTAAAACATTTTTAGGTTTTACTTGCACTTTGTTGTGAAAATTCAAATGTACGATTCTATCTTTGCCAAGTTTTCAAATGGGTTATAGTTTTTAAAAATAGCTCTAATTTTGTACTCATCAAAATATAAGTTTTTTAACCGTTAACGAATACGATGAACTGGTTTACACAAACACTAACTTCTACGCTTGGCAAAAAGATGGTGATGGGAATCACTGGCTTATTCCTAATCATTTTTCTAATCGTGCATTGTGGCGTTAATGCACTTGTTTTTTTTCCAGACGATGGAGAAATGTTTAACAAGGCTGCCCATTTTATGGGCACCAATTTTTTTATTAGGCTTGGCGAAGTCGTGTTGTTTATCGGAATCCTTTGGCATATCGTTCAATCGCTTATGGTAACCCTTACGAATGTTATGGCACGCCCTCATGGATATGCTAAATTCACGAATAGCAGTCCTTGGTACAGTCGTAGCATGGGTTTATTAGGCACACTAATATTAATATTTCTCATTATTCACCTAGCGCATTTTTGGGTTAAATCGCGCATTACCGGAGTGAGTCATCAAATTTCATTCGAAGGCAAATCAATGGACAATCTCTACGGTGAAATGGTGACTGTATTTTCTGAATTATGGGTGGTAATTCTCTACGTACTTGCTATGATTTCATTGTCGTATCATCTGATGCATGGTTTTCAATCGGCCTTTCAAACCTTAGGTATAAATCATAAAAAATATACCCCGTTGATTCAAATGTTGGGACTCATTTACAGCATTCTTATCCCACTGGCATTTGCGGCAATGCCCGTTGTCATGTATATTCAATTTTGGTACAACTAGGCGGGTATACTATAACACCCAATCAAGGCACAAATTAAGAGCATAAAAACGGCTTCAAAAAAGTAAATATCATGTCAAAATTAGAATCTAAAATACCCGAAGGCCCGATAGAAACGAAATGGAGTAAGTACAAAAGTTCCGTTCCATTAGTTAACCCTTCCAACAAGCGTAATCTGGAAATCTTGATTGTTGGTTCAGGTTTGGCAGGCGCATCCGCTGCTGCGTCATTGGCCGAATTAGGCTATAAAGTAAAAGTCTTCTGCTTCCAGGATTCTCCACGACGTGCTCATAGCATTGCAGCGCAAGGTGGGATAAATGCAGCAAAAAACTATCAGAATGATGGCGATAGTACCTATCGCTTATTTTATGATACCATCAAAGGTGGCGACTACCGCGCACGGGAAGGAAATGTGCATCGCTTGGCTGAAGTAAGCTCAAGTATCATCGATCAATGTGTAGCCCAAGGAGTTCCCTTCGCACGCGAATACGGTGGCCTTTTAAGTAACCGTTCTTTTGGAGGAACACAAGTACAACGTACATTTTATGCTGCCGGACAAACAGGTCAACAACTTTTACTCGGGGCATATTCTGCTATGGAGCGACAGGTAGGTATGGGTACCGTGCAAATGTATGCACGCCACGAAATGCTAGATCTGGTAACCATCGACGGAAAAGCTAGAGGGATCATCGCAAAAAATTTAGTTACCGGTGAACTTGAACGTTATTTCGGGCACGCGGTACTTCTCTGCTCAGGAGGGTATGGAAATGTATTCTACCTTAGTACCAATGCCATGGGAGCCAATGTTACTGCAATTTGGCGCGCTCATAAACAAGGGGCCGTAATGGGTAACCCATGTTTCACGCAAATACATCCTACCTGTATCCCGGTAAGTGGCGACCACCAATCGAAACTCACGCTTATGAGCGAATCTTTACGTAACGATGGAAGAATATGGGTGCCCAAAAAGCAAGGCGATGACCGCAATCCGAATGATATTCCGGAAGATGAACGCGACTATTATTTGGAAAGAAGGTATCCTGCTTTTGGCAACCTGGTTCCTCGTGATGTGGCCTCTCGTGCTGCCAAAGAACGCTGCGATGCCGGCTTCGGCGTAGGCCCAAGCAAAATGGCGGTGTATCTCGATTTCAAATTTAATATGATGCGCTATGGCCGGGTGGAAGCTTCCAAACTTGGACTTGCCAATGCCTCTGATGAGGAAATTCTAAAGCTAGGAAAGGAAGTAATAAAGGAAAAATACGGCAACCTGTTCGATATGTATAAACAGATTACAGGCGACAATCCTTACGAAGCTTCTATGCGTATTTATCCTGCTGTACATTATACGATGGGTGGTTTATGGGTTGATTACGATTTGATGACTACCGTTCCGGGATTGTATTGCCTAGGCGAAGCGAACTTCAGTGACCATGGTGCAAATAGACTTGGTGCTTCGGCATTGATGCAAGGGTTGGCCGATGGGTATTATGTTATTCCTTACACCATTGGTGCCTACCTTAGCAAAGAAATTGCAACCAAAGCTATTGATACCAATCACCCGGCATTTGTAGAATCGGAGCAGCGAGTGCAAAATATTTTGGATACCTTATTAAATATTAAAGGATCTAAAACAGTGGAGAGTTTCCATAAACGTCTCGGAAAAATAATGTGGGATAAATGTGGTATGGCTCGTAATGAGAAAGGGTTGAAAGAAGCCATTGTGGAAATTCAGGCCTTGAGAAAAGAATACTGGAGCGATGTGCGAATTCCAGGAGTTCAGCATGAATTTAATCCGGAGCTGGACCGCGCGTTTCGTGTCGCCGATTTCCTTGAGCTGGGGGAGTTGATGTGTATCGATGCCCTTAATCGTCACGAGAGTTGTGGAGGCCATTTCCGTGAAGAGTCGCAAACAGAAGAGGGAGAGGCTTTGCGCGATGATGAAAACTACGCCTACGTTTCAGTATGGGATTTTAAAGGAGAAAGTCAATGGGAATTGTTAAAAGAAGAATTGAAATTTGAAAATATTAAAATTGCCCAACGGTCCTATAAATAAGAATATGGTAAATCAACCCGATGACGATCGGGGAAGAAATTTTAAATTAAATAATCAGCGTTCACAATGAGTCACGGATCAATGAAAATAAACCTTAAAGTTTGGCGTCAAAAAAATGCTCAGGCGAAAGGTAACTTAGAAAATTATACAGTAAACGAGGTGTCACCCGATATGTCGTTTCTCGAAATGTTCGATGTGCTAAACGAAAGCCTTGTTAATAAAGGCGATGAGCCTATCGCTTTCGACCACGATTGTCGTGAAGGTATTTGCGGAACCTGTAGTTTATACATCAACGGTCGCCCTCATGGCCCATTGGAAGGAATCACCACGTGCCAGTTGCACATGCGTAGTTTTAATGATGGTGATACCATTACCGTTGAGCCATGGCGAGCTAAAGCATTTCCTGTTGTAAAAGATTTGGTAGTCGATCGTAGTGCTTTCGACCGTATCATCGCAGCAGGTGGGTATGTTAGTGTAAATACGGGCAATGCTCAGGATGCAAATTGTTTGCCCATCAACAAAGAAGATGCAGATGATGCATTTATGAGTGCCTCTTGTATTGGTTGCGGCGCTTGTGTTGCTGCATGTAAAAATGCTTCTGCCATGCTCTTCGTTGCCGCCAAGGTATCGCAATTGGCCAAGCTGCCCCAAGGACAACCAGAGCGTTATACTCGCGTTGCCAGTATGGTAGCTCAAATGGATAAAGAAGGTTTTGGGGCTTGTACCAATACCGGTGCCTGCAGTGCCGAGTGTCCTAAAGAAATCTCACTTACTAATATCGCGTTACTCAATCGCGATTATATGAGAGCTAAGTTTTTAGAAAATTCTTAAAATTCAATTTTAGCTTTTGTATAAGCTCTAAAAAAAACGGAGATCTGATGAATATCAGACCTCCGTTTTTTTTTAGTTTGAAATCGCATTAATCGCGTCCTCTATTCATATAAATCATGATATAATAAAGCAACGTAGCTAACGAAGCAATGGCTGCCACTACATACGTCATGGCAGCCCATTTTAACGCATCTTTTGCATTGGCATGTTCTTCGCGTTGAACGATGTGTGTATTGTCTAACCATGCTAAGGCTCGTCGGCTCGCATCAAATTCTACGGGTAACGTAACAAAGGAGAACAAGGTAGTTAATGCGAATAATCCAATACCGATAGGTAATAAATAGGGAAAGGTATTAATCAAAAATATTCCGGCAAGCAATATCCATTGAACATACTGTGATGAAATACTTACAATGGGTACTAATTTGCTACGTAAAGTTAGCCACGTATAGGCATTCGCATGTTGTACCGCATGCCCGCACTCATGTGCCGCAACGGCGGCCGAAGTGATAGAATGACCGGCATACACTTCCGCACTTAAATTGACTGTTTTGTCTAGTGGGTTATAATGATCGGTTAGCTGTCCTTCAACACTTATCACTCGTACATCATATATATTATTGTCTTTTAACATTTTCTCGGCAATGTCTTTGCCACTCATGCCATTGCGTAAAAGTATTAATGAGTATTTTGATATTTTACTCTTAAATCTCCAGCTTACAAGTAAGCTCATTACAAATGCACCAATTCCTAAAATGATAATATTCATATTCGTTCAACAATTAATTTTCAATTGTTGCTGCAAAATTAATACAAATCAATCAATTCCGACAAAATGGCGTAAATGGATCTGCTTATAAAATAAAATAACGCAAAATCATGACGATAACGGCAAGTAACATCATCCAAATACTAAGGCGGTTGATGCCATGCATGAAACGTAGGTTTACATTTTTTTTGGCTTCTCTATCCTTACGTAAGAACCCTATTGGATTTAAATAGCCAATTATTTTTTTGATAAAGTCCATTTTCAATTCGTTAATGCTTGTTGCAAATCGTCTAATAAATCTTCAATATCTTCTATACCCACACTCAAGCGAATCAAAGCATCAGTCAATCCGTTTTTTAATCGTTCTTCTCTCGGTATGCTTGCATGGGTCATGCTGGCCGGGTGACCTACCAAGCTTTCCACACCACCCAGGCTTTCGGCTAAGGCAAAAAGTTTTATTTTCTTTAAAAAGGTTAGTGCCGTTTCCATGGTATCGTTGATAAAGGTAAACGAAATCATTCCACCAAAATCACGCATTTGTTTTTTGGCAATCTCATGGTTGGGATGGGTTTCGAGGCCACACCAATAAACCTTATCGATGACCGGATGAGCAGATAAAAAGTGAGCAACGGCGGCACCATTTTCACAATGACGTTGCATACGAACATGCAATGTTTTGATTCCACGCAAAACTAAGAAACAATCCTGTGGTCCCGGTGTTGCACCACTCGCATTTTGAATGAATTTCAGGTCTTCATATAGTTTTTCGTTGCTGGTAATTAACGCACCCATCACCACATCACTATGCCCGCTGATGTATTTGGTTAGCGAGTGCATTACCAAATCGACGCCTAAATCAAGTGGGTTTTGGAGGTATGGAGAAGCAAAAGTATTATCCACACATACCAGTAGGTTATGCTTTTTTCCGATGGCAGATATCGCCTCGATATCGATAATATTCATCATCGGGTTGGTCGGTGTTTCTACCCAGAGCAACTTCGTTTTTGAAGTAATATATTGTTCTACATCGCCAGCATTGCTCATATTAATGAAGCTGAACTTGATGCCATATTTTTCAAACACTTTCACAAATAAGCGATACGTGCCACCATATAAATCGTTGGTTGAGAGTACTTCGTCGCCTGGATTTAATGTTTTTATCACCGCATCAATAGCGCCCAAACCAGTGCTATAGCACAAGCCGTATTTGCCGTTTTCTAATGCGGCTAAGTTTTTCTGTAATGCATCACGGGTGGGGTTTTGTGTGCGTCCGTATTCGTAGCCTTTGTGGTCGCCGGGCGCATTTTGAACGTAGGTGCTTGTTTGAAAAATGGGAGTCATGATGGCTCCTGTTGAAGGGTCGGGTGCTACACCGGCGTGTATGGCTTTGGTATTGAAACGCATATTGTTTTTTTAGGATGCAAAGGTAAGAAGTGAATCGATAACTCACCCAAAGTAATAAAAATTTATAGTGCAAACATAACTACTCTACATAATCCTGCAAGTACCTATACGACTCGGTTAAACTTCCTTCCTTGGCAATCGTAGCATGATTAATGATAAAACCATTTTCGTTATCAATCAATTCGGGTAATACATGGTGAATCAAAAAGGTGCCAAATTCGGTGCTCGCATCCAACGGTAACTCACAGGGTAAATTACCAACCGCCATCACATCAACCGTATGTTTCAAAAAGGGTTCTACCACTTTTTCACTTAATGAATGCCAGCCAAATACAGGGTTCTCAATCGTCGTCGATTTTACGGTACAAGGTATTGAACCATCAATATCGCAGGTAATATCTGCAATAACATCTATTGCGAAACTAGCATTTTTCATTTCTTCTTTGGTAAAGAAAACGGGAATTCCTTGTTTCCAAAAAATGGCATTGATCATCAGGTCAGTGGTTGAATAATAGGGTTGGAATTTGCATTCATATAGTTCAGGATGATGGTAGAAGTCCGCTTTGTCCCAAGCCATGCCATCTTTACGACTATACAAGTCATCGACGCGTAGGTGCACAAAAACGGGCTCCTCGAACGTAGAATTCAAATATTCTCGTTTTGTTACTTCTCGTATATTTAAGTATTGAAGCATTTCGAGTGCCCCGTGGCCCACACGGCCATCGCCAGCTAAACATATTTTTATATTGGGCAAGGCAATAGGTTTGTATTGTAACTTAAGTTCCAGAAAATTACGGCATTCGTGGGCTGCTTTTAAATGATACAACTCAAACTTCTTACCGTAGGTTAAAAAGCCATTATGGGTTCCAACAATACCGGCAAACCTGCCGAAACCAATAATACGACTTCCATTTTCCCATACCAACGTCTCGTAATCTATCAATGTTATTTTTTTTGTGAGTATCTCACGCAACAGCTTGCGGTTATGCACTTGTTTTTTTATGGTATGTGAAAAGAAGAAATAGATTTTATTGGAAATCAATTCCGCAATCGGCACTTCTTTTATCCCCATCAGCACATCGCAATCACTTAAATCTTCTTTTATTTCGCAGCCATAGCGGGCAAACTCATCCTCATTGAAACATCGATGTGGAGAAGGTTGTACCACAACACTCACGTTAGGGTAATTATTCATCAGCTCATAACATTGGTGGGGTACCAGCGGTGTGCGTTTATCGGGCGGCAATTTGCCTTCGCGTATGATTCCTATTTTCATAATGTTACAAAGGTATATTAGATTTCCCTGATTTAAGTTACCTATTGGAAGCTCATTTTTGATGGTGCCGATAGGCCTCGAAGTGTCTCTTAACGCCCGATACCTTTTTTTTGATTTGAGGTCCATTCTACCAATCCAATTGCTGCGATTTAGACTTCTCGTTCCCTCTCGAATAAATAAAATTAATTCTTATTTTGCATCATGAATTTTCTGGAAAAGTTTTTGGCGAAAAAACGAAATAGCATGGTTTTTCTGGCCCTGCTTACCTTCATGGTTTATATGCCGGTGATGCATGGCGATTATGTTCTCGATGATTATTCATACATTGTAAATAATGAGTATGTACACGATTTAAATCATGTACAACAAATTTATACTCATACTACCCAGGGTGCCAGCGATGCTAGTGGTAATTATTACCGTCCCAATCAGTCTCTAAGCCATGCTTTTATCTATCGTTTTGTAGGTACCGGTGCCCCAGCTCAACATATTTTTTCTATCCTGATTCATGTCATTAATGTTTGCTTGCTTTTTGTGTTCCTGGGGCTATTGGGTTTTTTAAATCTGCCGGCATTTATAGCGGCCGCCATTTTTGCAGTACATCCTATCAACACCGAGGCTGTTGCTTATATTTCTGGCCTAGGCGATCCATTAAGCATGCTTTTTATTTTAAGTGCCGGCATCTCTTACCTTTATTACAAAAGGGAAAGTAAAATACACTACGCTGTTTTTACTTTTGGGAGTGTGGTGTTGGCCCTTTTTAGTAAAGAGAGCAGCATCATGTTAATGGTATTATTGCTGCTTATTGAACTATATTTACAACCATCGAAAGTGTATATTAAGAAACCGGAAATATTCATCTTAGGGACGGTGGTTTTTCTGTGCGCGGTATTTGCATTTTTGCGTTCTACGGATAGTACCAATCTTTCTTCTGCCACTAATGAATACACACAAAGTCTTTGGATTCGTGGGATTACGTTCTGCGCTATTTTTCCCCGGTACATGGGAATGCTTATTTTCCCTGTTTCCCAATATTTCGATAAGCCTTATTCAGTCTATATCTCTCTGCGAGCACTTGGTTTTGGTGGGCTCATGATGCTTGGCGCTTTTGCGTATTTGTTTTATAATTCTTTCAAAACGACGCGTATTTTGATGTTAGGGATCGGAAGCTTTTTTGCGTTCTTACTTCCTGTTTCTGGTATCATACCCAATGATGCAATATATTCGGAGCACTGGCTGTATCTTCCTTTTATAGGTGTGTCGATAGCTATTGCCATGCTTCTTCAAAATGCAAAATCGAAGGTAAAGAATACCTTGGTTCTTTTAGCCGGTATTCTTATTATTGGCTATTCGGCCAAAGCCGGATATAGAAATGCCCAATGGGCCGATCCAATTCTATTTTATAAAAATGAAATTAAATTCAACAATAAGTCAGCGCGTAGTTACCATAATTTAGCATTGGTATTTAGCGAGAAGAAGGAATATAATAGTGCCGCGAAATATTATAGTTTAGCGATATCAATTCATGATGTGTATCCGCAAACACACCATCTTTTGGCGCAGACCTATTTGCAGTTGAACCAAGTGAACAAAGCCATTGTGGAGGAATATAAAGCCTTACAATTACAGCCCAATTTTAAGCCTAGTTTGAATCGTTTGGTTGAAATTTATACCACTTTAAAAGACGAAAAACGGGCATCGGCTTTTTCTAAGTTGATCGAATTGGAGCAGCTAGGCCAAATGCCTGATTGGAATGAAATCAGGGCAATTCAGAACAATGAAAAACCATGATTGTAGAGCTCAGAGAAGATACGTTATGGTTTCCCGACACCGCCATTGCCGATGAAGATGGGTTGCTTGCTTATGGTGGAGATCTATCTGCAGAAAGGTTACTTTTAGCGTATCGTCAAGGTATTTTTCCATGGTATAGTGAAGAGTCCCCTATCTTGTGGTATAGCCCACACGAGCGTTTTGTGTTGCTTCCAAATGAAATACGCATCACCAAAAGCATGAAACAAATTCTTCAATCGGGTAAGTTTGAGATGAGAAAAAACACCGCTTTTGCTGAAGTCATACGCTGCTGTGCTATCGCTGAGCGAGCGGGGCAGGAGGGAACCTGGATTACCAATGAAATGCAAGATGCGTATATAGTACTGCATCAAAAAGGTATCGCGCATAGCTACGAAACATGGTTTCAAAACGAATTGGTTGGTGGGCTTTACGGAGTGGAAATAGGAAATGTTTTTTGTGGAGAAAGCATGTTCAGTAAGGCAAGCAATGCCTCCAAAGCAGCACTGGTATGGCTCGCACAAAACTTCAACTATGACTTGATCGATTGCCAGGTATATACCGAGCATCTCGAAAGTATGGGTGCTAAAATGATTTCCAGAGAGGAGTATGAAGTATATCTACAGATTACCCCGTAACTCTTGCTCCCGTTCTAACGATTCGAACAATGCTTTAAAATTACCTGCTCCAAAAGATTTTGCACCTTTACGCTGGATAATTTCAAAAAACAACGTCGGTCGGTCTTCCACAGGCTTCGTAAATAGCTGTAGTAAATATCCTTCGTCATCACGATCTACCAATATGCCAAGTTCACGCAAAGGAGTGAGGTCTTCTTCAATGGGGCCTACACGCTCCAAAAGGTCATCGTAGTAGGTGCTCGGCGTATTCAAAAAATCAACACCACGGCTTTTTAACTCGCGTACGGTGGTAATAATGTCGTTGGTAGCTATGGCCACATGTTGCACCCCTTCGCCTTCATAAAAATCGATATACTCTTCAATCTGAGATTTCTTTTTGCCTTCGGCGGGCTCATTAATTGGAAATTTCACATAGCCGTTACCATTGCTCATCACCTTACTCATCAGGGCTGAGTATTCGGTGGTTATTTGCTTGTCGTCGAAGCTTAAAATATTTTTAAACCCCATAACCTCTTCATACCATTTCACCACCTCGTTCATTCGGTTCCATCCTACATTACCCACACAATGGTCCACATACAATAATCCTGTAGAAGCAGGATTGAAGTTGGTCTCCCATTTCTTAAATCCGGGCATGAAAGGGCCGTTATAGTTTTTTCGTTCAACAAATAGGTGCACGGTTTCGCCGTAGGTATAGATTCCACTGGTGCGTATTTCGCCAAACTCATCGGTCAACGTTTTGGGCTCTTGGTATGGCTTTGCTCCACGTTTGGTGGTTTGTTCAAAGGCATCATACGCATCATCAACCGACAGGGCTAAAATTTTAACGCCATCGCCATGTTTTAATATATGATTATTGATCTCATTTTTTGAGTTTAATGGAGTGGTAAGCACGAATCGAACTTTATTTTGTTGAAGTACATAACTTACGTGATCGCGAACTCCGGTTTCGGGCCCGCAATAGGCAACGCTTTGAAAGCCAAAAGCCGTTTTATAAAAATGAGCTGCTTGTTTGGCATTACCTACATAAAATTCAACATGATCGGTACCGTTAAGAGGTAAAAAATCATTTTCCGAAGGATGTGTTTGTGAAGACGATGGCATGGTGATTAATTTTTACGCAAAGTTAATTTTATTTTTAATACAGTGGAACCCTTTAAAAGAGAAAAGCTTCTTTCCGAATGAGGAAAGAAGCTTTTTTGTATTATTTTAACAAAGCCTTAACGAGTCGAAAATTTGATGGGTAATTTGTAACTCACCGCTACATTACGTCCATTTTGCCGTCCTGGGGTCCAGGCGGGCATTTTGCTTACTACCCTCACGGCTTCTTGGTCGCAACCAAAGCCGATGCCTTTAACTACCTTCACGTCTCTAATTGTACCATCTTTTCCTACCACAAAATCAACGGTTACCTTGCCTTGTATGTCATTATCCAAAGCAACTTGCGGGTAAACGATATTCTTCTTTACATAAGCCATTAAGGCCGCTTCTCCACCCGGAAATTCTGGCATTATTTCAACGTAGGTAGGAATAGTATTGCTTTCCACTTCCACCGGCCCTGTATTGCTATCATCTAAACTACGATCTACTCCATTCGGGTCGCCTGTTACGGTGGTTGGTCCTGCATCTACTTCCTCTAAGTCATCCGCTGTTACTTGTCGGTTTTCTGTAACCTCATTATCTTCTACCGGCACTGGAGGGGTAAATTGAACGGTACTATTTAAAGGAGGAGGAGGTTCAACAATGGGTGGAGGCGGTTCGTTTTTGTCTTGTTGAGGCGCTTGGTCGAGCACCACTTCCGACAAATCAATTTCTTTTGTTTTTGCTTTGGCATCGGCAAAGGCTTTAATAATATAAGGAGAGGCAACAAAAATGGCAAACAATGCTGAAGCGATGACGGTGCTAATGGTTACATGCTTATTATAAATTTTGCGCAATATATAAGCGCCATAGTTCTTATTACGGTTTTCAAAAACCATATCATCCATGCTGGCCAATTGAATATCTTTAGATTCCATCGCTTTAAGTGTTAGTTGTTGTATATACCTTCTAAATGCTAAAGGTAAATAATTATTTATTCAATCCGCTTTTAGCTAATAAGGTTATGTCAACCGGTGCGATATCAGCCCACGAGAATGATTTAATTTCTGTGATTTTCATTTCATCCAATACATCCACAACATTTTTGTAATTCGAATTGTCACATGGCCGAATGATCACTACGAGGCCTTCTTTAGCATAGCTCGAATCATTTGGGTTTCTAGCAGCAGGATTGGGGTTATTGTCTCTTGCTCTTTTATCCTCCTCCAACAAGGTTTTGCGTAAGCCATATTCAGAGTAGTTCGTGATGTTTATCTGAGGTATTTTATTGTGATCCGGGTCATTTATTCCCATATACCAAAAAATTTTATCATCCTTGCCCATCATTATTGTCATGGTACGCGATTGCGGTACCTTAATGGCTTCAGGAGGCGGGTGTACGGTGTCGGGCTTATTTACTTCCATAGAAGCCGGTTTGCTCATGGTGGTCGTAAAAATAAAGAAGGTGATGAGCAAGAAGCCCAAATCTACCATGGGCGTCATATCCACCCGGGTGCTCACCTTTTTGGCACGCGATCCACCTTCAGTGAGGATAAACTTACCTCCTTTTTTCTTTTTATGCCCCCCACCGGAGCTTGTATTCATTTCTGCCATAATGCGAAATTTTTAATTGTTATTTTGAAGCAGTCTCTTCTTTACCTTCGAGTGTCGTTACAAAGTTAAAGCGCAGAATATTTTTTAATTCAAACGTCTTGATCACGGCCTTTACAGAAGGATAGTCCGTTGTTTTATCACCCTTCACGGCGATGATAGCGTTTTTATCCAAGATGGCTTTATATGCCTTTTTTGAACAAATTAACCAATCACCCAATTCATTTCCAACTAACGTGGTATCCTTTGGAATGCCTTTAAGCACCGAAACCTTGCCTCTCTGCTCCACATCCAAAGAAAGCCATGCTTTTAAATCTTTCATGGGTACTCCAATGGCTCCGGCATTTTTAAATTGTGTGTATTCGTCGGGCGTGAACGTAATATTGTATCGTTCGGCCATTTGTGTTAATGTGCTCTCGCGGATTTTCGGATTGTCAATATCCCACAGCACTCTTCCATCGGGAGCCAATGAAATTAACACGATATCCTTGTCTTTTATTTGCTTCCCATGAGAAGCAGGGATATCAATAACGACAGGCTCTTTTGGTTTAAATTTTGTGGTAAGAATGAAGAAGGTGAGCAGCAAAAATGCTACGTCACACATCGCGGTCATATCAATTGCGGTACTTTTTCGGGCTACTTTAACTTTCGGCATTGTATTTTTTTTTAGTTACCTGCGTTCTTAATACCTTCCATTGTGAAAAGGTAAACACCATCTAATAAAGAAATGACGTTAATTTAGCTATGGGTCTTGAAAGAAGTTACAATGCTATATCCTACCTCATCAATACCATAAGTAAGTTTATCAATTTGTGTGGTGAACACATTATACATTACAATGGCCAAAGCAGAAGTACCGATACCTAGAGCCGTATTGATCAAGGCCTCAGAAATTCCAGTTGCTAAGGCTTCTGCACCACTACCGCCTTCTTGCGATAAGGCAGCAAAGGAACGTATCATACCTAAAACGGTTCCTAGCAAACCAAACAAAGTAGCTACCGAAGCAATGGTTGCCAAGATTACCAAATTGCGTTCTAGCATAGGCAACTCTAATGAAGATGCTTCTTCAATTTCTTTCTGTATCGACTCTAATTTTTGGTCTTTGGTCATATCGTCACTGGCCAGAGCAATTTTATAACGTACTAATCCGGCACGTACGATATTGGCCACCGATCCTTTTTGTGCATCGCAGTCGCGAATGGCACCATCAATATTGTTGGCGGCAAGCGATAATTTAATTTTACGTACAAAGTTAACGGTCGAACCTTTCCCTTTAGCTTTTGCAATAGTTAAGAAACGTTCAATCACAAAGGTGATGACAACCAGGAACATCGTCATCAGGATAGGAACAATTAGACCTCCCTTATATACTTGTCCGAAATAATCGCCGGGCAGAGGTTTTCCGGTATTTACATTGCCTTCAAAATGTGAACCATGGCCAAATACAAACATGTAAATTAAGATGCTCACCACAAATAAAAGCGGAATAACAATTAACGACATCGGAATGTTTACGCTTGAGCTGGAATTGCCAGCACTTGGTTTTGCTGCTGCTGGGTTAGGTGTGTTTGCCATAATGCGAAAATGAAAATTTAATTATGATAATATTAATAAGATTGATTTTTTACTTTGCTGCAAATATAAAACCTTTTGTTTGCTATGCAACTTTTTTGAAAAAAGGTTTTATACTTATAAAATGACCCCTTGGTTTGCCTATCTGCTGAATCGTTTTTTGATATTTAAGGGTCGGAACGTATCAAGGGGCTTCGAGGTAATGCTACTCGTTGGGGCAGCCTCTTTTTTTTAGGTGCCCAAAATAGGAGTGGCCTTTTGCCGAAAACGACCTTTGGATAACCAATCGAGAATT
Organism: Bacteroidota bacterium; assembly: GCA_947507965.1. Lineage (GTDB taxonomy): Bacteria > Bacteroidota > Bacteroidia > UKL13-3 > UKL13-3 > CAINMV01. The sequence goes on from CANNQU010000006.1 coordinate 55,266, forward strand.
AGCGTAAAGGGGTTGCATGCTATGCCAAAATTTGGGTTTCTTGTTTTTTCAGTAGGGTCGAAATACGAACTTTTTTATATCATTTTTTTGCTATTTGCTTTATTTTTCTACATTTGAAGTGTTTTATAACTCATTTTACAATGGAATTCAAAGAAATTCAAACCTTAATAAAGCTGGTATCAGATGCCGGTGTTGATGAAGTTAGTATCGAAAAAACCGATTTTAAACTGACCATCAAAAAGAACGAAAAGCAGGTAACCTATGCTAGCGCTCCTGTTGTTCATGCTCATTTGGCAGCTGCCCCACAAGCTCCATTGACCTCCACTCCGGCCTCGATGGAAGCAGTGCAAGTTGCTGATCCAAAATCGAATCTAATTACGATCAAAGCACCTATGATTGGCACCTTCTACCGTGCTTCCAGTCCTGGGAAACCATCCTTTGTGAATATTGGTGATGAGATTTCACCGGGTAAAGCGCTTTGCATTATTGAAGCAATGAAACTTTTCAATGAAATTGAAAGTGAAATATCGGGTAAACTAGTAAAGGTACTGGTGGAAAGTGGCACTCCTGTAGAATTTGATCAACCTTTGTTTTTGGTACAGCCTAATTAGTAACGGGTGTTTATTACCGACTAGGGGTTTAAAATTCTAAGATGGGTTCTACTGCCGTTTCTTTTTTAAAACCCGATATCAATAACGGAATTACACAATCATTTTTTTTACTATGTTCAAAAAAATACTCATCGCCAACCGTGGCGAAATAGCACTAAGAATAATACGCACCTGCAAAGAGATGGGAATTAAAACCGTCGCTGTATACAGTACTGCGGATAAAGAAAGCTTACATGTACGCTTTGCCGATGAAGCGGTATGTATTGGTCCTCCTCCTTCGATTCAGTCCTACTTGAATGTGCCAAGTTTAATTGCTGCTGCCGAAATAACGAATGCCGACGCCATACACCCTGGTTATGGTTTTCTAAGCGAAAACGCAAAGTTTAGCGGTATCTGTGCCAAGCACGGAATTAAATTTATTGGGGCTACCCCTGATCAAATAAATCAAATGGGCGATAAAAGTAATGCTAAAGATACGATGAAAAAAGCTGGAGTACCTTGTATTCCGGGTAGCGATGGCTTGCTTGAAAACGTAGAGGAAGCAAAAACAGTGGCAAAAAAAATTGGATATCCGGTCATTATTAAAGCCACTGCCGGTGGAGGTGGAAAAGGGATGCGAATTGTTTGGAAAGAGGACGAATTAATTCCAGCATGGGAAAGTGCTACCACGGAGGCTGTCGCATCCTTTGGAAATGGTGCTATGTATATGGAGAAATATATTGAAGAACCTCGTCATATTGAAATTCAACTGGCTGGCGATCAATACGGAAAAGTATGCCACCTGAGCGAACGCGATTGCAGTATTCAACGCCGTCATCAAAAACTGGTGGAAGAAAGCCCATCGCCTTTTGTTGATCAGGCCCTGCGTGAGAAAATGGGCGATGCGGCCATAAAAGGTGCGGAAGCAATAAAATATGAAGGTGTGGGTACCATTGAATTTCTGGTGGACAAACACAAGAACTTCTATTTCATGGAAATGAATACTCGAATTCAGGTGGAGCACCCAGTGACCGAAGAGGTGATCAATTATGATTTAATAAAAGAACAAATACTTATTGCAGCAGGCGTTCCAATCTCCGGTAAAAATTATTTCCCATTGAAGCATGCCATCGAATGCCGGATTAACGCCGAAGACCCTAAAAATAATTTCCGGCCTTCTCCGGGGAAAATCACACAACTCAATCGCCCCGGTGGTCATGGGGTGCGTGTTGATACGCATGTTTACGCCGGCTATACTATTCCACCCAATTACGATAGTATGATTGCAAAACTTATTGTGAGCGCTCAAACTAGAGAGGAGGCCATCGTTAAAATGGAGCGGGCACTAGGTGAATTTATTATTGAAGGGGTAAAAACAACGGTTTCATTACAACAGAAAATCATGCAACACCCCGAATTCAGGAAAGGAAATTTCACGACCGCCTTCATGAATACCTTCGACATCTAATTTCTTTTGGAGTACTTATGACTATTCGCGTTTTTGTTACTGGTGGTACTTTCGATAAAGAATATAACGAACTCACCGGGGAGTTGTTTTTTAAGGATACGCATATTCAAGATTTATTGATTCTTGGAAGAAGTAGGTTGGATTTGAGCATTCGTACCTTGATGCTCGTTGATAGTTTGGAAATGACCGATGCCGACCGAAAAATTATTGTGGAAAGTTGCAAGCGCTGCACCGAAGATCGTATTGTTATCACGCATGGAACCGATACCATGACCACCACAGCCGGTGTTCTTGCGAAGGAAATAAACAACAAAACAATTATTCTCACCGGGGCTATGATTCCTTTTAAATTTGGAAGTAGCGATGGCCTTTTTAACTTAGGCAGCGCTCTGGCTTTTGCCCAAAGTCTTCCTCATGGCATCTATGTAGCCATGAATGGGCGCTATTTTAATTGGGATAGTGTTCAAAAAAATAAGAAAGCTGGATTCTTCGATGAAATTTAAGCGTTCTTTACGTCCTTTTAACTCGTCATTAGAAATTATTATCGTTGTTGTCGGAAATATTTAGTAACCCTCATCTTATTTATTGTTTTTTGACTATATTTGATAGCAATAATCAAAGCCAATAGTCATGAAATCGAGTTTAAATTTCCTTTTTTTTATTAGTTCGTGTGGTCTCTTGTTTTTTTCTTGTAATAAGCCTGCTGTGCGTATTATTGAACGTGGCACCTGGATGGTTAGTTTGTTCACCGAAGATTCGAAAGATGAAACTTCTGGATTCGAAGGTTATAAATTCGATTTTAACAAGAATGAAGTACTCATTGTTACAATGAGCTTAATAGGCTCTACAAAAACAGTGAATGGTACTTGGGTATACGACGACGCCACGCCGAAGTACCGTATCTCTATTTCCGGAACAGGTAATTTAGATAAGATTAATGACGACTGGACGATCATCTCTAAATCGACAGATTTGATTGAATTAAAAAACGATAATCTTGCTAAAAAAGAGATTTTGAATTTTAAGAAAATGTAAGCGCGTATGCGATTATAGCTCGTAATTCATGCTTGGTACGGCTAGTTTTCATGATCCGACTTGCGACGCACTCAGTGATGCCACATAGCCATTGCCCCGGAATTTCCTATCTTCGTGTATGAAGGTGATTAAATCATGGTTGTTTTTTATTTTTTTGTTGGATTCATCTTGTGCTTTTGCTCAAGCTTTAACCCCAATAACGTTAAGTTATTCGCTTTCCAAAACAGGCTATAAAGCAGCCGATACGGTGGATTTTATTATCAATGCGAAAATCAAGAAAGGCTGGTGCTTATATAGCTCCGAATTTGCTGCCGATGGACCGATAAAATTCGAATGTGTGGTGGAAAAAAGCAATGCCTTTTTTCTGCTTGGCCCATTGCTGGCCTATAACCCATTCGCACATTACGATGAGGTGTGGGAAGCCGAAGTGAAAATTTTTGAAGAGGTAGCTCAGTTCCGATTGCCGATGGTAGTAAAGAAGTCGGGCAAGATTATATTCAGAGCCCGCATTGAAGGGCAAGGGTGTAACGAGGTATGTGTACCCCTTAGCACTACGATAGCATTGGATTTGAGTACGCTTACCTACAGTGATTATGTCTCCGCCAGCCCTTCGGTATATTCCCACTATGAAAAGCACTCCAAATAATCGAATACAGATAGTCTGCAAATTAAATTCGGATTCATTTTAGGGCTTAAAATTTCATTTCATTTTGCGCTTTTAAGAGTTCGTTATATCTACTATATTCGCACATGAAATTTTATAAGGTTTTATTCTCTTTTGTGCTTTTGTCTTGTTCGATGTTTTCCTTTGCAGAAGTTGTACATCCTGTTCAATATTCTTATGCTGTTTCTACTACAGATTATAAAGCGGGCGACACAATTGAACTCATTATAAACGCTAAAATTATTGAGGGATGGTACCTATATAGTACTGAATTCGCAGCTACCGACCCCATAAAATTTAAGTGCACTATAGTGCAAAGCAAAGATTTTGAGCAAGCCGGGGCTATTATAGCCTATAAACCGTTTAGCCATTACGATGAAACATGGGAAGGGGAAGTGAAAATTTTCGAGAATATAGGTCAGTTTCGAATTCCATTGGTGGTGAAAAAAGCAGGCAAGATTGATTTTAAGGCAAAAATTGAATCTCAGTCATGCAGTAATGCAGAAGGTCGTTGTGTTCCTGTCGACGTAACGGTGGCTATCGATTTGAGTGCCCTTCCATTCAGCGATTTTATGGCTGCTGATCCTTCCGTTTATATCCATTACGATTCAAAGGAAACTCCAAAGCCCCAGAATACAGAACCTGTTAAGGAAGCCGGATCGGCAACGGAGGAGTCTTTATGGACACTGCTTCTAACCGCCTTTTTAGCAGGGCTTACCGCGTTAATAACCCCTTGTGTTTTCCCTATGATTCCCATGACCGTTTCCTTTTTCACCAAGCAGGATAAAGGGAAGGGAATACGACAGGCCATGATTTTTGGATTATCTATCATTATAATTTACACTTTAATAGGTGTTGTGTTTTCGTTACTATTCGGGAAAAACTTTGCTCAGGCACTAAGCACACACTGGATTCCGAATGTGTTGTTTTTTGTGGTGTTTATAATTTTTGGTGTTTCATTTCTTGGAATGTTCGAAATTGTTTTACCTTCTTCCTGGGGAACAAAAATGGATCAGCTTAGTGAAAAAGGCGGTATTATAGGGGTATTCTTTATGGCCATGACATTGGTCATTGTGTCGTTCTCGTGTACTGCACCGGTTGCAAGCTCGGTACTTATTTTAGCCGCCGACGGACATTTCGCTCGAGCCATTCCAGCTATGCTGGCGTTCTCTTCTGCAATCGCTATCCCGTTTATGTTGTTTGCTATTTTTCCGCAATGGATGCAAAGCTTACCAAAGAGTGGTGGCTGGTTGAATACCGTGAAAGTGGTTTTAGGTTTCGTGGAGATTGCTTTTGCATTCAAATTTCTATCGATAGCCGACCGGGTTTATCACTGGCATATTTTAGATCGTGAAATTTACCTTGCAATTTGGATTGTACTCTCCTTTTTATTAGGAATCTACCTCTTGGGTAAATTGAAGTTCGCCCATGATTCTCCTTCCGACACGGTATCGGTTCCGAGTTTTTTATTTTCGTGTGTATTTTTCTGTTTTTCTATTTACATGATACCTGGTTTATGGGGTGCGCCGCTTAAGTTTTTATCAGGATATATCCCACCACAAACATCTCTTGATTTTGATTTATACACGAGCTCTAAAATTTTGCTGAGTAATATCCCCGACGATCGAGGTACGGTAAAATACAGTAGTAAATATAAGCAGCCTTATGGAATTAAGGGGTTTTTCGATTTCCAACAGGGGCTGGATTATGCCAAAAAGCATAATAAGCCTTTGTTTGTTGACTTCACCGGTGAAAGCTGTACCAATTGCCGAAAAATGGAAGACGGGGTTTGGATCGATGAAGATATCATTAGCCTATTAAAAAACGAATATGTAGTGGTATCACTTTACTACGATGACAAAGCCAGTTTACCTGTGAATGAACAGTTCAAAAGTGAATTGGATAATGAAATGAAAACTACGGTAGGGGATAAGAATTTAGATTTCCAGGTAAAGTATTTCAACAGCAATGCAGCACCTTTTTATGTGATATTAAACCACGAGAACCTTACTCCGTTAATTACGCCAAGGGGCTATAATGCCGATATTCCAGAGTTTCGTAAGTTCCTCGAAGATGGGTTGAAAATTTTTAAAGGGGAGAAGCAATAATTGAGTTGTTTGAAAACAGACTGCTCATATAAGAATCATTTTTTAGTTTTTTTTACCGTAATTTCAAATCAATCAATTTTATAATGAACTCACAAATCGACTCCGTATTCGCTCGTCAAATTTTAGACAGCAGAGGCAACCCAACGATAGAGGTAGATGTAAGAACGCAATCGGGCATCGTAGGCCGGGCAGCCGTGCCAAGTGGTGCTAGCACGGGCATTCATGAGGCCGTGGAGTTGCGCGATGGCAACAAAGATATTTACATGGGCAAAGGTGTCTTGAGAGCTGTAAGGCATGTGAATGATAATTTTCAAAAGGCTTTAAAAGGCTTCAATGTCTTCGATCAAAATATGATCGATAGGGTAATGATTGAAATTGATGGTACCGACAATAAAGCTAAAATGGGCGCCAATGCCATATTGGCGGTTTCTATGGCTGTTGCAAAAGCTGCTGCTGCGCATTCCGGACAGCCATTATACCGTTATATTGGAGGGGTAAATGCCAATACGCTTCCTATCCCGATGATGAATATTGTGAATGGTGGTGCTCATGGCGATAACTCCATCGACTTTCAGGAGTTTATGATTATGCCCGTGAATGCTGAGAGGTTTAGTGATGCTTTACGAATGGGTGTGGAAGTATTTCATAGTCTGAAAATTGTTTTAAAAGAGAATAAGTATAGTACCAATGTGGGCGACGAGGGTGGTTTTGCACCCAATATTAAAAGTAATGAAGAAGCCATCCAATTGGTGATTCAAGCGATTGAGAAAGCAGGATTTAAGCCGGGCGAAGATGTATTTATCGCCATGGATGCTGCCACCAGTGAGATGTATGATGAAAAGACGGGGTTATACACCTTCAAAAAGTCGGATGGGAAGAAATTAACGAGTAGTGAAATGGTGAGCTATTGGGCCGATTGGTGTAAAAAATACCCTATTGTTTCTATAGAAGACGGCTTGGCTGAAGACGACTGGAAAGGTTGGAAGGAGTTAACAGAGAAATTAGGAAGTAAAATACAATTGGTGGGTGATGATTTATTTGTAACCAACGTAAAGCGTCTTCAAAGGGGTATTGATGAAGGGATCGCGAACTCAATACTCGTGAAAGTAAACCAGATCGGTTCGTTAACCGAAACCATTGATGCCATAAATTTAGCCACGCGTAATTCATACACCAATATTATGAGCCATCGTAGCGGTGAAACGGAAGATACCACCATCGCCGACTTAGCCGTTGCAATGAACAGTGGGTTAATAAAAACGGGCTCGGCAAGCCGTACGGATCGAATCGCAAAATATAACCAACTACTGCGTATAGAGGAAGAACTGGGCGACACCGCTGAATTTCTAGGTATGCGTTTTAAGTATGTGAATGCTTAGGCTCTTGTAGAGCCTGGCATCTTTTATTGGTTGGTCCAGAAAATGGACATTCCCTTAGTAATCAACAATATTAAGCGTGAATTGTAATTAAGGTTTCAGTGTTTCATTTTATCTTTGCTTCACGCCATGCGAAAAATAGTCTCCAAAATAGTACCGGTCCTTAAAAATAAATATTATGTAACCATCATGGCATTTATAGTATGGGTGGCATTTTTCGATGGGAATAATATTTATGAAATTTACAAGTTACGCAAGAGTTATCATCAACTCCAGAATGAACGAAAATTTTACATCGATGAAACCGCGAAAGTGAATGCCGAGAAACAAGAACTCTTTTATAGTGAAAAAAGCCTCGAAAAATTTGCCCGGGAGCACTACTTCATGAAACACGACGACGAGGATCTCTATATCTTTGAAGCTATAAAAAAGTAAAAAAAACGGCCATGTCTCGATTTTTATTTAACTTTTTTTTCTTGCTCCCCTGCTTTTGTGTTGCTCAAGGCTTGCCCAAGCTGGTTATTCGAAATGTGAAGGCTAATGTAGAAGTGAATGGTGTTATCATAAAACAAGATAAACATAATATCGGGTATGTGAAATTACTCGAACCGTATAACGCAGGAAAGCCAGCGACGGTTTATCAGGTTTGCCTGCCTAATGGCACCATTATTGCCACCGCTTTCTCTTTTGGTAAAGGGGGCCATGAATGGATGGTAACCATTCTTAATGACCCCGAAATCACTTTTAATGTGTCATCAAAAATGGGCTCCGATATTAAAGATATCGCAACGGCTCTTGTAAAAAAAGGCTATCTTTAGTGGGGTAAGGTCTACAAACTACACACAACCCTGCCACGGATAGGGTTGTGAAACGTTGTCAAAATTGGCTGAAATCCTATATCCTTTACTATTCATTATTCGTGAAGATGCTCATTTGGTGTCGTACAAAGTGCGAAATTGTTTTTCATTTATTTTCTATTTATTACTTTTGCACACAAATGAATATTGATTTAAATTTAGGGCTATTAAGCCAGGTCTATGGTGATATTGATGTAACGATGGATATTCTTTGTCCGGAAGGATTGGCCTATAGCGAATGGTTTGAGAATGAAGAACGCACCGACGATGGACTCTACAAAGATTATCTTGACTCCGTATTTAATCGTAATGCCTATATGGTGGAGCAAAAAGGAGATGAATACAAACCATTGGTGCCGTTAACTTTTGATGGCTTTCTTAAGTCGGCACATTATGAGAAGGAAGAACCAGATTATTATGTTGCTTTTATTGAGCTTTTCTCCAACTGTGTTTGGGATATATTTTCCGGCAATAATGCCGTTGTAAAAGAGAATGAAAAAGTGGAACTGGGCTCATGGCGTGGTAGTGCGCAATTCATTGCCGACTTTGTAAATCATTCTTGTCATGCGGATTGTAAATTTCAAAGCAGTGATTTTTATTGTGGCAATATTGATGATGCTTTTCGTAAGGATTATTTACCGATCTATGAAATAATTTTCGAGCGACTAAAAGAATCTCAATGTAGTTGGATTATTGATGAAGAGATTACGATGGCTATTGATGTAGAGTTTGGTGAAGAAATGGAAAAAAGCGAGGCCATGAAATTGAAAGAAAGTACGTTATTGGTGGCATTGGCAGAGAATATGAACCAGGAGCAGTTGAAACGGGTGGAAAAGGAAATAATAGCCGAACAGAAGAAGGAAACCAATACTCCAGATACCCTTCCTGCGGTGGTTCAGGCCTATTTCAATGTTTATGGTGTGATGCCGTTAATACTCAAAAAATAAGGGAAACACTTTTGGATATTGAGAAACGAAATAAAAATGTAACTTTGTAAATGTTGAATCAAAAATATTTATATCTTCACTATGGCAGATCAAAATAAAACAAATAAAGTAATACTTCTTATCGTTGTTGGGGTTTTGGTAGTATTAAATGTGTTATTCATTACCAATTATTTGAATACTAAGGAAGAGAAAAAGCAGGTTGAATTAAAGCTTGTAAGTACCGAAAAGGCAAACGAAGAACTAAAAAAGCAATATAGTGATGTGCTCGCACAGCTTGATGAATATAAGGGAAGTAATGAGAAGTTGAATGTATTGGTTGATCAGCAGAAGGAAGAATTAGATGCAAAAGTCAAACAAATTCAACAAATGATAAAAGAGAAGAAGGTGGATAAAACACAGTTGGATAGGGCTCTGGATGAAATTAAGCAACTCACGGGTATGCGTAACAAGTTATTGGAGCGAGTTGATTCCTTAAACGCAGCCAATGGCATTCTTAAAGATCAAAATGTAGGTTTGATGAATGATGTTAAGGATGCAAATGATAAAAATGAAAATCTTACTGTTGAAAATACAGGGCTAAAAAATAAGGTTGCGGTGGCAAGTGTTTTGAAAGCGGAAAACTTAACGGCAGCTACCTACAATGTAAAAGGTAAGGAAAAGGAAACGTCTAAAGTTTCTTCTGTTAATAGAGTTAAAATCACCTTCAAACTGGGAGAGAATTTTGTTGCAGAGAAGAATCAGAAGGTTATCTATATGAAAATTATTAGTCCCGGAGGAACTACGATTCAATCTCCCGATCGAGGGACTTTTACCTTCCAAGGAAATGAGACCTCCTACACTCAAAAAATCGAATTTCAATATACCAATACCAAGCAACAACTTCAACTGGTATGGGATAAAGGCAATGCTAATTTAATCAAAGGCGAGTATAAAGTAGAGCTCTACTGCGAAGGGTTTATTGTTGGCAGCGGAAGCTTCAGCCTACGCTAGTCCGTCATCGCTCGTTGTAAGAATACATTTAACGGACGAAGCGTTTTGAAGGCTTGAATAATAGTCTTCTCAAACTCATTGGTAAGGATTTTCTCATCTTCAATTTTTGTCATCGCATACCATTGCTTCTGTTTTATATAGCTTATCGCTTCACTGGTTGAGTCGAATCCTTTGGGTGGCTTAATGAGGGCCTCTCCTTTAATTTCTTCAAAGGTGCCTCTAAATGGTTTCGATCTTACAATTTTCAAAAACTCTTTCGAATTATATTCAATTTCCTGCCTTACTTTCTGCAACTCGTCAGGCATTAGTAGATATGCCCCTCCCCCCACAAAAACCGACCCAGGCTCCAGCTGTATATAATAACCAGGATAAGTACTCTTGCGCCCTTTAAAGCAAATAGCGGCACCAAAATTTGATTTATAAGGGGTCTTGTTTTTACTGAACCGAATATCTCTGTTAATTCTGAAAAGGCATTCTTTGGCTTTAACTTCAGCAATTTCTGGATCAAATGCAGCAATTTTAGGGATTAAATGGTCAATAAAATCAATGAAATTAGTTTTTGCATTAGTATATTCTTGACGGTGTAAATCAAACCATTCCTTCGAATTGTTCTTCTTTAATTCCTTCAGAAATACGATAGTTTCTTTTTGGATCATGTATTTTTAGTTATATAGGATTCTGAAAATAAAAAATAAGATAGTAGGTGATTTTGGACTAGAACCATTAATCTTCCGTTTCAATTTCTGTCTCTTCAGGAGCATTGGGTATAAAATTTTTTATGCTATTACTTAAGTCGAGATAAATATTTTTTAAGTGGTCGTCTGTTTTTAAGAGTTCTAAATGTTTTGATATTGTTTTTTCATCTCCCCGTATCGCAGGCCCTGTTTGATTTCTAGCCGGTGATTGAAGCATTGCATTCTGAGCCGTTTGTAAAATAATGGGTTTTAAATTTTCAAAGTCTAAACCTTGATCCTGCAGCATTTTTTCGGCCAATGCAAATAAATGGTTTGAGAAATTATTAGCAAAAACAGCAGCGAGGTGATATCGTAAACGTTCTTCATCATTAACTTGGATGGCGTAACTGGTAATCTCAAAGGCAAGCTCCTCTATCATTTGTATGGTTTCCTCATTGCTTCCATCGAAAAACATACACATCGTATTCACATCGATCAAATCGCCTTTTCGAAGGCTTTGGTATGGATATAGCACGCCATAATTGATGGAGGTTGAACGTAAGATTTCCTTGGAGGTTGCCCCAGAGGTATGCAGCACGATTTTGTTATCGGTTTGTAATTGCGCTGCTACCTCTCCAATCGCATCGTCGGTGATGGCAATGATATACACATCCATGTCAGCTTCATCGCGTAAATGGGAGATATTATCGATTGGGTCGGCATTAATTTTTTTTGCAAGCGTCGTTGCGTTCTCGAAGTTGCGACTGTATACTTGGGTTATGCTGTTGTTTGCTTTGCGCAAAGCCCTTGCAATAAAGGTGGCGACGTTTCCCGAACCTAAAATGGCGATTTTTCTTCTCATGATGGATGGACAATAATACGCAATAAAAAAACCCTTAGCATAATACTAAGGGTTTTTTATTTTTATGGTTATAGGAATTCGTTACTTAACACGTAATTCTTTAATTCGGGCTGCTTTTCCTTGTAATTTGCGAAGATAAAACACACGTGCTCTGCGCACTTTACCACGGCTATTTACTTCCACTTTTTCAACAAAAGGGCTATTCAATGGGAAGATACGCTCAACGCCAACGCCATTTGATATTTTGCGAACCGTAAAGTTGGCACCCATTCCTGAATTACGACGCTGTAAAACAACACCATTAAATAGCTGGGTACGTTCTTTATTTCCTTCCTTAATCTTGTAAGAAACCGTTACGGTATCACCGGCTTTAAATTCTGGCAGGTTTGCTTTTATATATTCTTGTTCAATAACTTTAATGAAATTCATGTGGCTAAAAATTTTGGATTGCAAATATAGCAAAATCTTTGAAATGGAGAAAGAAGAGTTGGAAAAAAGAGAAAAATTAGTGGCGTTTTGTATTTAAAAGGGAGTCGTTAGGCCTTGTTTGTAATTGCAGGGTATCTAAAGCGGCCGGTGGTAATAAGGTCAGCGTATCCAATGGCGTAGATTTCACCTCTGTTTTATGAGTACACGAGTACATGATGGAAAGGGTAAGAAGCAGTAAAAATAAATTTTTCATATCATTTCACCATCCACCATGTGGATGTCAAAGCACGATTTTTTCGATTTTGCAAAAATAAGGTAAAATAGTTAAAGCCTGATTTTACGAAGGCGGAAGAGAGGATTTTTTTTATTATGCCTTCGTTATAGCCTATTATTTTCATACATTCGTATCTTGCATCCTCCTAATCAATGAAACATTTTTTTTTATTTCTTCTCATTTTATTTCGTGTTGTTGTCTTCTCGCAATCTGTAACACTCACGGCGATCTACTCCGGCAGCACCACCAATTCATCAAAAATGGCCGGCGACCTGGATAGCATAGGAGATGGTAATGCTCGGGCATTCTTGAAGTTTGATTTAAGCGGGTTGTCAAGTTCTACTGTCATCACGGCGGCATCACTTCAATACTATAATTATGGTGGCCTTGGGGGGTCAAGTGTTAGTAACTCTGTTTTTGCGTTAGATCATGATCCACTTACAACCTCGGCAGCTACCTTATTTACCGACTGCGGAGATGCATCACCATTATCGGGTAATTTGGCTTCCTTGATATGGTCACAGCCTATTCCTGCTTTATATAATACGGTACTAAATTCCAATGGTATTGCATTCCTAAATTCTAGCCTAGGTACCTACGCTCTACTCGCACTCACGCGCGATGCCGGGGGAACCAATACCTATAATTTTAGAGGATATTTGAATACGGCCAATGCTCCCAAATTGGTGCTTACTTATTATACGCTTACACCTTGTATTACGACCCCAATTGCGGGTACCGCAGTGTCTAGTTCATTATTTCCATGCACTGGCGAGCAAATTGTCCTTTCACTCAATGGAACGTCGCTATCCTCAGGCCTGGGCTTTCAATGGCAAATAGATACCACCGGAAGTAGCAAATGGACCAATATTACGGGTGCAACCGCCAATACCTATTCTTTTATTTCTACAATAACTCATGCGTATCGATGTATGGTAAGGTGTATGGCTACTTTGGATAGTAGTGCTTCCGATAGTGTGAAAATAGGAGTCGGTGGAATTATCAGCTTTCCTTATCAGGAGAATTTTGAAAAAACCGACGGAGGATGGAGCGGTAAAGATATTGGCAGCGGTAAGCAAGAATGGCTTTGGGGAGCACCAACTAAAACAAAAACAAACGGCACGGTAAACGGACTTTATTGTTGGTCAACAAATTTGAATAGCGATTACACCGACTTATCAAACTATGTTTTAGAGTCACCGTGCTTAAATTTTACAGCGGTTTCACTTCCCAGACTCTCCTTCTCCATGCGGTTTTTAACAGAAGTTGATTATGATGGATTGTTTCTCGAAGTGAGTACCGATGGGGGGGCTACTTGGAGTAAAGTACCCGCTTCCGATATCCTTGCAAATACGTACAACAGTAATTCTACCATTGCCGTGTTTACTCCTCCGGCTTGGTGTGGCGACAATGGTGGGTGGATGCGTTATGTTGTTTCATTAGCTACGCTGGGAGGAGTATCGTCGGCTAAGGTGCGGGTGCATTTTCAAAGTGATAACTTTGTTACCGATGAAGGGGTTGCTTTTGATAGTGTGGTAATTAGTAACACGTTTAAAGATTTAACAGTGACATCGCTCATCTCGCCCGTAAACGCTTGCAGTCCGACAGGTGCCAATGGGGTAAAAATAAGTGTTACAAATTTTGGGCTTACCATTAATTCAGGAACTAAAATCCCAGTCTCTTATCAATTAAATAAAGGAGCTATTATTACGGATACGATTCTATTAACGGCCTCATTATCAATTGGCGATTCCATACACTATTCTTTCAAAACGGTGGTAAATATTAATGTTTTTGGGTCGTATGATTTTAAAATATGGGTTTCACTGCCCAGTGATTCTGACCGAGCTAATGATACACTTTATAAAACTATTGCTATTATTAGCGTTACGTCGCTTCCCTATCGAGAAAATTTCGAGATCAGTGATGGTGGATGGACGAGTAAGCCACTTTCAGGAACATTCAATGATTTTATGTGGGGAGTGCCAATCAAATCATTTATCGCTGGTGCAGCAAGCGGCACGAACTGCTGGATAACAAAAGTTAATGGCGACTATGACGACCTTTCTAACTATGTTTTAGAATCACCTTGTATTGATTTAAGTAATGCAGCATTTCCGACGCTCTCCTTCTCGTTAAAATTCAGTACCGAAAACAACTATGATGGATGTATTTTAGAGTCCACGATAAACGGAGGTCTTAGTTGGATAAAAGTAACCAATTTTTTGCAAGGCGGATATAATAATACCTCCAATGTCGGCGTTTTAACATCCCCTCAGTGGAGTGGGATAAGTTCCGGATGGCAGAGAGTTATTACTCCTCTGTTGGGTTTTGCAGGGCAAAGTAATGTAAAATTTCGCTTGCATTTTGCGAGCGACTTAAGCACTACCGATGAAGGTGTAGCCTTTGATAGCATTACCATCACAGATATTTATAGTAAAGATATTGGCGTTTCTGGTGTTATTAGCCCTGTAAATGGTTGTGGACTTACTTCCTTAACGCCACTTGGGGTGAAGTTGAAAAACTACGGGAAACAACTCCCCGCGGGTACAAAATTTCTCGCTGGGTTTAGAATGGTCGATTTTAATAATCTCTTCATTTCGGCAGGAATGGATACGATAACTCTCACATCCGCATTTAATCTGAACGACTCATTATATCATACGTTTAGTGCGAAACTAAATTTATCGGTTGCTGGGTACTATATCATAAAAAGTTGGACGAGCCTAGCTAATGACAGTGATAAGGTTAATGATACGTTATATAATTTCCCGATACTCTCCAGAGCATCGATAAACACTTTTCCGTATAGTGAAAATTTTGAGATAAGCGAAGGTACTTGGTATGGGGAGTCGATATCGGGTAGTTCGATTAATGAATGGGATTGGAATTTCCCGGTGAAACCAATCATAAGCTTTACACCCAATGGACAGCAATGTTGGCTCACCAACCCGTTTAACAATTATGCCCACAATTCAAATAATGCGCTCTATTCTCCGTGTTTCGATTTTTCTGCTTTGGTTAATCCGGAGATAAGTTTTCTTATGCGTTTTAAGATTCAATCCAATTACGATGCCATGGTGTTAGAGTCTTCGATTAATGGTGGAGCTAGTTGGCAACGGGTGGATTCCTCCAATTTTATGGCAGCATATAATAATACGTCCTCTTTGGGTGGCATAGCACCCCCTAAATGGAGTGGTGATAATTTATTGTGGAATCGATATACCATAAATTTAGTGAGTTTTGCCTCTCAAAGTAATGTACAGTTTCGTTTTCATTTTAAAAGTGATGCAACAGTGAACGATGAAGGTGCTGCCATTGATAGCGTGGTCATCCACGATAATGTATATAACGATCTCAGTTTATCATCAGTTATGTCACCCATTAGCAAATGCGGCCTTGGCAATGCAGAAACGGTTCGTATCGCCATTCGGAATAAAGGAAACCTAATGGTTCCTGCAGGTACGGTAATTACAGTGTCGTATAAAATTAATACCGGCGTTCCCGTTGACGAATATTTTACTTTTCCTTTTGATTTGCCTGTTAATGGATTGGTAAATTATAATTTTATCGCACCGGCTAATCTTAGTTTGGCAGGCCCCTATTATTTTACTTTATATTGTAGTTTTTGGGCAGATATAAATGCGGCGAATGATACCATAAGTAATTATTACGTCTCCACAAAGGCTATCGTTAGTTCATTCCCTTATACCGAAAATTTCGCGGTAAGTACTCCTAACTGGTCGTCAACAGGAGGAAGTAATGAGCAATGGCGAATTTCAAATGTGTTAACCAATCCAAGCATGCCTGCACATTCCGGAAGTTATATGGCCGTATTTAATGCTGATAGTTTTTCTACGAATGCTACCTCCCGACTGATTTCTCCCTGCTTCGATTTTTCATCATTAAATTCTCATGCGACGCTTTCATTCTATATGACCTTCAATAGTTTAAATGCTTTAAAAACAGACTCTCTAAGCGTATTAATATCATCAGATGATGGGGCTAGCTGGTTAAATATATATACGTTAAGTCGTTATCAAAGTGACTATGCTTCCCCACAATGGAATCGAGCAGATATTGATATTTCGCCTTTTGCCGGTCAAGCTAAAATATTAATCGCTTTTGAGGCGTTGGGTAAAAAAGGAACTAATTTTGCCATCGACGATATCTCGATCTACGCTACCGAGATACGTTCCATTGCTGGCATCTTTAGTGCTGCTGCACCTTGTACGATAGTGAGCGGAAGCAACTGGATCGATTTGAGAGATGACCAAAATGCACTGATCGCACAAATTAATCCCAATGGAAGTAGTCTAGGGTCGGTATGTTATGGGTTAAATGTCGTGCAGAATACGCTTCGTTTAGAACGAATAGGGGTACATCCAAACAAAAAAGACCAATATTATTTTGTGAGAAACCTATGGCTTCAATCAAGTATTACTCCTACGCAGCCTGTGGGAATAAGGTTATTTTACCTTCCTTCCGAATTTAACTTGACACAGGATAGTGTAAAGAATAGAATTGGAACGTCGATCTCAAAAAACGATTTTCAGGTACAGAATTATAATAATGCAATATTTCCAGATGATCTTGACCTTTTAAATAACGATTATAATACGGGCACCACCGTTTATATTGCGCCTTCAGATAATCTGCTGAATGGATTTAATAGTTTCAATTTTTCAACTTTAAAATTAGGAGAGCTGAGCTTGGTTTATAGAAAACAAGTAACTGGACTTGATCGAACAAGTAATAAAGCTGGGTTTAGGCTTTATCCCAACCCAACAGCAATGGAGTTGAATATCGTAAATGAGTATCTACCCAGGAACAGCTCGTATTCAATTTATAATTCTATCGGACAATGTGTAATCAGGGGTGAAATAAGCGAGATTAATACCCACCTCGATATTCGTTCACTTCCGGTGGGCGTTTATTTAATTGCCATTGGACGTGAAGCTCAAAAATTCGCTAAAGAATAGTGGTTTTTATTTTTTCCTGAAATATAATCTCAGAGGCACTCCGGTGAATTCATAGGCTTCGCGGAATTTATTTTCCAGATAGCGTTTGTAGCTTTCTTGAATATATTGAGGAAGATTGGCAAATAAAACAAAGGAAGGGGTCTTGGTATGTAACTGGGTAATGAATTTAATTTTAATAAACTTCCCTTTCACCGCAGGTGGCTGGTAATTTTCTATGGTGTTAATTAAGAATTCGTTCAGCTTATGTGTTGAGATATGGCGTTTTAAGTTTTCGTTCACCTGCATGAAAAGTTCTACCGCCTTATGAATTCTTTGTTTGTTAAGTGCCGAAATAAATAGCACGGGAATGTCCGTGAAGGGTGCGGTTGCTTCTTTAATTTCTTTCTCAAATTGCACGGTACTTTTATTGTCCTTCTCAATTAAATCCCATTTATTTACAAGGATTACGACACCTTTTCCATTCTTTTCGGCAAGGTGCAATAGGCTAAGGTCTTGTTTTTCGATGCCAACCAGAGCATCAATAATTAAGCAACACACATCGCATTCTTCCAGTGCTTTAATACTCCGCATTACACTGTAATATTCAATATCCTCATGCACCTTTTGTTTTTTGCGGATGCCGGCAGTATCAATTAACATGAAGTCGTGCCCGAAAGCGTTGTAACGAGTGTGTATCGTGTCGCGTGTGGTACCTGCAATATCCGTTACTATGGTACGCTCCTCCCCAAGTAATGCATTAATTAAACTCGATTTACCAACGTTTGGTTTACCAACGATGGCTATCTTGGGTAGGTTGGAGAAATCGTCGATATCCTTCTCCTCCTTTATATATTCAACTGCTTTATCGAGTAATTCACCCGTGCCGCTGCCGCTGGCACTGCTAATACTAAAAATATCACCAAGGCCAAATTTATAAAATACGCCTTCACTTAATAGACGTTCGTTATTATCTACTTTATTTACGGCAAGTAAAATTGGTTTCTTGCATTTACGTAGGAGCTTTGCTACTTCTTCGTCTAAGGGGTGTATACCTTCTGTAACATCAACCATAAACAGGATTACAGCGGCTTCGCTTATGGCAATATTAACCTGACGTCGAATGGCGGCTTCGTAGATGTCATTACTGCCTTCAACAAAACCTCCTGTATCAACCACGGTAAAGGATTGACCGTTCCATTCACAGGTACCATAATGCCGGTCTCGTGTTACCCCAGAGCTATCATCAACGATTGCCTCACGTTTGCCCACCAGCCTATTAAAGAGGGTTGACTTTCCTACATTGGGTCTGCCTACAATGGCTAATATTCTACTCATAACAAAAGCGCAAAGATACGCTTCGTAAATGGTAAATGGTAATGCATCTCTAAAAACGGGTTTCTCAAGAGGCTTACATCCATTGTATTTTGTTAATTTGCGAATCATAATTTTTGAATCACGATATACGAAGTATGCCTCTTATCTTTGCCCCATATGACCACCATAGAAACCTATCTGAGTTCCTTTGAAGCGTATCTTTCCCATCATCCTTTTGAGGGGTTTCCTGATCGTTTATATGAACCAGCAAATTATTTAATGAAGCTTGGCGGAAAAAGATTCCGCCCTGTCATGTTGCTTATGGCTTGCGATGCCTATAAAAACTCCTTTAAGGAGGCGCTGCCGGCAGCAATGGCAATCGAAGTTTTTCATAATTTCACTTTAGTGCATGATGACATTATGGATTCGGCCCCACTTCGCCGGGGAATGCCCACCGTACATGAAAGATGGGATACCCCGACAGCCATTTTATGTGGAGATATGTTGATGTTTAAGTCGATTTTGTTTTTACAGGAGCTGCCTCATTTATTCCTTCAAGAGGCGCTCACCATGTTTAATAAAACGGCTATAGAAGTTTGTGAAGGGCAGCAGCTAGATATGCTCTTTGAGTCACGCGAGCAGGTTGACATTCCTGAATATTTGAATATGATAATGCTTAAAACATCGGTGCTTTTGGGTTGTAGCTTTTATTTGGGTGCACGTATAGGGGGTGCCCAAAAAGAAGATGCTTTAGCACTCTATGAATTTGGTAAAAACCTCGGCATCGCTTTTCAGTTGCACGATGACCTACTTGATGCTTTCGCCGAAGATGCAATGGCGTTTGGCAAGCAAATTGGTGGTGACATTTTATCAAACAAAAAAACATATTTGCTTATCACTGCATTGCAAAAAGCTGATGTAACACAACTTGAGAACTTGAAGTATTGGTTGAAATCCGACAACACAAGCTCGAATGAGAAAGTAGCCACTGTAAAAGCATTGTTTATCGAAACAGGTGCCAAACAGGCTGCCGAGCAAGAACAGCAACACTTTTACAACATGGCCTTGGAGGCGTTAAAACCAGTGAATATCTCCGATGAATCGAAGACCAAATTTCGGGCGTTTGCCCAGATGATCATGAAACGAACGAAGTAATAAGCTTCTATGAATTTCGATCGGTATAAATTTTATATTGGTAAGGGTAGTGGGGCATCTCGAATCATTAGACCAGCTTCAAAAGCCCAACACTTTTTCGTATCTTCGCGTTTCACTCTAATTAAACATTATCGGTTTAAGAAGTATAGGATTTAAATAGTCAATGAATATAAATATTACTCTGCCCGATGGCAGTGTTCGTGAATACGAGCAAGGAACAACTGCGATGCAAATTGCACAAAGCATTAGTGCCGGCTTAGCCCGCAATGTTTTAGCTGCTAAAGTTAACGGAGAAGTATGGGATGCATCCCGTGCCATTAATCAAAATGCGAATGTTATTTTACTTACCGGGAATGATACCGATGGTAAAAAGACCTTATGGCATTCTTCCGCACATATTATGGCCGAAGCCATCGAAGCACTCTATCCTGGAACATTGTTTGGAATAGGTCCTCCTATTGAGGCTGGATTTTATTACGATATCGATTTAGGCGGTAAGTCTTTTGGAGCTGACGACTTTAAGAAATTAGAAGATAAAATAATTGAATTATCACGCAGAGATGTGATTTTTGAGCGTAAAGAAATTAGTAAAGCCGACGCGATAAAATATTTCACCGAGAAAGGCGACCACTATAAATTAGATTTATTGGAAGGCTTAAATGACGGCGAAATAACCTTTTATACACAAGGAAATTTCACTGACTTATGCAAAGGCCCTCATATTCCAAGTACCGGCTTTATTAAGGCTGCAAAAATTATGAATGTTGCTGCGGCATACTGGCGTGGCGATGAGAAAAACAAGATGCTTACTCGTATTTATGCGGTTACTTTTCAAAAACAAAAGGAATTGGAAGAGCATCTGCGATTATTGGAAGAAGCAAAAAAGCGTGACCATAAAAAGTTGGGTAAAGAGATGGAGCTCTTTGCTTTTAGTGAAAAGGTAGGGGCAGGATTACCGCTCTGGCTACCTAAAGGTGCCATGATACGCGAACGCCTCGAACGATTTATGCGTGAAGCACAAACGCGTATGGGGTATTTGCCGGTCATCACACCGAATATCGGTAAAAAAGATTTGTATGAGACCAGTGGTCATTGGGAGAAATATGGTAAAGATTCTTTTCAGCCCATACGCACACCGGAAGGCGAAGAGTATATGCTGAAACCGATGAACTGTCCGCACCATTGCGAAATTTACAAGACCAAGCCACGAAGCTACCGCGATTTACCGGTGCGATTGGCAGAGTTTGGTACCGTATATCGTTTCGAGCAAAGTGGAGAACTCAATGGATTAACGAGAGTTCGAGGATTTACTCAGGACGATGCGCATCTTTTCTGTCGTCCCGATCAAATAAAAGAAGAATTTAAACGTGTTATAGATCTTGTTTTTTATGTCTTTAAATCGCTTGGATTTGAAAACTATACAGCACAAATAAGCCTTCGTGATAAGGAGAACCGGTCAAAATATATTGGTAGCGACGAAAACTGGGAAAAGGCCGAAAATGCGATTATTGAAGCTACTGCCGAAAAAGGTATGAAGACGTATATCGAATATGGAGAAGCGGCGTTTTATGGCCCGAAATTAGATTTTATGGTTAAAGATGCCATTGGCAGAAGCTGGCAACTTGGAACGATACAGGTAGATTATAATTTGCCCGAACGCTTTGAATTGGAATATATAGGAGCCGATAACCAAAAACATCGTCCGGTAATGATACATCGTGCTCCTTTTGGAAGCATGGAGCGATTTATGGGTTTATTAATTGAACATTGTGCGGGTAATTTCCCACTCTGGCTTACTCCTGAGCAGTATATTATTCTACCGGTGAGTGAAAAATTTGAAAGTTATGCAGAAAAAGTTGCTAAATTTTTAGAAAATTACGATATTCGCGGACTTATTGATAATTCCAATGAAACGATTGGGAAGAAAATAAGGAACGCAGAGGTAAAAAAAATACCGTTTATGCTTATCGTTGGAGAGCAAGAAGAAGAAGCAGAGAATATCGCGGTGAGAAGACATAGCGTAGGTGACCTTGGAAAAATGGGGATGCAGGATTTTGTAACGCATTTCAAACAAGCCACGGAAGATGAAAAATTGAAATAGATAGTTGCAGGCATAGCTTGCAGAAAACGAGTAACTTTTAGCTTGCATTGAGCTGCTTGTTTTTTAAATAAAAAATGCAATAAAATAAATTATAATACTTGGCATTACCTCCAAAAAAGCCCAGCAGTGGTCCTTACAATAGTAACCGTCGTTTCCCTCAGCGCAGGGTTGCAGAGCATAACATCAACGGATTTATAAAATCGCCTGAAGTACGAATTGTAGGTGAAGATATTGAAGCTCGTGTAGTGAAACTTGCTGAAGCAATGGATATTGCAGATGATTTGGGCCTGGACTTGGTGGAGATTTCACCCAATGCAGTGCCACCCGTTTGCCGTATTGTAGATTATAAAAAGTTCTTATACGAACAAAAGAAAAAGAAAAAGGAGATTAAAGCCAACTCTCACAAACAGGAAGTAAAAGAAGTTCGTTTTGGCCCTAATACCGACCAGCATGATGTTGATTTCAAAGTGAAGCATGCTGAAGAGTTTTTGAAAGCCGGAGATAAGGTAAAAGCGCTGGTTATGTTTAAAGGTCGTGAAATTATATATAAAGAAAGAGGACGTTTACTTCTTGAAGAGTTTGTGAAACGGTTGGAAGAATTAGGGAAAGTAGATACAGGTTTGAAAATGGAGGGAAGAAAAATGACGATTATGATTGCTCCAAAGAAGGGATAAGGTTCGGTAACGGTGACCTTTTGAAAGTGTAGGTGCTAAACAAATCAGTCGTTTACTTAAATCAATACAGAATAAAAAAGAATTAATAATCAATACATCATGCCAAAATTAAAGAGCAATTCAGGAGCAAAGAAGCGGTTTAGCGTTACTTCTACTGGTAAAATTAAACGCGGACAAGCTTATAGAAGCCATATCCTAACTAAAAAAGAAACAACGCAGAAACGTAATCTAGCAAAAACTGCATACGTTTTTAAGGGCGATGAATATCGTGTTAAGAAAATGCTTTTGTTAGCCTAGAAAGTCAACGATTAACCCTCGGTGGTCAATCTAAATGAAAAACCTTTTTGAGTTAAATCGAGAGGTGGAGTTAATAACCCGGTAAAAAGTACCAAAGACAAGCCCAGTGAGGCCTGCACTTTAGCCATAATTTATTTAAATAAAATGCCAAGAAGCGTAAACGCTGTCGCATCGCGACGCAGGAGAAAGAAAATTTTAAAATTAGCCAAAGGCTATTTCGGAGCCCGTAAAAATGTTTTAACGGTTGCTAAACACAGTATCGACAAAGGTTTAGGCTACGCTTACCGTGACCGTAAAACAAAAAAACGTGAATTCCGTGCCTTATGGATCCAACGTATTAATGCTGCAGCTCGTATGCATGGTACAACCTATTCGAAACTTATTAATGCATTAAACCAAAAGAACATTGGTTTAAATCGTAAAGTATTAGCCGATTTAGCAATGAACCATCCTGAAGTATTTCAGGAAATTGTGAAATCTACAAATTAATTGAATTAATAAAATGCAGAAGCCATGTGTTAAACAACACATGGCTTCTGCATTTTTAGATTAATATTGTTATTTTCGTTGATAGTGAAATTCCTTTTTCTTTTTTTTATTTTCTTTTTTGTAACCCATGTCTCGGCACAAGGTGATTCTGAGGTTGTGAAAGTGCATTTTTTTTATGGCTCTAAGCCAAAGAAAAATTTTCGCGATGTGGAGAAAAAACGCTTTGGTGGCTTGCATGGAGGACATGTCAGCGTACAAATTGGAGACTCTGTTTTTAGTTTTAAATTCATAGGGAAAGTTCGTGTTTTTGGCGCTAAGAAAAATTTGCATCATCACTGGATAACTCAAGCGATGAGTGCTTGGATACAGGATACCATTAATAATAAATATGCGTCAATCGTTATACCATTATCGTACGACCAGTTTGCAAAACTTAAATCGATTCAACAAAGCTACTGCGGCAAAGACCCTTACGATTATGCTTTTTTAGGTATGCGCTGCGCCGCTGCTGTTTATGATGTTTTTTCGCAACTCGAATTTTTTAAACCACGATCTCGTTTAGGTATGATAAGGTCAAATTTTTACCCTAAAATGCTTCGCAAGCGTTTCCTGAAACTTGCCTCCAATAAAAAATGGGTAGTGCTTAAGCACGATGGGAGTGAGAGGAGAAAATGGGAGCGATAGTCATTGAACACTCGCGATGTATCGCCTTCATTTGTTTTCAATACGTTTGCACTCTGCCATCGCACTAACTAAGTATATTTTACCATTCGTAATATCCACGCACTCAAATCGTGTTCGTCGTAAAACGCCTTTTTTAAAAACATGGTCATTACGCAATTTAAAATAAGCACCCATTGGAATCCGTTCTACCGTTGTAATACTTAAGTCCTTTCGGGTGTCGTATGTTTTTAGAACCCGTTGCAAGTGTAAATCACTGCAACTGGCACTTGGGTTGATAAAATGCTTACGTAGTGCCAATTTTACATCATCTGGAAAAATTGGGAGTTGCAAAAATGGTTGGATTAATCGTTTATATTCTTCTTTCCATTCATTGCCATGAGGTGCTACGTGGTGTTTGTTTTTAACCCAATTCGTAAGATGTGCAAATTCATGGATCAAGGTGATCAAAAAATCAAAAGGATTTAAATTATGGTTAACACTAATACGATGCGTGTTGCCATTGGCTGGTGCCCGGTAGTCGCCTAACTTGGTGCTACGTCGATTACTGATATGCAAATGAAGACGATGTTCCTGAATCCATGAAGCAATTAATGGAACCGATAGCTCCGGAATATATTCTTTTAGTACGGTTTCTAATTGTTCTCGGATCATCAATCGTATCGTTTTTAGGGTATCTGTTGTTTTGCAAATAAAACACAACAATATTCCATATTTATTTCTTAATTTGCTGTACAAATAATGCGCATTTCGTTAATAATTTTCACTTGTTTTTCCTTGTTTGCCGCCAATGCACAGCGTAAGGTATTAGTTTATTTTAAGGATAAAGGGCCTACTGCTGAATACGATTTACTTCATCCAGAGAGATTCTTATCGCAACAAGCTATCGAACGGCGGATGCTATGCAATAGTAAGTTTGATTTTTTAGATAATCCCGTGTGCCCAGCTTATTTGAATCTTCTAAAAGGTAATAACTTCAATGTCTTAAGTTCTTCCAAATGGCTTAATGCAGCGTTGGTTTCTACCTCAGTGCAAAACATGCATGTTATATTGCAACTACCAATGGTTTCTAAAATTGAGCTTTGGGATGAATATCCTAGCTGTGAAACCCATACGGCTTCTGCACAAAGTATTTATAATTATGGAAGTGCCGTCACACAAATTACCATGTTGAATTTGGATAAACTGCATGATCAAGGGTACACCGGAAACCATATTCTTATCGCGATATTGGATGCAGGATTTAATAATGTGAACAACGTAAATGCGTTTCAATATCTTCGTTCAAGGAATAGAATAAAAGCCACTCGTGATTTTGTTACCGAGGATGGGGATGTATATTTGGATGATGGCCATGGTGAGATTGTGTTCTCCATTCTTGCCTCTAAATTAGATGGGGAAATCATCGGCAGTGGTTTCGATGCTGATTTTCTTTTGGCACGTACGGAGAACTCCGGTAGCGAAACACATATCGAAGAGTATAATTGGATGCGTGCTTCCGAATGGGCCGACAGCGCCGGGGTGAGAATTATTCAGTCTTCATTGGGCTATAGTGATTTTGATGCGGGTATAAATTATTCTCCTTCGGATATGGATGGTAAAACGGCCATTGTTACCAAGGCTGCTTTAATAGCCACCCGCAAAGGAATCTTAATCGTTAATAGTGCAGGAAACGAAGGCGATAAGTTATTCCGAAAAATTACAGCTCCGAGTGATGCCGATAGCATCTTATGTGTTGGCTCGGTTGATGGCTCAAAAACAAGGGTAGCCAATAGCGGACAAGGGCCATCGGCTGATGGACGAATGAAGCCAGATGTAATGGCCGTTGGGGGTGGGACGGCTTATTATAGCACTTCGAATACTATTGGATTTGGAACAGGCACTTCCTTTTCTTCTCCTCTGATTTCAGGAATGTGTGCCTGCCTGATGCAGAAAAATAAATATGTCACGAATATAGAGCTTATCCATGCTGTTATACAAAGTGCTGATCGCTTTGCCAACCCCGACACGCTCTATGGCTATGGAATACCCGATGCATTTACCGCCGATACCCTTTTAAAGCGTATCGCTATTGGAAGAGGCATTATGAATCGTGGTGCCAACGGTGATGAACCGATAATAAAAAATACGTTAGTACATCACGAAATTGAATTAAACATGAAGATCTCTGAACAGACGCTAATCGAAATTTATAATCTCTCCGGAGCATTGGTGTTTACAGAAGGAATTTGTGTTAACAGGATAAATATTTCGTCGTTGTCGGTAGGAGGTTACTATCTAAAAATAAATGGGAGTTATATTGGGCGATTTTTTAAACCATAAAGAGTCAACAAGGGAGGCTACTGTTCGTTCCTGGGAATGCCATCCATTATCTTCTTAAATAAAATAAAAAACAAAATTGTTAATACAATATTATTTTTTGTATATTTGTAACCAATAGCGTCCTAAACGTTTAAAAAAAGGAAAGGGAAGTCTTTTCCTCAGAGTTACCTTTGAGGTTCTTCAAAAGCCCCCCTTCCTATGGCAAATCTAACATTGTTTTCTCAAATAATTTCTAAATTAGATCGAT
>CANNQU010000007.1 GCA_947507965.1 Bacteroidota bacterium
AAATACGTCAATGGTAACTTGTTCATGGACCTAGGATCTGCGAAAGGAGGGCTTCAGAATAGGAATGACGAAACAGCATTGATACGGTCTTTGCGGATCATTTTATTTTCGCCAGCACATCAAATACTGAAATACCCAATTAATCCATAAATCTTCGCGCAATTCTTAATTTACTTTTTTATATCGATGCAAAAAGCGTATCTTCGCGCTCCTTAAAAATTATTCACCCATAACAATTATTCATTAATTACCCATGGCAACCAAAATCAGACTTCAACGTTTCGGACGTAAAAACAACGCTTACTTTCACATTGTAATTGCAGATTCTCATTCACCACGCGATGGTAAATTTATTGAGCGTATTGGCAACTACAATCCCAACACAAACCCGGCTACCATCAATATGGATTTCGATAGGGCTTTGTATTGGTTAGGTACAGGAGCTATCCCATCGGATACCGCTAGTGCTATTTTATCTTACAAAGGAGTATTATATAAAAACCATCTACTGAAAGGCGTAAAGAAAAACGCCTTGACATTAGAGCAAGTGGAGGAAAAATTCAACGCTTGGATAGAGGCAAAAGCTACGAAAGTTGAAGCTAAAAAAACCAATATCGGTGAAACCAAAGTGGCTTCGCGTAAGGCATCCATGGAGGCAGAAACAAAAGTGAATATCGCTCGTACCGAAAAATTTGCAGCTAAACGCAAAGCAGAGTTGGAGGCATTAGTGGCTCCGGTAGCAATAGAAGTAGAGGAAACCACCCCGGTAGAGGAGGTAACGACTTCCACCGAAAACACAACACCTGCGGCTGAGTAATACCCATATCAAAACAAATAAAAAGCCATTCAATAACGCTGAATGGCTTTTTTATTTACTCCGAAGATTTAAATTAAGTCGTAAAAGCACCTTTGCTTATCTTTGTAATCATTTTATCGAAATTAATGCACCTTTCATCCCCTACCATATTCTATATTTAATTTCATGCTGATTGATATAATACAACTTGTTTTTGGAGATGACCTTCATGCTGCTGGAATCATTATTCTAAACCTAATCATCATCGAAAGCTTATTAAGTATCGATAATGCGGCAGTACTGGCCACAATGGTGATGGATTTACCGGACAGGCAAAGGGCTCGTGCGTTACGAATAGGTATTTTATTTGCCTATATATTTAGGGGATTATGCTTACTTTTTGCGTCTTATCTTATTAAAGTAATTTGGCTAAAATTTGTTGGAGCAATCTATTTACTCTATCTCTGTTTCCATTATTTTACGAAAGCAACGCCCTCCCATGAAGTAACCATCGAAAAAAACAACACGAAACTATTTCTCTTCTTAAAACGATATCTTGGCACCTTTTGGAGCACCGTTGCCATGATTGAGATGATGGACTTAGTGTTTTCGTTAGACAATGTTTTTGCCGCAGTTGTTTATGCTAAAGACAATATTTATTTAATTTGGATTGGTGTTTTTATTGGAATACTCACGATGAGAATGGTAGCCACATTATTTGTAAAATTAATGCATCGATTTCCGTTACTCAATTCGGCTGCATTTATAGTGATCGGACTACTCGGTTTCAAGCTTTTACTTTCCTTTTGTTGCAGTTTAATGCATTGGGAATGGCTATGCCTTATTGCAGAAAATGAGAAAGCCGATTTTATTTTCTCCATCATAACATTACTCGTATTTTTTACGCCACTCCTACTCGGTTCGATTAAGAAGAAGCCGATCAACCAATAACCTCTTATTCGGTGCGGCAACGATATCCCTTCAGAAATAGCCCATCGCTGCTGTTGTTGGTTCAATGCAACTCCTTAAAACAACTTGATAAACGTTTGATGGGCATCGTTCTCCAACAGAAAACCATATCCTTTGGTTGACACGGGTAAGGTTAATTCATCAATATAAAAATGCTGAAATTTCTTCCCATGACATTGTTGAGTGCCCGTTTTTATTATATTACCATTTTCAGCAATAAGCTTGAAACCAAAAATTTGAAGTGAAGCGCTATAAATGGTAAATGAGAGTAGCTTATCGTCGACATTATAGTTCACGTTGATCAAATGATCTTTTGTGGTGTCGAAAGCAGAATCGCCCAAAAGACAATGGGCTAAATAAAAATCAGGAATTCCTAAGCCATAAATAGTATCTTGGATTCCCACACGGTCGGAACTTTGACGTATGGCATCATTAATTTGTTGCGGTGAGCTCAACGGGTGTGCCTGCATTAAGCATGCCACAAGACCCGCTGTAATTGGTGCAGAGAAGGATGTGCCATTGGCCATACTAATCTCACCATCCGGCGTTTGCACGGCGGCAGAAACGCCCAAGGCGCTTACATCCGGTTTTATCCTGCCATCGGCAGTAGGCCCTTGTGAACTAAAAGATGCGATGACCCTATTCCTGTTAACGGCACCGATGGTAAGTGCATGGGGTGCATCGGCAGGGAATCCAATATGTCGCCATGGGTTATCGCCTTCGTTACCGGCGCTACAAACCACCACCATTCCTTTACTAAATGCCATTTCTGCCGCTCGTGTTACCAAGGCTGTTTTCCCATTCAACTGCTCCTTGGTATGACTTGATTTCGTATCATCAAAAACATTGTATCCAAGAGAGGTCGTAATTAAATCAACCCCGCAACTATCGGCAAACTCCGCTGCAACCGACCAGTTAATTTCTTCGACCAATTGCTCTGTTTCGGCATCTTCACTTCGCAATAATAAATATTTCGACTTCGGTGCAGTGCCCACATAAGAACCGGTATCACCGGTGGCCATACAACTTAAAACTTCCAGACCATGAGCATTTCCGTCGAAAACATAGTTGTCGTTATCAACAAAATCTTTACATAAAACAATCTGATTGTTTCTTTGCAGTTGACGAAACCATTTCAATTTATGTGCGTTTAAAAAGCCTGCATCCAAAACAGCGATGGTAATTCCTTCACCGGTAAATTTCATCTGATGCAAAGCAATTCCCTGTAACATTTGAATTTGGTCGAACGAATTTCCATAAATGTTTTGCAGTTCTTCAGACGTCAATTTTTCCTTCTCACCTTCCGTGACGGAGCTCTCCTCTTCAATAAATATTTCTCTGCTTTTTTGTATTCGTTCGTATTGCGCCACCCGCTGTACGGTAGCTACAAAACTAATTTCAGCAACATCTTGAATAAAATTGGTATCAGAAACTTCCACCAGAATACCATTGAGCCATTTGCTTGAACTTTTAAATTTTATTTTCTTACCACATATATTATTGATGTATGATGCATTCACCGGCAAGTCCGATTCCTCAATCTTCACATTGTATTTAGCGCGTCGTTGCATGGCTTTAGCAGATAAAAACTCTTGCGGTTTTTTCACGCTATAACTTGAATTGTTTTTATCTTTAAATCCAATAAAATAAAGATAGCTGTGTTTTTGAGCCTGTGCTATCATCATCAAGGCAACACCAAAGGCGGTAAGTAGTTGTTTCATTATTTGCTCCAATCAATAGCGGTTTGGCGATATAACAAACCTTTCTTAATATTATTTTGAATTTCAAGGGTATCGATTTGCTTATAAATCATGCCAATATTTTCTGCATAAATTTCTATTGCAAAACGTTTTTCAATAAAATTATCATCCACACTATCCTTCTGCATAACCGTGAGTGTGTTATTAAATGTAACGCCGTTAACACGGCTGACGGCCTTAATATGCTGATACGTATAATCCCATGGTGTCAATATGTTAAATTGATTGCCGCTCCAATATTTATTTTCAGAAACAGGGAAGGACAATTTCACATAACGAATATTTTCTTCCACCTTTTCAAAGCTTGAAGCACTTAAATTACTTGTCCAAATATTAGTAATCTGCCAAGGTAGTGTATCATTATCTCTTTTATACCGCTCAATTCTATTGGTTTCCTTCCCCGATGTATTGATAAACTTCTCTGAAATTAATTCTTTTACTTGATAACGAAAGGAATCAATGCCTTGATTGGGTGCGTGAAAATCATTCAACACAATGGAATCGACTTTGTAAATGATCCAGCTTCCTGTTTTATTATTAACATATTCTTCTCCGGTTAAACGCAAGGTATCGTCGATCTTTGTTTTACACGAAACCATGGCACAAATGACAATAAAAAGGGTGAGACGATGTTTCATTTCAATGACGATATGCAAACGTAATGAATTAAACCTTTTAATTCACAATGATTTCAACACGAATGGTGTTGAAAAGTGAAGTACCCGAAATCGTTTGTACTATTGTTGAATGGTTGTTTTGATCAACAAATCGTATGCGGCCTTCACTTCTACAGGGAGTTCTGTTTGATCATTCCAAATAAGGCGTTGCTCATTATTACCTGCCTTAATGGCCATAAAATAGTATAGATTACCTGGATCATTGAGCCTCGTTTTGGCGAAATTCACTTTTTTAAATGCGGCTAATACGACTTTCATGGTTTTAGAGTCGACCTTTTTCTTAATCTCAGTACCTAGCTTTAACGTTCCGTCTTTCGATAGTTGATAACTCTCGATCATTCCGGTAAAACCACCACCCCAACCAAAAACAATCTCTGTCATGTGTTTGAAATCAATCGGCTTTTCAGAGCTGGCAGTGGAGTTATTGTCCTCTTTAGCACCCTTCTTAAAAAAAAGACAAGAGCTAAAAATAAAAAGTAGCGTTAAAAATGTTACTCCGGTTTTAAAAATATTCATTTTGATAAATTTATTATGCTTTGTTATTTAGAACGATGCCGACACAAATTCATTTAATTCCTTATTCGTATTTACTTTTATGGCCTCCCTACTTCCTTCCCACCATTTATTACCATTATTAATGTATAAAATATTATCACCGATATCAAAAACGCTTTTCATGTCATGTGAATTAACAATCGTAGTGGTCTTAAACTCTTCGGTAATCTCTTGAATAAGATTATCAATGATACGCGAAGTTAGTGGATCTAATCCGGAATTGGGTTCATCGCAAAACAAATATTTCGGGTTTAGTGCGATCGCTCTTGCAATACCTACCCTTTTTTTCATTCCCCCACTTAATTCACTCGGGAACTTATGATTCTGATTCTCCAGCTTCACATGCTTTAAACAAAAGTTGATCCGTTCTTTTTGCTCCTCTTTCGACATGGTACTGAACATTTTCAGAGGAAAGCCTACATTATCTTCTACCGATAAAGAATCGAAAAGTGCCGAACTTTGAAACAGCATTCCTATTTGTCTTCGGATCACAATTTTATCGTCGTAATCCATATTCGTGAAATCATTCCCATCAAATAAAATCGCGCCTTCATCGGGTACTTCAAGCCCCACCATCAGTTTCATCAAGACGCTTTTACCGCTGCCACTGGTACCAATCACCATATTGCATTTTCCAGGTAAAAAGGTCATATTGATACTATTCAACACCCGCTTATCACCAAATGACTTCGAAATATTTCTAACTTCAATCATCCTAAATTTTTCAAATTTTCATAATCCTTACTAATTTTCCTTTTCGTTTGCTCTCCCACAACCTCAAGTGGTTCGCGAACGATTTCTTCACATAGGTTCAATAATTTCAGATACGCCTTCACACCACCTGGACTCCCATCGGCAAACATATTTTTTATGGTATCAAGCAACCGATAGTGAAGTGGGCGGGCGGCACTAAAATCACCACGTAAACAATGGGCTACCATAGCCGAATATTGTTTTGGATAGGCATTCGCTACCACCGAAATAACACCCTTCATACCCAATGCGATGAAAGGAAGGGTTAACGGATCATCGCCACTGATGACCATAAAATCATTTGGCTTGTTCTTTAAAATATCCATGCACTGCTCCATGTTTCCGGAAGCCTCTTTTATTCCAAAAATATTTTTATGTGCCGCCAACCGAAGTGTTGTTTCTGATGTGATATTAGCTCCTGTTCGCCCCGGTACATTATATAATAAAACCGGTATTGGAGAAGCTTCGGCTACTGCAATATAATGTTTATAAATCCCTTCCTGATTGGGCTTATTGTAATATGGGCTCACCGAAAGCAATGCTGAAAAGCCAGTGAAGTCGGTCGATTGAATTTGACTTACGACTTCCTTTGTATTATTTCCTCCCAAGCCATACATTAACGGCACACGCCCCCTATTGGCCTCGACTACTTTCTGGGCTATATTCTTTTTTTCGTCGGTGGTTAACGTCACACTCTCCCCTGTAGTACCAAGTACAACAAGGTAATTACATCCCCCTTCGATAATATGGTTTACCATCTTATCGAGCGCATCAAAATCAACACTAGCATCCTTTTTAAACGGGGTAATAATGGCCACTCCAGTACCGGTAAATTTCTCTCTTAATTCCATGATGAAAAGCAAAAGTAAGAAAAAGTGTTCTTATTCTTACTAATTTCCTCTCCAACGAATTTTTACATCAATACCATTATTAATACTCAAGTAATGGTAATGACCATGCAATTAAACAGGAACCATTACCTTTGCCCCACATGCTACTACTAACTCCAGAACATTTTACGGATTACGAATTATTAGATTGCGGAAACTTCCAGAAATTGGAACGATTTGGTAATTATATCACCTCAAGACCGGAGCCACAAGCAGTATGGCAAAAAAAATGGAGCGACAACGAATGGAAAAACAAGGCTCATGCGCTTTTCGAACAACAGGGTAGCCATAAAGGGGAATGGCTTACGAAAGAGGAAATGCCCGAAAGCTGGAAGATAAACTACACGCATGCCGGCTTAAATATAAACTTAAAATTAGCACTCACACAGTTTAAGCATATTGGTATTTTCCCTGAACAAGCATCCAATTGGGACTTTATCTACGAATCGGTAAAAGCCTTAAAGAACCCTATTCCAAAGGTTCTCAATTTATTTGCTTATACCGGTGGTGCAACACTCGCAGCCAAAGCGGCTGGAGCCGACGTGGTGCATGTTGACAGCATTAAACAAGTAGTGAATTGGGCTAATGAAAATATGGTATTGAGCAAGCTTCAGGATGTACGATGGACGGTGGAGGACGCCGGCAAATATGTGCAGCGAGAAGTACGACGTTTAAAAAAATATCAAGGTATTTTACTCGATCCACCGGCATACGGCTTGGGTACAAAAGGAGAACGATGGAAATTAGAAGATATGATTGATGAAATGTTAGGTGACTGCAAGAAAATTTTAGACCCGGATGATCATTTCTTCATTCTAAACACCTACTCGTTAGGCTTTTCTTCATTGATTATTGAGAACTTATTAAAGCATCATTTCCCAAATGCGAATAACTTAAAATTCGGAGAACTTTATTTGAATGCCACCACCGGAAGCAAATTACCATTGGGCGTTTTTGGCAGGTTTAGGAGTTAAAACACAAAGAAGCAGACCCAAGGTTAAACATTGAATAGGATGTATAATTAGCGGTTTAAAACGCAAGCAGATTCACCCCTATTGCCACGGGATGCACTTCTGGCCCTTGATTGGCACGAAACAATCCATTCATGCTATACGAAGCCCATATATTGGCCCACTTATATTTCAACCGTAGCATCAAATCATAACGCACCTGATCGGTATTATATAATGCAAAAGTTTTATCGTGTTGCTTACCATCTTTATTATCAGCACTCGTTTTCACCATGGCGCCCATACGCAAACCAACAACAACTCCAGCAGCGATATGGAGCGCTTTACTCTCTTTTTGACTGGTATTAAAGCCAAGTAGCAGTGGAACATTAAAATATGATATTCGCAATTTATTGACACTAAAAGTTCCTTGCGTGTCTTTAATAGCCGCGATGGATGGTTGGTAAGGTTGCAATACATAGGGGGTGGTGAACTTATAATTATTCCAGCTGAAGCCAGCTCCTATCATACCCATTACATAGTGTTTATAAATTCGAAGATCCTTTTCAAATAAGTTCAATCCAACTTGAATAGAGCTTGCATTGTTCATCTCCAAATAATCGTACCCTACAGGTGCTTTCAGTGTATTCGCCGCATTAAGTAAACCATTGAACCCTAAATTTAACCCGGTCCAATTAAATCCGGCATCGCCGTAATGGCTGTAAAATTTAGCTCGTGCCTTAACACTATCCGCTTGACCCTCTTTGGCGATGTTGTTTGTTTCTGTTTTAACGCTGTCGATATATTCTAATTTATCGTATATTTTGCCTGAGCCCGAACGAGTGCAAACATAAACCTCAGGGATGCTTCTTAAATATATTTTAGAGGCGCCTTTAACCTCTACCTTCAGGTTACTGGTAACCGAATCGAGGGAACATAACGAAGCACCATCGGCAACGAGCTTGCATTGTTTGAAGATGCATTGCTTGGCAATCAACTTAGAAGCCCCATTGACTTCTATACTGGCATCATCACATAATCCACGGAGTTCGACTTGAGATGCCCCATCAACTTTTAACAGCAAATGAGACACTTCAAGAAGGAATAGCGACTTGGATGCACCATTTAACTGCAATTTAAGACCATCACTTTTAATGGTATTCAAGCATTTCACGCGAGTTGCACCATCAATCGTTAAGCCTTTCAAATCTTTTACGGTAACATTTACAACCGCAGCCTTGGAATTACCTCCTACAATATGGAGTGTATTATTATAGATTTCAAACCCCACCTTGGTGTTCTCCGTCTTGCCATCGTTATCCGAAAAATAGCTGCACGAATCGCCCTGAATTAAATTAAGGGTTACATTGGTATTACACGCTATTCTCGAGAAATTGGTTTGCGACATGGCGATATTCAGTGCAAACATTAAAACAATAGAAAAGTGAAGTGCAAGTTTCATGATGAAAGATGAATTTGGATTATCGTATTTAGGTTTGTACGCAGAGGGTAAGTAAGAAGTTACAATAGTATGAAATGGGAAGTACAGGAAAGGGGAAATTTAATATGATAAAGTATTGTATGCCAAAATACTATAGATTACCTTTGCATTACAAATTAACCGTACAAAATGAATACCACAAAAAAGAATATCATGTTGGTGCCTACCGATTTTTCGGAAGTAGCTGATTTAGCTTTGGAACATGCCATAATGATTGCAAAAACATTTGATAACGATATCGCCTTAATGGCCATCTACGACACTGGAAATTTAATCACTTCCATCTTCTCGAAGAACGCAACAGAAGAAATGGTAGAGAAGAGCTTACAAACAAAACTTGATGTAATAAAGGCAGATGTGATGCTTAAACATCAAATTGAAGTGAAGACGGTGGTACGATCGACAAGTAAAATTTACAAGGCCATTATTGAAACTGCGGAAGAACTGGGATGTGACAGCATCATCATGGGAACCCATGGAGCGAGTGGGTTAAAGAAAATTATGGGAAGTAATGCTCAACGCGTAATAAGCCAGTCCGATGTGCCGGTGATTGTTATTAAAGACAAACACTTTGGAGATGGCTATAAACATATTGTTTTCCCGATTGATTTAAGCTTTGAAACTCGACAAAAAGTACGGATGGCCATCCATTTCGCGAAAAAATTCAACTCTACCATTCATATTTTATCTTTCCGTGAAGACGATGAATTTTTGGGTCATAAAATCAATGCCAATATCAATAATGTGGAGAAGCAGTTTGATGATGCCGGCGTAAATTACACGTCCTTTTTCTTGAGTGACAAATGGGGAATGGCGAAAGAAACCATCAACTATGCCGAGAATATTAAAGCCGATTTAATTATGATTATGACGCAGCAAGACGAAAGCTTGACGGAAATTATTATCGGAAGCTATGCCCAGCAAATTGTGAATAATGCGACCATGCCTGTAATGACGGTGACACCTACGACCAAAGGTTTTAATGAAGTAGTGCGAGCGATTTAACAACGCGTCATTTTCATTACCCATGCAAAAAATAAAAAACTGGGCTCTAAACTACCATTTCATTTTTTATATTTTTGTATTGCTTGCAGTTGGGGTAAGCTTACAACGGTATTTACCGGCTCCTACCTTTGAAGGACGATTTACATTTTACAATAATTTCATTCTTTTCAAATCGTCGATCCTTCATTTGCTCGATGGAAAAGATATGTATGTTGCCTATGAAAACGAAGGCGCCTGGGATTTATATAAATACAGCCCCACCTTTGCTGTTTTTATGCTTCCTTATGCCTATTTACCGGCCTTGCCAGGACTAATCTTGTGGAATCTAACCAATATATTATTACTTTATTTCGCCATAAAATGGTTGCCTTACATTGATGATAAGAGTAAAAAAATAATGCTGTGGTTTATCGTACCCGAGCTTCTTTTGAGTGCGCAAAGCTCCCAAAGCAATGGCATCATTGCTGCCTTATTTTTACTTGCCTATAGTGCCTTTGAAAAAAATAAAATAGTCAGCGCCGTTCTCTGCATAGGCATTGCCACTTGCATTAAACCCTACGCCGCTATTCTTGGATTTATGTTTCTCTTTTATCCCGGCAAACTTCGATTTGTACTTTCTTCCATTACCATTGCCTTGATACTCCTTGCGTTGCCTTTGGCAATTACTTCTTTTGCCAATGTGCAGAGCCAATATAAGAGCTGGTTTAATATGATGTCGATGGATTTCTCCAATTCCACCGGACTATCGGTGAT
Source organism: Bacteroidota bacterium (assembly GCA_947507965.1). Taxonomy (GTDB): domain Bacteria; phylum Bacteroidota; class Bacteroidia; order UKL13-3; family UKL13-3; genus CAINMV01. The sequence goes on from CANNQU010000007.1 coordinate 10,610, forward strand.
GGCACTCGTTAATGACATTACGGGGAGCTCCATCAACAAGAACATAATTATGGCCTTGGGAACCCTGATTACCTTTTCTACTGTATTCTTTTATAGAATTCATAATGCGCCATATTTTAGAGTTTCTTTTGTTGCATTGCTCCTTCTATGGGTAGTTATTTTTAACCATAAATCCGAATCTCCCACCTTTATTATTCCCATCGTTGGGGTAGCGCTATGGTACTTTAGCCGGGAATATAATCCATTGAATTTGACATTATTGCTATTGGTCTTGGTATTCTCACAACTATCATCCTCCGATATTTTCCCGGCCTATATACGCCATGAGATCTTCGAGAAAATTCATATTAAGGTAATTCCATGTTTCCTGGTTTGGGGTGCTCTCATTATTAGCATGTATCGTAAAGAGACCGGTCCTATACGACCTGAAAGGAAAATATAATTCCCTTTGTTTTCATCATTAACGCGAACAAAATTCCAAAGGAGAAAGCGACGTCGTCAATCACTTAAAATTCATTTCAACCAAAGCTTCCTGCGTGACGACTAAGTTTCTTACATTTGAAGTATGAAAAAAGTTTTGCTCACCTTGTTTTTCTCTGTTTCTCTTTTCTCAACTGTTTTTTGTCAACTACAAATCAACGAATATAGTTGCAGTAATTTAACCACCACACTCGATAACTACAGCGAATACAATGATTGGATTGAGCTATCGAACCAAGGTGCAACAAGCATCAGCCTTAGTGGCTATTATTTAAGCGACAACGTAGAAGACCCACTTAAATGGAAGATACCTGCCGGGGTAACCATTGCTGGTAATGGGTTCAAGATCATCTGGGCCGATGGCAGAAATGAATATCTAAACGCCAATTTACATGCTTCCTTTAAATTAACGCAGTCTAAAAAAAATCCGGATTGGATCATCCTATCCGATTTCAATGGAATACTCATAGAAAAAGTTCATATTCAACGACATCAAAAAGAACACTCCATAGGCAAAATAAATACGTTATGGTATATCTTTCCAACACCTACCCCTAACAATATAAATATCGGTATCTACTTTGCAAGGTACGCTGCATCGCCAGTTTTCTCAAAAGCTCCGGGCTTTTATCCGAACTCTTTTCGAGTTTACCTTACCAACCCCGAACCTACATCTAAAATATATTACACCATCAATGGAAATGATCCAACCATCGGCGGCATTCAATATACCGGAGCCGGAATTCTCGTGGATAGCACTAAAGTGATTAAGGCGATAACCTATAGTTACAATTCTGCCATCTTCAAAAGCTTCTTGACCTTTGGAACATTCTTCATTAATGTAACGCATACAATGCCGGTGATCTCAATTGCTGGAACAGATTTAAACACCCTGGCCAACGGAACCAAAACGCTTCGGCCGGATGGATCTTTTGAATTCTTTGATAAAAACAAAACGTTAAAAGAAACGGCTTATGGTTCATTCAACTCTCATGGGCAAGACTCCTGGGCCAACGACCAACGAAGTTTAGATTACAAATGCCGCGATGAGATGGGATATAACGATGCCATTCATGAGAAACTGTTTTCACTTAAGGTACGCAACGATTTTCAAGGAATAATCTTACGTGCTGCCGGTGATGATAATTACCCAGCATCACATCACGCCTCCAATGCAGGCAGTGCGCATATACGTGATGCTTACGTTCAAAATATGGCCATTCAAGGTAACCTCGATTTGGATGCAAGAACAGGAGAAAAGGCCATCCTGTATTTAAATGGTATGTATTGGGGCGTTTACGATATGAGAGAACGAGCAGATGAACAAGATTATACAAAATACTATTATAACCAAGATAAATTCGACTTGCAGTATATAGAAACATGGGGTAGTACCTGGGCACAATATGGTGGAGCGCAGGCCATAACCGATTGGGCAACCATTAGAACATTTGCCATGACCAGCGACCTTACCATTCCTGCAAATTACCAATACGTTACCGATCGAATTGATGTGAAAAGTTTAGTCGATTATGCGATCGTAAATTCCGTGTCGGTATGCAGCGATTGGTTAAATTATAATACCGGTTGGTGGAGAGGTTTGGACCCCAGAGGCGGACATAAAAAATGGGGCTATACCCTATGGGATAACGACGCCGTTTTCGGATTCTACATCAATTATACCGGTGTGCCAAGCACCGCCTACAGCGCACTACCCTGTAATATTGAAAGTGCCAGCATAAATGATCCGGAAGGTCATATCGATTTGATTATAAAACTTCGGCAAAATCCAATATTTAATCAATTCTATATTTCAAGATATATCGACTTGCTCAATACCACCTTTAGTTGCACCAATATGCTCTACAATTTAGATAGCATTGTAAATTTACTTAACCCTGAAATGACAAAACATGCCGATCGTTGGTTTGGCACCTATACCGAATGGAACACCAATGTGAACACCCTTCGGAGTTATGTTTCTAACCGATGTGGGCTATTAAGCAGTGGACTCAATACCTGTTACAATTTAAGTGGACCATACAATACAACCTTCAAAACCATTCCATCCGGCAGTGGAAGCATCGATATTAACTCGCTTACCTTTACTACACTACCCTATACCGGCAGGTATCATGGTAAAATAGATGTATTACTTAAAGCCGTTCCAACCAAAAATTACATTTTCGATTATTGGACGGCCGGTATCGACACCTTTAAAACGGCCACCTCACTGGCCAATACTATTTTAAGAGTTGCTGGAATAGATACCATCGTGGCACATTTTAGCCCACGTACCGATTATCCAAAATTAAATTTGACGGAACTCCATTATAACCCAGAGCCTACCTTAAACAGCGGCACATGGTTTGAACTTACCAATTATGGAAATACAGCAATTGATATCAGTGGCTGGAAAATAGTGCAAGGGCCATGGAGAACATATCAATTTCCACAGGGAAGCATTATTAATGCGGGCTCACACTGGGTAATTTCGAGCGATAGCACACGATTTAATACCATTTACAAGAATACAACCTATATTAAAAAATATATCCCCTTCGACTTATCAACCATCAATGAAGCATTAAAATTAGTAGATACCTCAGGCACAGAATTTTTGAATGTCGCCTATGATAATAAGCAACCTTGGCCAATAGCTGCCGATGGTGCAGGAAGAACCATGGAATTGAAAAACGATTCATTAGATTGCAGCAACGTAAATAATTGGCGCAACGGATGTGTCGGTGGCTCGCCGGGAGCCTCATTTCAAAACTGTTTAGAGAAGTTTATCGTGAGTGAAATAAACTATAACTCCGGACAGGAAATTGATGCCGGAACATGGTTTGAAATTTTAAATACCACCAGCCAGAATATAAACCTGGCTGGAATGATTATACGCAACAAAACATTTGAAAATAAATTCACGGTGCCTGCCGGCGTAACCCTCAATGCCAATGGAAGAATGGTATTTTGTAATGACATTCAAAAATTTTCTAATTTTTTCCCGATACAAAATGTTATTCCACTTCTTAATTTCAGCCTCGATAACCAAAGTGATGTAATTCGCTTCTACTCTCCTGCCGATACGCTTCTATTTTCGGTGGTATATAAAGATACGCTGGCATTTTCGAATCAAGCAAACGGAAGTGGTTATACCCTCGATTATAATGCCACCAATAATGACTACTCGAATGGAATCAACTGGAGTATTGCTTGCCTCGGTGGTTCACCCAATGGAGTAAAAGGAAATTGTGTTACCCAAATTATTTTTACTGAAATAAATTATAAGTCAGCTCCGTTTAATGATGCGGGCGACTGGATTGAGATTAAAAATAAAAGCAGTAACACCTACCATTTAAAAGGATGGCAATTTACCGATAGCACCTCTGGAGGTTTCATCATCAATACCGACTACTTGCTTACCCCAAATTCAATTTTGGTGGTGACCAGCGACAGCGTAAAATTTAAAAAAATGTACCCCAACGTCACCAATATTATGGGTAATTTAAACTTCAACTTAAGTAGTACCGGCGAACGAATTATTATCTATGACTCCTTGCGAAATTTTGTTTCATTTGTTAATTATAACGATTCGATACCGTGGCCGAAATTTATTGACAACAGAGGTTACACCATGGAATTACGTTACGATACCAGTAATTTTCATCTTGGTAATAAATGGTTTCGCGGATGCCTTGGTGGTAGCCCAGGCGGCAATTACAGTAGTTGTAGCGACAGCATTATCGTAAGTGAGTTTAACTTTAACTCGCCAGCAAAAGCGGATGCCGGCGACTGGATTGAGCTATGGAACAAAGGAAATACTTCCGTTACCATTTCCAATTGGCTATTTCAGGATAACGATTTAAAAGATACTTTCTTGATTCCCAATAACCGTAGTTTAAATCCGAATGAAAGAATAATTCTGGTTAATGACAGCAACAAATTTAAAAACATATTCCCATTGGTCAAAAACTATATTGGCAATTTTTCGTTTGGATTGTCGAGCATCAGTGATCAACTAGTGATACGAGATACCAACTCAAAACTAAAATTCGGATTAGCCTATACCATCGATAGTACTTGGAATGCATTAGCCAACGGACAAGGTTACACACTAGAACTTGAAAAAGATTCGTTCGACCGAAGTGTAGGGCAATATTGGAAAATTAAATGCCCTGCCGGCTCTCCTGGAAGTTCATCGGGCGATTGTAAGGAGAGCATCACCATTACCGAAATAAACTACCATAGCGATTCCATCGCTAACCCAGCCGACTGGTTTGAAGTATATAATAAAGGAACCATTCCAATCAATTTATCTTTTCATTATCTGTCCAATAAAGATAGTGCTATTCATTCTCAACTTCCCTCCATCAAGTCACTTTTGTTTTCCAACGAATATTTAGTCCTGAGCTCCGATACACTTGCATTAAATAAATTTCATACAACCCTAAAAAATAAAATGCAAGTGAGTTATGCATTGAAAGATACCGGAGATCAGATCAATATACATGGTCCTAATAAAAACCTTTTAAGCTCAACCTCCTACAGCACCTCCATGCCATGGCCTGTAATGCCTAATGGCAAAGGTTTTACACTCGAAAATACAAATTATGCAGATAGTGCTAATTCGTCAACCCATTGGGAAACCGGATGTTTAGGCGGTTCACCTGGCACGGGCAAGCTACTTTGCAAACGTATCTTGGCGGTCTCTGAAATTAATTACAACGCAAAATCAACTGAAGACGACGGGCAATGGATTGAGCTAAAAAACACGTCCATGACAGATACCCTTTCACTGCAAGGTTACACCGTATTCATCAAATCGTCGAACACCAAAATAATCATTAATACGCCCCTCCGATTAGCCCCAAATAGCTACCTTTTGATTGCCAATGACAGCCTAAAATTTACTCGATTCCATGCCCTTAATTCAATGAAAATCATTTTCGATGCGACCTTACAAATCGATACGGCAGCCGACGAGTTGAGTTTATATACCCCAACCGACTGGAAAATCTATATTGCCCGTTATTCATCGTCGCAACCTTCTTATCGGTCGGCCAACGGGAATGCTTTTACATTGGAATACATCGATACCGGAAAAACATTTTATGATGTCAATAACTGGTTTATCGGATGCCGGCATGGATCGCCAGGGGCGGGATATAGCCCATGTGTTTCACCGATCCTGCTTTCGGAGATAAACTATAAAAGCCATCCGAAGTTTGACCAGGGGAAATGGATTGAAATTAAAAACATATCAGGCTACCCCATCGATATGAGTGGTTGGATAATTCAAAACAGCAACTCTTCTCAAAAGCTGAAACTCAATTTAATTCTTCAACCCAACAACTATTTAGTGGTTGCCAATAAATTGCAAACGCTAAAATCCAATTATAATTTAAACACCATACCAACCGACTCGCTTGTGTTGAATTTAGCACCTGTTGACTATCTAAAAATAGTAACCAATGACAGTAATTTTATCATGCAAACGAATTACAGTAACACGGTTAACTGGCCTCCGGCCGATGGCACCGCCTATACCTTAGAATATGAGGATACCGCAGCAATCAAATACAGCATAGGATGCCCTGGTGGCTCCCCTGGCTCGGAGAGAAAACCGTGCTTCGCTGCAGTTGATATCACTGAAATAAATTATGACTCCCATCAAAAAAACAAAAGTAATGATTGGATTGAAATAGAGAATAAAAACAACATTCCATTTACTGTAGACGGATGGAATTTAAGGATTAACGACAGCGATGCCATTCAATCGAGCGATAAATTTAAACTCTGTTTCAAGGGTGATAAACAAGTGATTTTTAAATCAATGACTGATTTCATAACAACACATCCCATTTCCAATGGTATCGAAAACAGTAAACTAAATTTACCCGATACCGGTGCAACCATTAAAATATACGACAAGAATTTCTTTTTGTTCGATTCGGTGAAATACAGCAAGAGCTCACCGTGGATATTCGATGCCACTAATACGGGAAGAACATTGGAGCTTATTAATATGGCCGATAACTCGAATCCTGCCAATTGGATTGCCGGTTGTATCGGTGGAACTCCGGGTTTGAGTTACAACTCCCCTTGTACCTACCCAATTGCTATTTCTGAAATAAATTACCACGCACTGCCTACCCATAATACCGGCGACTGGTTTGAGCTTTATAATGAAACAAGCAACCCCATTGACCTCACCGGATATCAAGTAAAGACAATGAATTCAACAGCAATGATTTCGACTACCATTAGCATTCCTTCAAAATCATATTTGGTGCTATCGCAAAATAAAAATCAGTTGAACAATATCTTCCCCGGAGTATCCAATGTTTATGAACTGCCCTCGATGAACCTAGCCGATGGCGATAAAATAGAGCTCTATAACGCGGTCGGCAATATTATTTATTATGTTTCATTTGACACCACTGCACCTTGGCCTTTGAATACCAATAAAGGATACACGATGGAATACGCCGACACCGCAAAAAATCCATGGGATGCAAGCCGTTGGTTCAGAGGTTGCTTTGCCGGCACTCCTGGAAGAAACTATCGTTTACCATGCGATATTAACGGTATCACCTCCAGCTCCTTCCTTAACACCATTCAGGTGTATCCAAATCCGAATACGGGCTCCTTTTATATCAACACTCCTTTTGCCGCTAAGGTTATGGTTTACGATTTGAATGGTAGAGAGGTAATGAACACCAATATAACACCAGGAACGAATCGAATTGAAATTGGTGGTTGCAAAGGAATGTATATACTTTCTGTGCTTCATGGCATAGACACCGTTAGAATGAAAATGGTGATAGAATAATCGATGGACTCAAAAAAAAGCAAATAAATACGACAAGGATGACAAAATATTTTGAAAAAGAGTATGAATTACGATACTTCGAAATGAACAAATTCGGAGTTGCTTCGCCTACTACCATTCTTACCTTATTGGAAGAAACAGCAGCAGAACATTGTCTTTCGATAGGGGTTAGTTTGTATGACCTCGAGAAACAACGAATCGGCTGGGTTTTAATTTCTGGTGCTATTGAAATGATTCGATACCCAAAATACAAGGAGAAGATAACTATAAAAACCTGGCTTTCAAAATATTCTATCGTAAAAGGGTACCGTGAAAATATAATCTACGACGAGAAAAAGAATATCATTGGGAAAGCGAAAGGACTCTGGCTTTTTTACGACATTACAAGAAGAAGACCCATCCCAATCTCGGAGGTGTTTTTAAATACGTGGAGCTTTATTGATGAAACGAGTGTTGATTTAAATATTGATGAAAAAATCGTCCCGGTACAAAATGAACTACCAAAGGTATCGTTTAATGTATTTAAGCTCGATATCGATGGCAATAACCATGTAAACAATATACGGTATTTGCACTGGCTAATCGAATCATTACCGGAAGAATTACTTGACAACTATTATCTTAAATCCATCAACGGTCGTTTTGTTGCCGAAGCGAAATATGGGGAGAAAGTTCAGGTATTTTTAAAAGAGGAGCGTACAGAAAACACGTTTTTACATTCGATAGAAAGCAATATGAATGCAACTGTTTGTGCCGTAGCGCGAACCGTTTGGTGCAAATATTAATTGGCGTACCATCCTATCCCTATCGGCAGTCTGCTGATTGAAGTGGCATACGGACTCCACAAAATAAGCAACTTGGGTAATTGTGCCTATCTAATGATGAAGCCGTGAATAAAAACCGAGCTTCACCTTTCGTATTAATAATACCTTGCATCGAACTTACGCGTAATTTTCAGATCTTTTAATAGCGACGATTTTGCTTGAATGCTGAAGTTAAACCCACGGCTTTCACCAAAAGGCCGGATATTTAAACGCATGTCCCAGCAGTGCATATCACGGTACAAATCCATGGATACAAATTGAAGCTTGAGGATGGAAGGATCCATGATAATATTTCCGGCAATTTTCCAGTTTTTTGTAATGCTTAAATCGCCACTCATACTTACACTATGTTGCTGGCGGATGAGATTATGATTCGTAATTAACTGCGGCGGTGCGGTATAGCTAAAATTATAATTAAAACTTAAATTCCAAGGAATATTAAAATCGATATAATTAGTTAAATGATTATTTACATCGTCTAACTCCTGGGCCGTACCCGCCGTACTATTCTTCTTTTTCATGGCTTCGGAGTTCAAACTAAAAACCAAACCCATGTGCACCGATTGCATCTTAACAAGTTGGTGACTACTTGAGGCAATCAAATATTTATTGATATTATATTCGGTATTTCGTGCGCTATCTACTTGATATGGGTTAAGACTGCTACTAATATTGATATTAATGCGTTTGAAAAGATTGGTGCCGACGGAAAGACTTATAATTCCCAACTTCATAGAATCGGCCAAGAAATTATATCCGGTGCTTAAATTAAAGAAATCAATCAGCATTATTTTCTTCGTCCCATTAATCGTATCCTTCTTATTCTTCCATTTACTTTCTAAATTATTACCCAAACTAATGCCTAAAGCCGCCGATTTGCCTAAGGCCGGAGACCCATAAATACCATTTTCAAAGATGCTATAGTAACTTGAGAGTTTCCTAGAGGTATCATTTAAAACTCCAATCTTTTTATAGTACCCATAGTGAGCTTCACTATAATCAGGGTGATACCCAAAACCCAAAGATGGTGTCATAACATGTCGGATGGCCATTAACTTCGTTTTATAAAAATTGAACTTGCCGAAAATCCGGGTACTGAAACCGATTCCAAAACTTAAATCGACAGGCGCTTTAACCCCATTCATGGTTTTTGTAATGATGCTGTCGGCTGTATTATTATAATTCCCTTTTTCTAAAAATGTTCGTTCGATCGATTTAAAATAAAAACGTTGTTTAAAGGTAATACTAGGCGATAGATTAAAATATTTTAATACATTGATGGAGGTAGCTAAAGGAATGCTATGGGTCAAACCATTTCGCAAATATTTACTCAACGTATCCAACTGGTATTGAGTTTTGGTGTAAAATGTAGAATCGTTGGATGCCAAAGAATTAGAAAATTCAAGGTTGTAATTGGTGGTTATCTTTTCGTACCAGTATAACCCACCGATATGTTCTTTAAACCGAAAAGGATAGATACTATTCACATAAAACTGCCCCGATGGCAACGTAATATTAACCAGATGGGTGAGTGTATTTTGCGAATGATCAGCATTTAACGAGAGTAGCATCTTACCTTTTAAAAAGGACTTCGAGTAACTTATATTCGAACGGATTTCATTATTCAGGAAATCGCTCGAATTGGTTGAGTTGGTTCGCAAGTAATTCCCAGCGGCGCGCCCACTCGATAAATTTACATTGGCGGCAAATGAAGTACCAGGGTGGGTAAGGGCGCTAATACTATGACTCCACTGCAGAAAAAACTGAGTGCTGGTGGTTCTTTCAGAAGTTCCGGGCTCACCAAATTTGTTGGTGGCGTAGTTAAAACTAACGCCGCCGTTATAGCGATAACGCTTAACATACGTTGATGAAACACTTCCAATCCAACTTCCTTTACTAAAAATACTGCCCGTAATTCGCAGGTCGGCAAATTCTTTCAAATGAAAATAGTAGCCCCCTTCAACCAATCCGAAACCTCTGCCATTAGGCGATTCTTCATTGGCAAAACGAGGAATAATAAAGCCATTACGTTGCCCTTTGGTGATAGGAAAAAACCCGAAAGGAATGACTAATGGTAGCGGCACATCGGCGATAACAAAATGTGCTGGCCCCGTTACAATTTGCTTATTGGGAATGAGCTTGACCTTACTAATATCAATTTGAAAATGGGGATGTTCGAGGTCACAGGTAGTGTACCACCCTTTTTTCATGAAGATGGTTTCATCTTCGTTACGCTTTACCGTTTGACCATATAAAAACCCTTCTCCCTGCTTGGTTCTCACACTTTTCATTTTCCCTTTTTTACTCTTAAAATCATAAATCATCGTATCGGCGGCATACGGTTCGGCACCAATGGTAAGGATGGGTTTACCTTTAATAGAATCGGTGAAGGTGTCTCGTATTCCATAAGCGAAGAGCTGGTTCTTACTCCAGTCAACCATAATATAATCGGCTTCTACTTTTATATTATCATATTCCATTACCGCATTGGTAACCAAATAGAGCTTTCGGTTTTTAATATCGAAATAACAGCTATCTGTTGCGTGATAGCTTATCTTCGACTTAGGTGCATCTTTGGAAATTTTTAAGGTAAGCGAATCTTTTTTAATCGTAGAATCTTTTGGAATAGAATCGATGGGAGCCAGTATAACTGGAGAATTCATGTTGATTGCATGTGCCGGGAAAACGTACAATACAACAAACATTAACAACGCAACGGGGATAAGTCGTATAGCAAACGACCTATTTTGGACGTTATAAGTGTTAACTTTGATATTTATAAACGGCATTCTTTGTGTTCAAATTTCTCTATCAATATATACCTCTAAAACCCTTACTAATATTGGGATTTACGTTGATTTTAACGGGGATGATCTCTTCGTTCGTTACGCCCATAAAACCGTACAAATATACATTGAAAACAATTGTAATTGACCCGGGTCACGGTGGCTCCGACCCCGGCTGTGTTGCCACGTCAACGCAAGAAAAGATTATTGCTCTTCAGGTGTCATTGAAATTAGGGAAAATGCTCAAAGACAGTTTCCCTGCCATGAATATTATTTTCACTCGTAAAACCGATAAATATGTTGCCTTAAATGAACGAGCGGTGATGGCAAATAAAGCAAAAGCTGATTTATTCTTATGTATTCACGTAAATACAAGCTCCAGTACCGTAGCTTATGGCACGGAGACATTTGCGATGGGACTTTATAAGGCGGAAGGCAATTTAGCTGTTGCCAAACGCGAAAACGAAGTTATTCTATTGGAGAAGGATTATAAAGAAAAATACGAAGGATTTGACCCGAATTCCCCGGAGAGTAATATCATTTTCACTTTAACACAAAATGCGTTCTTAGACCAAAGTTTGTCGTTAGCAGCGAAAATCGAGAATCAATTTAAAAAATCAAAACGCTTTAGTCGCGGTGTAAAACAGGCTGGTTTTTTGGTGCTTTGGAAATGCAGCATGCCCAGCGTATTGTGTGAAACCGGTTTCCTTAGCAACCCTGCCGAACGTGCCTATATTACCAATGACTCCTGCCAGAGAATTATCGCTACCAATCTTTATAACGCTATTAAAAGCTATAAAGCAGAGGTAGAAAGGTAGGTAACCTCCATTTTTTCTCGCTGTACATTAAATTTTGCATATTTCCGTTTGTTTTATGCCATGGCTTCGTGTTATCGCAATGGTAAAAGAAACGATAACCCGGAATTTGAGGGAAAGAAACAAACCCTTATCAAACAAACAGAAAGGAACCACGGGCTTGGTATAAATTACGAATTCATTATCTTTTATTCACTTTCTGCCGTATCTTCGCGCCTCAAAATTACACTTCAGCACCATATGATACAACAAGGCAATATCTCGGTAAGCACCGAGAACATTTTCCCAATTATTAAAAAATTTCTTTATAGCGACCACGATATATTTTTACGTGAATTAATAAGCAATGCCGTTGATGCTACGCAGAAACTACAGACCCTTAGCCGCATTGGAGATGTAAAAGGAGAATTGGGCGATACCAAAATTGAAATCGAATTAGACGAAGCCGCCGGCACGATTACCGTGAAAGATAAAGGCTTGGGCATGACAGCCGAAGAGATTAATAAATATATAAACCAGGTAGCCTTTTCAGGGGCCAAAGAGTTTGTAGAGAAATATAACGACAAACTCGAGCAAAATCAAATCATAGGTCATTTCGGACTAGGTTTTTATAGCGCTTTTATGGTGGCATCCAAGGTTGAAATCATTAGTAAGAGTTTTACAGACGAAGCCGCAGCCAAATGGACATGCGATGGAAGTACTACCTACACGATTGAAGAACACGAACGTACAGAGCGGGGCACGGATATCATTTTATATATCAACGATGAAAGCAAAGAGTTCTTAGAAAAACATCGCATTCAAGGTATTCTAAACAAATTTTGCAAGTTTTTGCCCGTAGAAATTAAGTTCGATGATAAAATTGTTAATAATCCAAAACCCGTTTGGAAACAAAAACCATCAGAACTTACATCGGAGGATTATGAGAAGTTTTATAACGAATTATACCCTTTCAGTGAGCCCCCTTTATTTTGGATTCATTTAAATGTAGAAGTTCCTTTTAACCTAAACGGAATTCTCTACTTCCCAAAAGTAAAGCCCGATGTTGAGCCACAACGGAATAAAATTCAGTTGTATTGTAATCAGGTTTTTGTTACCGATGATGTGAAGGATGTGGTGCCCGAATTTCTTATGCTGTTGCATGGCGTAATCGACAGTCCGGATATTCCTTTAAATGTTAGCCGAAGTTACCTGCAAGGCGACACCCGAGTGAAGCAGGTAAACCAATACATTTCGCGCAAAGTGGCTGACAAGTTGGATGAAATGTTTAGAAATGAACGGGAGGTATATGAAAACAAATGGGAAAGTACCAACCTATTTGTAAAATACGGAATGGTAAGCGATGAAAAATTCGCTGAAAAAGCACGCAAATTTTGTTTGCTCACCGACATAGAGAATAAAAACTACACCATCGATGAATACATCGAAAAGGTAAAACCATTACAAACGGATAAAGATAAAAAAGTTGTTTTGCTTTATACCATCGATGCCACCAAACAGCATACCTATATCGATTCGATTGAACGTAAAGGATATAGTGTATTAAACTTGGGAGGAGTATTGGACAACCATTTTGTGCAACACCTAGAAACCAAAGTGGAAAACATCACACTAAAACGAGTGGATGCTGACACCATCGATAAATTAGTTGATAAAGATGAGCAGCCAGTGAGTTTACTAAGTGCAGAGGAAGAGAAAACATTGAAAGAGATGTTTGAGAGCAAAATAGCTAGCACCACCTATAAGGTGGCGTTGAAATCACTCGGAACCGACGATGATTTTATAACCATAACAAAGCCAGAGTTTGAGCAGCGAATGAAAACCATGAGCCAAATGGGTGGCATGAGTTTTTATGGTGCCATGCCCGACACCTATACCATTCAAGTGAATACCAACCATTCACTTGCTGCTCGTATTTTAAACCATGGCGACGAAAATGAAAAGGCTTCCATGATCATGCAAAGTATCGACTTAGCCAAGCTCTCACAAGGTATTCTTTCGGGCAAGGAGCTAACTAATTTCATTAGAAGAAGTGGGGAAATGATTTAAAAAAGAGAAAGCACCCGTTAAAGAATGAGGCGATGAATTGTGAAGGAGATTGTTTGTAAACGAATATTTACGATAGAATAAGAAATATTATTTAACCCTCAATTCAAAATGGTGAGGGTGCCCTTTTTGTAATAAATTTTATGGTCCCAACCGGTGTAGGTAACTATCCAAACCAGTACCTCGTCGAAGGCGGTTCTACCTTTATAGTCGCCGTTGAAGTCGTTTTTCTTATCATTGGTTTCAAATACGAGTTGCCCCCAACGATTATATACTTTCATATTATATTCTTTAACAAAAACCGGTACGATACCCCAAGTATCATTTAATCCATCGTTATTACTGCTAAAAGCATTCGGAACCCACAATAATGGAGGCTGGTATAAATAAAAAGTATTTGACTGTGAGGTTGCATTGAAATTTGCAGGATTTTGATGCGCTATCACATAGTACCAATAACCGCCCCAGTCGTAGTCTAAATTCTTATCGGTATAGGTGCGTAAATTGGCGGGGGTGCTGGTTTCATTGGTAATCATCATGCGATCATCAAAACGAAATAACTCATAATGATTTACCCCGTCGAGCCATTCTTTATAATTCGTCCAGTTTAAGTTGTGTTGAAATGGAACAGCATTTCCTTGAATAATTACATTACATCCTTCATTGGCAAAACGGCTGATATGACCACAGTTGTCGGTAACCTTAATATTATAACAATATTCCGTATTTTGAACATCTACATTCTCATCAATAAAACTCGTATCCATTTTCACGGTAATGGTTTTATATAACTCAAAAGGTTTGAATTTACCGGAATTCGATTGCTTACGATAAATTTGATATGAAGCAAAATCTTCTTCTAATGATTTCAGCCATATCACTTTAATATTTTTATTATCGACGACGGTTGCCGTGTATAAATAGGTGGAGTCGATTGGTATATTAAATTCTCGTAAACTACAAACATCATAGGTTGCCGAGCCAAGCTCATCACAAATATTGAATCCAATAATTTTATAACAAATATTTTTGGTATCATAATTATAGGCAACACTATCATAATATTCCGGAATGCCGCCAGCCCTAAAGGTATCTACTACTTTGGTAATATTTCCTTCTGTTTTATACAGAAGATAGTATTTAAAGTATCGATTAATCGTAAATGAATCCCATTTAATTTTCACGGTATGGGTATTGATAAAAGTCATGCACATTATTTTGGGAGGTGCAGGCACCGGCGGAGGCAAAACTTTTATTTTAATCGTTGCGGTATCCGTTTTAATACCAGGGCATCCTACATCACGTGCAAACACTCGAATGTAAAACGAATCATTTCTTTGATTACAATTAGCAAAGAACTGCATCTTCGCTATCGTGCTTCCGATACCGGCCGTGGGCAGCCCACCGGCAATGGTGTTCATGGTTTTACCCGACAACGATTTAGCCGCACTAAATGTAGTATAAATGGAGTCGTCGAAATCGGGATCAATGGTTTGATAATTAAATGAGAGCGTGTCTAAAAAAATAATGGTATAAGAAGAATCTTCGACGATGGGTGCGTTGTTTAGATTTTCAAAATCTATTTTAAATAATGCATTATTACAATTGTCGGAGTTATTCGTTCGACTCCAGGCACCAGGTGTTGTAGGAAACTGACTTTTTGCACCACATCCACCACAAACGGATTGATAAATGATGCCTTCCTTGTCAAAACGGCTGGTTCCTCCATCTACATGTTCGGCAATATTATTGCCTCCAAAGTAAGTAGCAAATAATAAGGCGTTCAAATTTTTCGAAAAAACGGCAACATAAAAATCACTTCCATCGGTAATTTTTTGAAATGCATTACTCGTCGTCGGAAGTCCTCCAACATTACCATCAGGGCCACCCAAATCGCGAGAATTATCTTCACCACCCCAGCCACTAATAAAAACATGATTGCATTTATCGACTAAAAAAGCCGACAGTGCAATTTTAGCATTACGCCCCTTACCAAATGACATACTTCTTTGCAAAGAATTCAAATCGTTACTATATACTTGAATAAATTGATTGGTGTTGGGCATATTGTATATCGTAGATGGAATAATGGGGAAAGAGCCTTCGGTTTGCCCGGCTACATAAATATTTCCGATCGAATCGGCTTGCACGAAATACGATTCATCGAAACTCGTTGTTCCAACATAGGTTGAGTTAATTAAGCCGCCTGTTATGGCATTTAGCTTCAAAATAAAGCCGTCGGCCCGACCACCTGAATATGTTTTTTTATATCCGTTGACCCCGAAAGAGAAAGCAGTGCTATTGGTGCCACCTACCACAAAAATATGGTTATTTCGGTCGAGGCAAAGCGCATAGGCTGCATCATGCATGTCGCCTCCGATATAACTACTCCATAGTATCGTTGACAAATCGGAAGTCATCTTAAACACGCAACCATCCTGTAATCCGCCACCAAAACTGGTTTGAAATCCGTTACTAATGGGGAAGCCCGAATCAATACTCGATTCGGTACACGAAGCGAAATAGATATTATCATTGCTATCGACATTTATTTCTCCTCTAAAAATATCACCATAGTTGTAGTACAGCGGGCTCGGATTGCTTTTGAATCCATTGTCGATATTGCCATTCAAACCATCGCGACCACTACCACCAATAAAGGTACTCGATAGTAACTGCAAGCCATCGGGGCTGAATTTCACAACATAAATATCAGAATTGCCATTATGAGAGTTATCAAATCCGTTGGAAACCATCGGGAAGTCGATGCTCCATGTTGTACCTAATACCAGCAACTCGCTTTTACTATTTACCACCATACTATGTGGCTGTTCGTTATGGTTGCCGCCTAAATAGGTACAAAAAAGAAGTTGTTTGCCATCTGTGCTATACTTTAAGATACCTGCATCTCTTGCTATTTCGCCTACGGAGGTATTCACATTAGAACCTCCCATGAAAACGGTTTGAAATGCGCCGAATGTAACGGGGAAGCCTATACCGTATACCGTGCCTCCACTATACCCATTACCGTTTTTATCGTACGTCCCGGTGAAGCCCCAGTTGTCAAAAAAGCTACCCGAGAAAGTGCTAAAAACTACCTTTGGATCGATGATTAGGACTTTGTCTTTATCGTATTTATTTATGGTAAAAGAAAGGGTGTTATTGGCAAGCGTAAATTTGCTGGCAATCGTTCTACTTTCTTGAAAGGTAACCGGAGCTTCCTCTTGTATTATTCCAACCGAAGTAGGTATTTGTAAATTCCCAAGCAATAGGTTTAATTTTTCTATTCCTTCATAGCGCAGTTTAATATTGGCCACATTACCTCCGGGATGAACAATAAAGTTGTATTTCAGAAAGCGCCCCTGTGTGCTGTATATTTCAATGTCGATATGGTTATAAATATTGATCAAGGTAATTTTATGCGCTCCATAAACGCCGGTAGCCCATTTCAATGGATCATTTCCGAGATAATAATTATAATATTCGGTTGTCGGGAGTTCTTCTCTTTTGCTGATGGCTTCATTGCAGCCCTCAAACCAAACTTTAAAGGAATGGCCTTTTATTTTTATATCCGGGTTTCTTGTATCATGATATTTTTTAAATACATCGGCTTCCAAAAGAGAATACGTCAACCCATTTTTCTCAACAAACAATACGCCACCTGGGATTTGAGCCTTATAAAGCACCTGACTTTCAAATTGCCCTTTATTGGGCATAAAGGTAACCTCTTGTGCTGTTATACGAACACAAAACAATACCAATAGGAAAACCCAAATGCTTTTACACGCCGACATATTTCGTCAATTATTCAAAAATAGCGAAAACTGAATGTTATTCAACCATATAGACGAAAAATTGACATAAAAGGTTGTACGTCGTTAACTTCGTTTCGAAGAAAAAAAATGACACTAAAAGTTCGGTGAGATGGTATATTTCAGATAGAAATCTTTAATCACCTGAACGGCCTCTTCAGCACTATCAACAATATGAACCAAACTAATATCGATGGCATTGATATTATGTTCTTTTTCCAGCATCACGTCTTTAATCCATTTAAATAATCCTTCCCAATATTTAGTGCCAATGAGTATGATTGGAAACTCTGCGATTTTTTCTGTTTGAATCAAGGTGAGTGCCTCAAATAATTCATCGAGGGTACCAAAGCCACCGGGCAACACGATAAAACCTTGAGCATACCTCATAAACATCACCTTTCGAACAAAGAAATAATCAAAAGAAATTAGTTTGTCCTGATCGATATACGGGTTGTGATTTTGCTCGAAGGGGAGATTAATATTTAAGCCAACAGAGGTTCCACCATTTTCTTTTGCCCCTTTATTACCTGCTTCCATAATACCCGGCCCGCCGCCGGTAATCACCCCAAAGCCCGCCATCGATAATAATTTCGCTGCTTCCACCGCAATCTTATAATATTCATTCTCGGATGAAGTACGAGCACTACCGAAGATTGACACACAGGGCCCCAGACGGCGCATGGTTTCAA
The DNA here is from genome assembly GCA_947507965.1 of Bacteroidota bacterium. Taxonomy (GTDB): domain Bacteria; phylum Bacteroidota; class Bacteroidia; order UKL13-3; family UKL13-3; genus CAINMV01. The sequence goes on from CANNQU010000007.1 coordinate 28,900, forward strand.
ACCCTTCTACGAACTCACTCATGATTTTAAATACACTCCACGAGTCGGAGTATTTGCTTTCCCGCAAGTTTCTTTTTTGTAAAGCGAGTTTTATACGCTTCTCATTTTTCTCTACCATAATATTTTTTGTGAATTCAAAAACATTCAAAAATCTGAAATTATATTTAGAATCAAGAATTTAATTATACCCCCTATTTCACCTAAAACTGGGCATAATTAAAAACATGTAACATAAAACGGTCATGCCGAATCATAGACAACTGATGGCTATTTTCTAAAAAATCGAAGGTACTTCAGCTTGGTTTAGTTCACCATAACTTGGGTCGCTTGTGTGCCTTCCTTTGTAGTTACAACCAGAAAATAAACTCCCTTCGTCAGGGCTTTTACGAGCAACGTGGAGGTGTCACTCTCTGCTACTAGCCGTCCTTGCAAATCCATTAACTGAACAGAAACAAGACCCGACTCTATTGCAATATTAAAGTAGGTGTTGCTCGGATTGGGATAAACGCTAAATCTCATTTTAGACGATTGCATATGAATCCCGTTTCCATCGTTATTTTTAATCACTACCGTATGTATCGCCGGGGTTACGGCTATTGCGTTATTCGAAGGGCCTAAGATGCTTAAATTAATCGTTTCATTACCTTCAGGTAAAACATCGTCGATAATAAGCACCCCTATTTTCTGCTTTGCGTTCATCGAATAGCCCCCAGGATAGGATACCACGGCCGATGTGAAATTAAAATCTTGGCCAAAGGTAGCCGAGCCTCCGGTAAAGGAAACCGTAGCTGTTGTAGGCGTTCGAGCAGCCCATTGTAAGTTTACATCAATTGAATCGAGACCTACCGTTTCTGATGTCGTATCAGAAGCCGTTGTAAAAGAAATCTTAGGATAGATCGTCTCGTAATCAGACAAACTCAGTGGCACTAAATAATAGTTAGAGTCCCACGGAAAGGTTGCGTCGTTTTGATACATGACCCCACTAATATTAAACCAGTAAGGCGTTGGTTGGGTACTATCGATATCGGTCTGCCGAAAAATTTGAGTCTGATAATTCTTATTGTTTTGGTCCACGATGGTAACCGTAGCATTGGTGGCACCAGTAGGCCATTGGGTGGTATTTAATAAATGACAATACGAAAGCTTTACATAATTTCCCTCCGTGGCTTCACTAAATGAGGTGATGTCAATAGGGGTACGATAGCTGCCTACTCCTACTTTATAAAGGGTATCTAAATTAGTGATTTGTAGTTGACCATTGGTCTGCTGAATATCGCCTCGAACCACAATACTATCTTTGTCTTGTGGATTATATCCAGCAAAAAGTCCGGTGGCCCGTAACACTTGAATTCCACCGGTTCCATCGTGTATGAAAAACTGATAGCCCACCGGTCGAATATTAGGGCCATAAACAACACCATGCAATTCGCAGCGAACGCTGGTACTATCGGCATAACCTAAGCCATCCACCTTGTTTATTTGGTTTATAAAATAGGTGCTAACTTCATTGTCAATAATATCAATACTATCATACTCGTTTAAAAAAGTTACCGGGTTCGTTGGGTTCGTTAGCCGCAAAATAATACTTTCCGTGCTCTCAACAAGAATGTCGTCGATGATAGGAAAGCTATAGAATTGGATGGTTGACGTATTTGCTGGAAAAGTGAGTGTATTCGAAGGCAAGGAATAATCGCTACCCGGTGAAGCATTACCACCGAAAGCCGAAACCGTTATACTCGTTGCCGTTAGTGTTGGATTGGTTAACTGAACTCTTACCGTTACCGTGCCTATGCCCTCCTTTACTTGTTGAAAAGTGGGTTTCAAAAAAGTTACGATCGGAGTGATATCGTCATTTTTAATAGTATAGGTATAAGTAGCTAGCCCTAAAGTGGCTCCATTAGTAGGCGAGGATAACGTAAAAATAATTGTTTCGTCGGCCTCGGTAATCGCATCATTAATTATGGTGAGTGGAATATTAATAGTACTTGATGAACCGGCAGGAAAATTAAGCGTTTGATTTGAAAAGGTATAGTCGCTGCCTAAGGTAGCGGTACCCCCAATAACCGAAATATTTACCGACGTTGCACTCGCATTGGGAAATTGGATGCTCACGGGGATCGTGGGAGAGACAACATTTTCAAAGCCATTTGCTGAAGGGGCAACGAAGGCGATATAAGGCGCATCATCGTCAATAATAGTAAGTGTATCGAAAGCCGAGCTGCCAGCAGTGGACGAATTGGTAAAGTTGGTAAAACCAAAAATAATTGTTTCCAATGGTTCTATTACCGCGTCATTACTTATGCTTATGGTTACGTTTTGAATGGTGGTAGAATTTGCCGGGAAGGTTACTGTTTGTGTAGTATAGGTATAATCACTGGCAGCGGAAGCGGTGCCGCCCGATATGATAATATCAACAGAGGTGGCCGTAGCGTTAGGAAACTTTAATCCTACAGCGAGGTTAGCCGTAACTGAATTTTCATTGATGGACTGTATTGTATTCACAAAATACAGCTTCGGAGTAACATTAATTAAAGGTGCATCATCGGTTGAAATACTTAGCGCTGTTAAACCGCCGGAAGCATTTACGGTATTAACTAATCCAACATCCCATACGCCATCGGCATCGGTATTTACCCAGCCAATGGTGCCATCGGTTAGTTTTCTTCGCTCTATTCGTAACATACCGCTGGAGAGCTGATTGGGAATAAAAGTGCCCCAGGAAGCATTGATGGTATCTACATTATCTTTGTAATAATTGGGGTATGCTGCCGCATTGGGAGTGCCTCCGGCACCAGTTCCTGATTTAAAATTGAGCCCATCCATTTCAATCCAGGTTCCACTTAAGGGACGTCCTGTGCCCGCCACGTTATCATACAAAAACACTAAATCTCTTGCATTGGCTAAGCTTGTACTATAAACCCCGGTGGCATTATTGGTGTTTACATCTAATTTAATATTTTTAATCGAATCGAATATGGTTACAGCGCCACCACCACCACCACCACCGCCGCCGCCATTAGGCTGCAAAAAAACCCGGCCATGAATATAATTACCTGCGGTAAAACGGGTGGTATTACCACGAACAGGCTCAAATGCAAACCAGTTGGTTACTTCACCCAAGGCATTGGTACGCATGGTATCGTAGCTTGCGGCGATCAAAAAATTGGGGTTTGTAACATACGTGAAATTGCCATTTTGCTTGATAAAAATGGATGCCCCACTTCCTGCATTGGCACCATCAATGGCTAAGCTAGCACCCCGAGCAAAGTAGCGATATAAGGTATTCGCCGTTAGCCCTGAAATTTTTGCACGAAACACATAAGGCAACCTTCCGCCGGTAGAGGAATCGGTGCTAAATTGAGGGTAAATTAATGGGGTGATGCTAGGTTGTGTTCTAGCTGTTTGAGTTGCAAATAAGAAACCCATCAGAGCGAAGAAAACATAAAATTGCTTCATTGGATAAAATGTAAAATCGATTTAAAATAGTGGACGAAAAATAATCATAAGGTTGCATGATAAATTGCTTACAGCATGACATTCGAAATACTAAACACCAACTATCTCACCATGGCCATATTCCTCACCTGTTGCGTAAACCCATTTTGAAGTCGGGCATAGTAATTTCCAGGAGCCAAGCCGGTAGCATCAAACCAAGCAGTATAGGTGCCCGCTTCATACGCACGGTTCACTAGGGTAATAACTTCACGCCCCATCATATCAAAAATTTGAATTAAGGTATGACCACCATCGGTGGTAAATGAAATGGTAGTACTCGAAGTGAACGGATTAGGGTAATTAGAAATTAAATTTATTCCGGCTTTTTGATTCGCTTCATGAACACCGGTAGGCATACAAGAGGCACTCGCTTGAATTAAGCCAAGGTCTTGGAAATTCTTTAACATAATCGTATTCAGGTCAGAAGGCCGAACACAGAGCCAATGTTGTAAAAGAGTAGCATAAACCGACCTGAAATCGTATTGCATGGGCACATTATCATTTACTGAAACGGCTGCGGCAATGGTAGGGTTAGCTCCTACTATTTTTCCGCCGTCGACCTTATTGCCAAATACAAACAAAGGTGCAGCGGCACCATGATCGGTACCACCGGATGCATTTGATTTGATGCGTCGACCAAATTCTGAGAAGGTCATTCCTACTATTCTGTCGCCAATATTTAATCCCTGACAATCGTCGGTAAATGCTTTTATGGCATCACTTAATTGTAACATCAAATTGGCATGGGCCCCTTTAGAATAATCGGTTGGATCCACTTGTGTGGAGTGCGTATCAAAACCACCAATAGTAACCAAATACATTCGTGTCTTTAATCCACCTTTTATAAGCTGTGCAACTATTTTTAATTGACTGCCGAGACTGTTATTGGCCGGATAAGCCCCCTGAGTAGGAACAGAACTTGCGGCACTCTTAATAACGCTTAAATAGGCTTCGGTTTGTTTTGCAACGGTTCGTACATATTTCAATTCTTTTCCTGCCGGAGTAGCGGGCTCCGGGTCTTGCACATTATTGACGATGGTGTAGAAAGAATTTGGATTACTAATGGCCATCCCCATACTTACCGCAGGTCCCATAAACGCCGGGGAAACAGCCGACCCAATTTGAATCGCCAACGGATCGGGCATGGTAGCATTAGGGTATCCAATCGGATAATTAGGATACTCTGTTCCAAGGTATCGACCCATCCATCCGGTATTCAACGCTTGATTTGAATCGGAGGCCGAAGTCCAGATATCGGTGGCACGAAAATGCGAGAAACTAGGTGATGGATAACTTACGCCTTGAACAATTTTTAGTTTGCCGGTATTATACATCGTCTGTAAGCCCGTCATAGAAGGATGTAAACCGGTTACCGAAGAACCGTTAAGGGCCAACACTTTATTTGTCGGGATTAAGATATTACCTCTTGCGTTGGCCAGGTTGGAATACTGATCGAGAGGAATGACCATATTCAAACCATCATTGCCACCACTAAGTTGAATAAGAACTAGCACATGATCGGTGTTGGCTGTGGCAGCTGTTAATGCATCTAAAAATGGCGATGCCCCAAAGGCTTTTACCGTATATCCATTAATTAAGGCGGGGGCCACTAGTACCGGAGCTGCATGGCGTATAAATTCTCTACGTTTCATAATCGATTAAGTGTTTTTTCGAGTGGGTTAATGAAAATAATAATTTTTAGGATAATTGATATTCGGCTAAATCAAGAATATATTTTATCATGCCTTGCAATCTCAGTTTTACTACATTCTTATTGGCGGTATTGGTACGATCGGCAATAAAAAAATTCCATGCTTGCGTCCAATAAATATCATTGGTAAGCCCTCCCAACAGAAACGTGGTTTTAATATAGTTTTTATTGACTAGCGACAAATTAATTTGCAATAAATATTTCAGTACATCATTGACTAAAACATTCGGGTCGGCGGCGTTACTCATGGCATCGGCAAAGGCGATGACGTCGATGGCAGGAATAAGCCCGTAATTGGTAGCTACCAACGTATCTGCAATTTGAGCACGTTTTGGGAAGGTGTCGGTATTTATCCATAACTCATAAAATTGCGGTTCCTGATAGTATGCTGTCCATCCTGCCACATTGGGTGGATCGCCAATGGCTTGTTGAAGGGCAACCATCACGGCATAAACAGTGTACCATGCATCATAATTGGGTGTTGGGTCGGCATTCTGAATGGGTATATTAAATTCGCGAAGAAGGCCAACCGTAAAGTCCAGTGGACTCTTTATCTGACATCCCATATTTAAGGTATCAAAGAAATGCTCTGATTTTAATAATAGTTTCAGTGGTGCTTTTATATCCCAATTGGCGGTAACGAAAGCCTGTGCCATAGGGGCTATAATATTCGTTTCTGTAGCAGCATCGATGGAATAATAAACAAACCATCGATAGAGTTTACGACAGATGAAGTAGGCCGTCTCAGGCAAGGGCTGAGTGCTTGGCTTACCCGCAAAAATCATATTTATTAAGGAGTCCACTTCATTTATTCCCGCCGCTCCGGCCTGTCCGGTAATAACCGTATTATTATAAAAGGCGGAGAATGTTTTATTCGAGGTATCGTGATTCGCAGAAATAAAATTATACCCCAATATGGTATTATTGATATTAATTCCGGTTAATACTTTGGCTGCCGCCTTCACATCATCTTCTGTGTACTGGCTATTGGGGCCTTTACCACAACAAAACAACTCCTGCAATTCTCTTCCATAGTTTTCATCGGGAGCATTTTTGGTATTTACAAAACCATTAAGGTAACGCAACATCATGGGGTCGAGTGTTATCGCCTTCACCAAAGCCTTAAAATCGCCGAGTGCGTATTGGCGAAGCAGTGCCAGATGGGTGTAATTATACCGTACATCATTATATGCATTTATTTCTGTAGAGAAATGATTATGCCAAAACATCGTCATTTTCTCTGTAATATTTCTTCCTTGATTATGCAATAAACTCACCCACCATGCTTTTAAGGAATATTCTCTAAAACCGTTGGCGTTACTATCGTAAGGGGCATTAACCCAGGTAGCTCCTTTAGCAATGCCATTGGGGTCAACAAACGGAGTACCACTAAAGTTTTTTCCCTCATAATTATTTATAGGTGGTAATGGGGCCGCCAGTGGAGTAACTAACTCATCGATAGCCTGGGATATGGTTTTGGTTTTAAAATAGGCAATATCGGAAATCTTTGCACCGAACATCGTTCGTTTTAAGAGATGAATCACTTCGGTATCAGTCCAAGCACCAGCATATGGGTTGATGGTGCTGTTGGTACGCGCCGTTTTGGTGCTTTGTGCTACGACAGAAGGCTTCGCGACACGGGTCGCAGAGGTTAGGAATGCTTTTCGATTCATTGGTTTATGCAGATTGATATTTTACAAATAATGAAATTTATTCTATTTCAACAAACTTTATTTTTCGACACCTCAATTGAAAAAAGTTTAAATACAAATAAATAATCGACTGCATTGGCAGAAATAAGAGGGTGTGTTTATTTTGTTTGTATAAAGATAAAAGTTAAGTTTGAAAATTGAAAACCATATTTCGCTCCACGTTTAAGAATATCTTTATTCTTAGTCTGCTGATCTATCTCGTCACCGCCTATTTTAGTGAAGGGTTTCATCATCCGGATGAACATTTTCAAATTTTAGAAATGTGCAACTATAAATTAGGAAATACGGGTGCCTCCACTTTGCCATGGGAGTTCGCCGCGCAATCAAGGCAAGCCCTTCCTGTATTTATTGCTTATGCCATCGCAAAAATATGGTCTGTTTTTCACCTTACCAATCCGTTTCTGATCGCTTTCGTTTTACGATTTCTTACTGCATTTCTTGCTTGGTATGTATTAGCAAGGTTATGCCTTACCTTAGTGCACCATTTCAATACCAAGGCAGGAAAGAAAATTTTTGTCGCACTAAATATGCTCCTGTGGTTTATACCTTACTTAAGTGTTCGATTTTCTTCTGAGAACTTAGCAAGCATCACCTTTTTATTCGCCATTTATTATCTCATAAAACCTACCGAAAGCACGTGGTGGAAAAGAGCTTCAGCGCTCCTCTATGCAGGGGGTCTTCTTGGCTTTTGTTTCTTCTTTCGTTTTCAAATGGGATTTGCCATTCTGGGTTTTGTATTGTGGTTACTTTTGATTCAAAAAAGAAATTGGAAAAGCTTAACGACGCTGCTTTTCTCTAGTTCGATAGCGATGCTCCTTTGCATCGTAATCGATTATTGGTTCTACGGTAATTGGGTGCTTACCCCGGTAAACTATTTTGTTACTCAAATAATTCATAATGTAGTCTCCAACTGGGGTGTAGAGCCTTGGTGGTATTATTTCTATCTTTATAGCATTCAGGTTGTCCCTCCGATAAGTATCCTTCTTTTCGTATTTTTTATCGTTGGATTATACCAAAAACCAAAGAGTCTTTTTGTATGGATACTGATTCCATTTATCATCGCGCATATGGCCATAGGACACAAGGAGATGCGGTTTATGTTCCCTATGTTATTCGGCTTTCTTTATCTTGCGGCTCTTGGCATCGATTATTTTATAAGTCATCAAAAGCACATCCCCATGGGGCGCTTCTTACTCCTACTGTGTTTAATAATAAACACGCCGTTATTATTTGCGAAGATGATCATACCGGCCCAGGAAGCCGTAAGGTATTATAAATTCCTTTATTACTATTCATCCAACGTAGACATGGTTTTGTTTTGCAGAGAAAAGGGTGCATACGAATTGGTAGGAAACAACGTAAGCTTCTATCAGTCGCCCACCATTCGATGTTCTATTTTTCAGACCGACCAAGAGTTTTCCGATTATTTAAAAAGTAACGATCTTGATTCTGCTGTTTTGTTAGAAAGAAATTTATTGCCCCAATCCATATTTTCCGGATATTCTCAGGAAAGCATCTATTGTTTATTCCCAAAATGGATTCTACGTTATAATATTAATCATTGGGAAGACAGAGCTCGAATATGGGATATTAAGGTGTTGCGAAAAAACGAGTAGCGAAAAAAAGATGATAGCGATATTCATAACTTCATTCACCTCAAAACTTCTTCTACCCAATTAATGGCAACGTTTTTGTCGCAAAAAGTAAATACCTTTGGATTCTAAAGTCCAAGATAATGCATCTAAAATTAATCCCCTTAAGTTTCTTACTATTATTCTTTTTCCAACCAATACACTCACAAACGAATAATACAAACCTCAGCAATGGGATTGCATTTGATGGCGAACCCTACCTCGCTATAAATCCTAGCAACAATCAAAACTTGGTGGCGGCCTGGATGGGATTGAAATTAAGTAACGGGCTTCTTCGAATTGCGATAAAAACACGCAGTAGTTTTGATGGGGGTAACTCGTGGAGTTCTGTAAATAGTCTTCCACATTTTGGAACCACCTATGGGTCGGCAGATGTGTCGATGGATTATGATAAGAATGGCATGCTCTATTTATGTTATATTGATTATAGGCAGGCACCCGATAGTGGTGGCATTTATGTCGTCCGCTCTACCGATGGAGGCCTAAACTGGGATACCCCTTCCAAAGCGTTTGACATGTATGATGTGGCCAATAAAAGACCTATCGACCGACCATGGCTAGTGGTTGATAAGTCGAGCACCGCGAATGCAGGAACCGTTTATATTACCTCGAAACCTGCGCCATGGATTGCAATGCCCAATCGTAACTATTATAAGTTTTCTACCGATCAAGGCCATAGCTGGAGTGCCATTGCGAGTATCGATGGAGGCATCCATTTGATTGGCGATATAATAGCGCAACCGATGGCAACACCTGCAACCACAAGAAGCGGAGTATTCTGTGCTGTATATCCAAGTTATTTAATATCGCAAAATATTTTGCCGGCTTACTATTTGGCTACCACCAGAAACAAAGGACAAACATTTAACTATGCCACGGTAATTGCTTCTGTACCAGCGGCACTCGACACCAACTGCAAAAATGGATATCTCCTGCTCGCAAGTCCGGTGGATAGCAATAAGATGATATTTTTATTGCCCAATGCAACACTTGGAGATGGAGATATTTTAGCATTTCATAGCAACGATGGAGGACTCAACTGGAGCAATTCGGTACGCGTTAATGATGATGCAGTTGCCAATGGGAAACTACAGGATATGGTATGGGCGGCATACAACGAAAATGGGAAATTGGCTGTTATCTGGCGCGATCGACGCAACGCCAATACCAACGGTTTCTGGAACGCCGGTTATGATTTTTATTATTCAACGAGCAGCGATAACGGACAAACTTTTACCACCAACAAAAAACTTTCAAACCAATATATTGCCTTCGATTCGATACTCACTGCCAACGGCAATGACTTTATGAGTGGTATCTATTGCGGCGATACACTAAGCGCTGTTTGGGGCGACACACGCAGTGGCAAAATGAATATCTATTTCGCTAAAACCATCGCCTCAAGTAATACCAATATTGGAATTTCAATGCTCGAAGGAGAGAAATCAAGAATCCATCTTTACCCAAATCCAACCACCGAATCATTATGTGTTGATGTGGCCGAATGGCTCATTGGCAAAGAAATCACCATCTTTGATTCGAATGGAAGAAAAGTGCAATCGGCACTTACAATCGCTACGCAAAACCAAATAAACATTGCTCAACTACCCGGTGGCACCTATTATTTAACCATCGCAGAATGCAAGGAAGATTGCATCGTGAGATTTACAAAAAAGTAATAAATCAATTCTCATTTTAAAAACCGGCTGTAACGATATTCGTGAATGAGATGATCACTCGAATCATTCCTCCGGATTGGATTGCCACTTTCGTGCCAATGGAATAAACATCAAAAACATCAAAATGAAGATGACCGTAATATTGGTGATATTAATTTCAAACATATACGTATCAAGCCAAGTATAAAGTGGATGAGGGGGAGGACAATCTTTCAAATACGAAGGAGAACAAGGAGAAGCGAATACATCACGAAGTAGCACATAGATTATAATTTCAACAAAAGGGGTTAACCAAATAAACCAGTTAAAGATGACCCCTGCATATAATTTCATTCTAGAAGAATAGATTAGAAAACAGGAACTTGTAAAGAATAAAACCCATAAAAAAAGTAGAAACCCTAATATCCCGTTTTCCCATCTCAACGAAACCCCAATCAACATCAATAGAATACACCATATACCAACACCAACGATGCCCGTTAACCAAGGCTTCAGGTTAGTAATTCGAAAGCTGAAAAGAAGAATTGCTGCCGCTAATGCATAATATAACATTCCAAGGAGTATTCCTCGATTCCAGAAGCCTTCCCGAACTTCTATGATCGTGCCCATCGCACTTCTTAAGTCACCCATGCTAACATCTGAGCTATTACCATAGAGATAGCGAACCGTAAATCGGGCATCATTAAAGCATTCAACTAAAACACTATCCGGATCAATTTTACAGTTAACTCCATATTTATAACATAGCGCTTCAAAACGACGCATCAACCATAAAACCGAATCTTTTTTGCCTACTTTTAGCCATTGTACCGCTATTTTATTGAGGGCCTCTCCATCTTTCAGAAACAAATCCGAACTTGCAAATTGAATTGTTTGAGAACAACAATACAAATAGCTTTTCTCATATACATTGGTATCATTGATTAGAGACGTTCGTTCTTCAACATCTTCATTGTATCCATGTTCATCCGTAGATTTTTTTCTCTCTTCAGATAAAACGGAATCGCGAATATGCCTTGTTTTAATGGAGTCGCAACAATAGCGAATATCAAATTCACTTTCTGTGAACGCCATAAAATGACATGCCAGATTGGCAAGATCAGCCTCTTTCTTCAAATCCGCATCTCTTGTCATCGCATTGATTTTATGGTAAAGGCCTTGCTCATAACTAAAGAAAAAAGTAGAAGAGGAAAAGAAAACAACAAACAAAATCACAAATTCAAAAAACAAATACTTTACGCCTAGGGTATAAAATAATTTAAACGGGTTATTACGAAGGTAAAAAAGCAACCAAAATATGATAAAAACAAGAGTGACTAAAACCGAAAACGTAGTAACACCTTCAATTCGTAATATACGCCATTCATATAATTCAGTAATTTGAACAGGATAGAGATAGCCTCCCAAATAAAAAAGCAGATGAAGAAAAAGCAGGAGTGGCAATACCACTACAATTTTTGTATTCCAAAATAAAGGATAGTTGCTTAAAAGGTAATTATTTAATTTATTAAACATATATTATTTTAGTTAATAAAAAAACGTCGGGATGAATTGGAAATATTACGGAAATAATCGGGCTCTATATTGCAATGTACCATGGCATCAAGCACCTCGGTTAGGGCTGTTTCCATAGAAAAATAGAGCAGATAAACACCCCCATTGAATTGTAGTTTTTGTAATGGTAAATTTTTAAATGCCTCCGTTAAATCTTCCCGACTGCTTTTCGTTTCAATTTCAATAATCAAATAATCAACCATCGTGGTTTCGGGCCTTGCGGTAGCAGTATTATTTTGATACTGTGGTTCACCATTTTTTATAAAAATTATTTTATCCGAAACTTTTTCTACTTCATAAATATGCTGAGAACTCAGGATCATTCCAAAAGGAGTTGAAATTGAATTGGCCATATATTTAAGATCCTGTAAGATGGTTTGTTGGGAGTTGATGTCCAAATTCGCCAATGGCTCGTCGAGTAGTACTATTTTGGGATTTCTAAGCAAGGTTTTAGCCAACTCAAAGCGCGTGCGATAACCCGATGATATTCGACTCCATGTAAGGTGACGATAAGGCCTTAAACCCAATCGTGCAATCATCATATCGGCCCAAAGATGACTATCATCTCCTGTGAAACCATAAAAAGGAAGCACGAATTTTAGATTATCCATTAACGTACCATACCATCGTGGTATGCGTTGTTCAATATAGATGAGTTTCGTTTTTAATTCGTATTGCTCTTTATGTTCTTTCGCAAAATGATACCTAATTTCTCCATGATCGGGTTTTAGCTCTGATGCCAGAAGTCTTAATAAAGTGGTCTTGCCATTTCCGTTTTCGCCTACGAGTCCGGTTATTTGGCGTTCATACATATCAAAATTCAGCCCTTTGATACTAAAGCCACTTTTAAAATAGGTTTTATTTACCTCCTTCACCGAGAGTATCTTCCGCTCTTCAACTGGCTTTAAAAAATCATGTTTTACGCCAATATTACGTATATGCTGCAATAAATGATGGGCACGATTTTTATTTTCAACGGGTTCAAGTAACATCATGTTATCGTCACTTTCAAGCCATTCATAATAGCTTATTGTTTCCCTAAAAACATCCATATTCTGTGTTTCAATGGCACAATCCGTTAGCCTGCGTAAGGCCAATGAATGATCTTCGGAATTGAAATAAGCATATACTTCTTTTAGGTGTGATTCAAATTGATTATCCATCTTTCCGTTTTGTAAACTAATTGAATTATAACTCTAGCGATCTATCATTAGAGATCGTTCTGCGACTCCAAAATGATCTATTTATTATAAACATATCACGTCTTCTATTTCATACTAATCACCTCAAAACTATGCGGTGCTATCGTTACCATTACTTCATTATCGGAGAATTTGATGGTGCTTCCAAAATTTGAAAACACTTTTTTGAAACTAAGGGGGTATATTTTTGTTTGAGGTTCGTTTGATTTATTAAATATAACCAACATCCCTTCATTGAAGTAACGTCGTAAAAACGAATATATTTTCTCGTTGCATTCTAAATCTTCATAGGTACCATACATTAGGCACATTTCTTTTTTTCTCAGCTCGCATAACTTAGAGGCGATTGCTTTGGTTTGAAGCTGAAACCTATTGAGGTTATCGAAAATCATCGGACGGCGGTTATCGGGATCATTAGCACCGGTCATGCCGATTTCATCGCCGTAATAAATTACCGGCGTTCCGGGGATGGTGGCGATAAAGGCCGTCATCATCTGTAATTTTTGATACCCGATCGTATCCATCACTTTCACCTCTCGTTCCCATCCGGTTTCGCGGTCGTTATCGCTGAAACTCATGCCTTTGCTTGCATACGCCATAAAACGAGTGATATCGTGATTGCCGGTAATATTACCCATCAGATGATGGGACCCGAAATAATTCAGGGAGGCGTTAACGGCATTCTTTGCTTTAGTAAAACTCACCTCATCTTCTATAAAAGCACTTCGTGCATCGAAATAAACATTAAAATCAAATTGTGCATCGAGTTGTCCGCTACCGATATAACTATTCATTAAGGCCCTGCTGCCAAAAGTTTCGCCTATTTGTATTAAGTGTTTTTGTTTAGGTATTTCAATTTCCTTTTTCAACTTGTACGTTAAAGTACGCCAAAAAATTTGAGGCACATGTTTTACGGCATCATGACGAAATCCATCCAAATTAAATCGTTTGATCCAGCCCACGGCGCTATCGGTAAAAAGCTGCAAGGGGGCGTCTTGGGTATAATCAATATCGGCTAAAAACTCATCGAACCAGGTTGTTAAGTCATATTGATCCCAACGGCGCAAATTTTTCGTTCCATCGGGCAGATAAATACTATTGAACCATTCATTTTTATGTTGTTGATAAATGGGGTTCTCCATGTGAACATGGTTACTAACAAAATCTAAGATAACATTGATATCCTTTCTATGGGCTTCTTCTACCATCAGCTTTAGCTCTTCTTCGGTTCCAAAACGATGATCGACATTACTGATGCTAACGACCCAGTAGCCGTGGTATCCACTATACTTACGTTGAGGAGCGATATATTCATGGTAAGCGCCTTCCGGGTTCTGATTAAGCGGAGAAACCCAGATGGTATTAATACCGATGGATGAAAAATACCCCTCTTTTATTTTTTGGGTAATACCGGCTAGGTCGCCACCAAAATAGTTTGCACGATCGGCCAAGCTATCATCCACTACTTTTTGTGTATTGCTTTTATTGCCATCTAAAAACCGATCGGCCATCATAAAGTAATAGATATTCCCTTCCTTATCTTCCCGTGTTATTTGCTTGGCATCGATAACTACCTTCCCAGTTTCCAATGGGATTAACAAATCATTGGAAGCACCGAAGGCATTATAGGCATATACACGAATATAGCTTCGTTTCATACGAGCTGCAGCCTTTGGAATACTAATTTTGTTATTCAAAATCGGCACGCGCTGATTTTGCCAAAAAGCTATAATCTGATCCGCCTTCATAGCATCAATTTCAATGCTACTGCGAGTTACCGACTGGGTGTTTAGTTTCGGCTTCAAGGTGTTATCCATATCCACTTTTAAAACGGAGTTATAACCTCCATTGCCATTACTGGTCGAATCCATATTGCTCTTATCCAGATGATCTTTACCATCAATATTCAAGAGGTATTGATAGACGCCAGGTTCGAGCTTTTTTGAAAGTGCATAAACCCCTTTTTCCTCGAATCGTAACGAATCCTTTCCATTTCCCCAGCCATTAAAATCGCCACGTATTAACACGGATACTTTTCGTGAGCCGTTATCAAAGGAATAGGTATTATCGAGGTATTCAAATCGTACTTTTCGGCTACTACTTTTTTTAATTAGAATATGATACATTCCTTTTCCTGTTTCAACTTCAATTGCACTCAACAGCGGCAAGGAGTCGGTTTTTGCCCATAACTTCAACTGCTTCTTATCGCTACTCCAAAGAAAGGAAAGAGCGGTTGGCAGGGTTATTTTTTGAATGACATTAACATCCATAAAATAATCATTTAAAACCACTATGGTTGTATCTTCCGTAAGATTAATTGGAGATGCCAAACCGAAAATTTCTTCGTCATGAAAATACGTTTCATCAGAGCAAGAAGCGAAAACCATTGCAATGGAAAAGAGAAAGAGTACCTGTTTCATTTGGTAAATATAATAATATATTACAGCCAACAGGTACAGAGGCTTCTATTATTTGCTATGAAGTGCCCATCAACAGAACAACGTCATTAAAGCGTTATTCAATAGCTTTTATGGTGCCAATTCAAAATCGGCTTGTCTTTTAATCGGATCGGCAGAGATGATTTTTATCTTGATTTTGTCGCCAATTTTAAATGACTTCTTCGTACGTTTTCCAACCACCATAAAATTCTGATCATCATAGGTATAGTTATCATCCACCATGGTAGTAAGTCGAATCATGCCTTCGCATTTGTTGGCCACAATTTCGGCATACATACCCCATTCGGTGGTTCCGCTTATTATCGCTTCGTGCGTTGAACCCAAAAGTTTTTGTAAAAACTGCATCTGCTTATACTTTTTACTGGCTCGTTCAGCCTCAGCAGCACCTATTTCCTTCTCGGTACTATGCTTGCAACGTTTTTCAAGTATTTCCGCATCAGGACTCTTGTGTTTAAGCAGATATTCCTGTAATAAGCGATGCGTCATCATATCAGGATATCGTCGAATGGGTGAGGTAAAATGAGAGTAATGAGAGTATCCCAACCCATAATGTCCTGATTTTTTCGTTGAGTAATATGCTTTCGGCATACTTCGTATGGCAAAATGTGAGATGATATGTTGTTCCGGCTTACCTTCACTATCCTTTAACATGGCGTTAATGCTGGCGGCAATCGTGCGGTCGCTTTTAGCGTTTATTTCGTAGCCAAATCGCTTCGCAAAACTGGTGAGTGTACTTAGCTTGCTGTCTTCAGGAGCATCGTGTACCCGGTTCACCGAGGTAAATTTATGATTATTTAAAACCTCCGCTACTTTTTTATTGGCAAGAAGCATTAACTCTTCAATGAGTTTATGCGACGCTTTGCGTTGATACTGATAAATTTCAATCGGCTCATTTTTATCATTGAGTTTAATTTTTATTTCCTCGGAGTCGAAATTAATTGCGCCATGCTTAAATCTTTCTTTCTGCAACAATTTAGCTAACGTGTTAACCATCAAAATCTCCTTAGAATGAATTCCTACTTCTGTATCAATAATTTGTTGTACTTCATCATAGGTAAATCGTTTGTTGGAATGGATAATGGTTTTACCATACCACGTATGCACTACTTTAGCATCGGGTGTCAGTTCAAGTACAGCGCTAAAGGTGAGCTTATCCTCATTTGGCCTCAAAGAGCATAGCACATTACTAATTTTTTCAGGTAACATGGGCACCACTCGATCAACCAAATACACCGAAGTGGCACGCTGCATAGCGGTATCTTCCAAGGCCGTATTTGGCGTCACATAGTGCGTTACATCGGCGATATGAACTCCAATTTCAAAATTCCCATTGGGCAGCACAAGGTAAGAAATGGCATCATCAAAATCTTTGGCATCATCGGGGTCGATGGTGAAAGTGAGGATATCTCTGAAATCCCTACGTTTTTTAATTTCATCCGGAGCGAAATCATCTTTAATCTTCTCCGATTCAGATAAGGTTTCATCGTTGAATTCCTGATCGATATTAAATTCATACAATATGCTATCAATCTCTGTGTGATGCTCTCCCGGCTTTCCTAATACTTTAATAACTTCACCAATAGGAAGTTCATCATGTTCTACCCATCGCGAAAATTTCACGACTACTTTTTCATCGTGTTCTGCATTATTGAGTTTGCCAAACGGCACCACAAAATAATACGGTATCTTTTTGCTGTCGGCAGCGAAAATGGCCCGGTCTTTATCGATATCAATAATACCGGTGTATTCATGTTCGGCACGCTTTACGATATTCGTTACTTCACCCATCATTTTGTTTTTGCTGCTTTGCGACGGTTTAAAGCGAAACAACACCTCGTCGCCATGTAACGCTCGATACGTATAACGACGAGGGATAAAAACATCTTTCTTAAAATCATCACTGATTACATAGGCATTGCCATCAATAAGCATGTCGATGGTTCCTTTATATAATTTTTGTTTTGTCATGTTATACGAATTGAAGAATACAATTTTGATTTGTTATGGAGTGCCGTTAAACAAATGAGATACAACGTATTGCTAGTAAAATTAATTTATGATTCATCCTTCCTCTCGCCACTACTGATATCCCAAAATCTTCATCATGCTTTGTGCATTTTGCTCTTCACTAAAAACAGTGCTATTGTTTTGGGCATCGATTAATATATGCTTGGGGGCTGGCAATAAACAATGTTGCAAGCCACCATACCCACCGATGCTTTCCTGGTAAGCGCCGGTATGAAAAAACCCAATATGTAGTTTCTCTCCTGATTTAATTTTAGGCATAAAAACCTGATTGGCTTGCACTTCACTATTATAATAATCCATTCCGTCGCAGGTAATACCACCTAAATTCACCCGTTCGTAGGGTCGGTCCCAATGGTTGAGCGCTAGTAAAATAAATTTCTGGCCAATACCCCAGGTATCGGGCAAGGTATTAATAAAGGAGCTGTCGATCATATACCAGAGTTCGCTGTCGTTTTGCTGTTTTATACCGAGTACGGAATAAAGTGCTCCTCCACTCTCACCCACGGTAAAAGAGCCAAACTCGGTGAAAATATTCGGAACGGGAACATTTCGGTCATCACATATTGCTTTTATAGAAGACACAATCTGATCAATTAGGTATTCATAATCTATTTCAACGCCCAAGGAATTATAAATGGGTAATCCTCCACCAATATCAAGACTATCAAGCTCAGGACAAATCAATTTTAATTCGCAATATTTTTCTACCTGACGAGCCAGTTCACTCCAATAATAGGAAGTATCCTTGATTCCGGTATTAATAAAAAAATGAAGCATCTTAAGTTTGAATTTGGAGTTGCCTTTGATTTTTTCATTATAAAACGGGATCACATCGTTATATCGAATTCCAAGCCGTGAATTATAAAGCAAAAAATTGGGATCCTCATTGGTAGCCAGCCGCAAACCTATGGTACATTCCTTTGTAGTGGCATTTCCTAACTGTAAAAGCTCGTCTTTATTATCTAATATACAGACTACATTTTCAAAGTCATCATTGATGAGGGCAGCAATTTTATCCAGATAATCCTGCGTTTTAAAGCCATTATGAAGAAGAAAGGTACTTTTAGAAATCTTTTTTTCCAGGTATAGTGCACGTATGATGTCAATATCAAAGCCACTGCTGGTTTCAATATGGATATCATTTTTCAGGGCTTCATCCAAAATGAACTTAAAATGAGAACTCTTGGTACAGTAACTATAAGTGTAGGTACCTTGGTAATCATTTTTTTCAATGGCACGCTGAAACCATCTTTTCGCATTATTAATTTGAGCAGAAATTTTAGGTAAGTAGGTGAATTTTAATGGCGACTGATATTTTTCAGTTAGATCCATTAGGCGTATGTTATTATAATAAAGCTCGTTGTTCTTCTCCTCAAAACCATGACGGGGAAAGAAAAAAGTTTGATCGATTAAATCTTTATATCTGTTTTTTAACATGATCATTTAAAAACGCAAAATTAGCAAAAAAAAGGATGACAAGGATAAAAGAAGTCACCGAAAGTGCGTTACCTATTAATGGGTTTATTTTGTGTTCCGTTTCCATAACCCACCCTATAAAATTTACTTCCCTTCAATTTTAAAAAGCATCGCCTCAGCTTTACGTTTTATTCGATTAAACATTTGCATCCGTTGCTTTTCATTTACTCCGCTAATCAACGATGACTTCTTAATCAAATTCTTCATCCAGGTATCAACCTCAGCTCCAAGAGCGGTATTGGTAGTCACTAAATTATTAAACGTATTAAAACTAATAAACGTCGTATTCTTTCCATCCAGAATCACTTGAACCGAATTAGTGCCGACCATAACATCACTAAAGTACATCTCGAAATTATTTTCTATCGATGAATTCTTAGTTGCATGAACCGCCATTTGCTCTATATGATCAATTAGCATCAATATCTGTTTGCAAATGATTTGAGCCTGTTCTCTATTTACAACGCCACTTTCATAGTAATAATCGAGTTGCTTCACCGTACTGTCGAGGGTCACATCGGTCCATATTTCTCTTGAAGGAATCTTGGTATAAAGCTCGTATGTTTCACGAGCAATACCGATGAGTTTCTTGTCGATTTTGTTAAAATCAAAATTCACGTTACTCAGCATCTTTTCATCGAGCAAGGTCTTCCTCCAATAAAACATTTTAAAAGCCGTGAGTTCTTCATACCTGAAATGATGAAACACCGGCACATCTTCTGCGGCATAGATAATAAGTTTATCTTTAAAACTGGAAATATGTTTTAGATGATTTTGTAGATCGGTGATATATTCTACCATACGCTCTTCTCTGTCGCTAATGGTACGATAGTGAAAAGTAACCATTCCTTTTTCAATCTGACTGTTTCCCAAATCGAATGTCACATGATAAAAATTACAGAGTTTCGTTATTTCTTCCAACGTTAATGAAGTAGCGCCTCTGATACGTCGATAGGCGCTATCGGTACTCAAACTTAAAACTTCGGCAAGCGATTCGACCAGTGAAATATTGGGCGAAAGGGAGACTCTGATTTTCTCGAAAAAGTCTAACTGAATTTGATTTGAATTATGTGACATAAGCGTAACATCGTATTATGAAATCAATTAATCGTATCTACATCCAAACTTCTACCTGCAAAAATACCCAGACCATTCTTCACGTTACTGTAAATCGGAGTTTGATTCATCGTATTGGCATTATTATTCGGCTTGGTATAAGAATAAAAGTAAGCCGCCTTACTAAGCGAATAAAGCTTTAAAAGGTAATTTGGGGTTCCATTATAATATCCAGAAGGAATTTGAAGAAGAATTGTTTTCTTTTTCCCATTAAACAGATTATCGGTAAATAAGTACTCTCCATTAAGCATTCGTTTAGCCAAATTTTGGTTTAATGATTGATCTGCACTTTCAAATGTTGAAAGATAAATATACGACTGGGTAACTACATCCCAGAACTGAAAACTTAACAAGTAGTTATTTTCTTCCAGAGGGTCGTTGATGGTAAAACTTAAATCCCCAAAATAATCACCGTTACTACTTTGATAGGCCGAGTCATGATAAATAATATCTGTCAGCTTCACTGGATTCGGCAATGTATTCTCTGCCTCTGCATCATCAAACCCTGCATTCGTTACCACTACTTTATAGGTATTATTAGGTAATGGAATAGTATTAGAAGAATAGGCTCCCATGCCCACTGAAGTTAATGTTTCGGAATAAGCACCATTCACATAAAGCTTCACGATGGCCGTACTAAGATAGGATGGTAAGATGGTATCAAAAACATTGATGGAAGCAGAGACCACAACAACGAATGGCGAATTTTGTTCGAAGAGATTATTTAAAACCAGTTTGGGTTTATAGTTGGTATTATCAACCTTGAACTCTTTACGGCAAGAGCCGAGTAGAAATACGAACAAGGTAATGAAAATTATGTTTTTCATAGAGGTAATTAAAATTTATAATTTAAGCTCAGTGCAGGAACCATAAAAGGGATAAAGCTTGTATAATAGGCTTTATAGGCACTTCCATTTTGATCAATAGCGGCACCCGATGGATTGGAGGCGAACAGCACATTATAAAAAGAAAGATCATAACTAAATTGCCCACCCGAAGTACTTTTAACTTTTTTACTAAAGGAAAAATCGAGACGTTTGGTGCTCGGCAATCGCACATTATTTCGACCGGTGTACTCGTAAACCACGTTACCATCGACATCAAAATACTTCCCAGTAGCGAGTGTAAAAGGCTGTCCGGTAGCAATTACATAGGTAAAAGCCATCGTCCATTTCTTCCCCGGATTAAATAAAACAACCAACGTTAAATCATGTCGACGATCAAAATCAGAAGGGAAATAGGTATTGAAGTTCACCGTAGGGTATTTTTGCATCGATTTAGATAGTGTATAACCAATCCATCCACTCCATCGGTCATCGAATTTTTTCTGTAATAATAATTCCAATCCAAAACTATGCGAGATGCCTTGTTCCACATTTAACTCCCAGTTACTAAGCGATACATTAAAAATATCGGCACTCGACTTCATTACGTTTACATTTTTCGAATATTTATAGTATGCTTCTGCAATAAATTCAAAGCCATTCTTTAAACTGTGACTCGAAGAGAACACCACTTGCTGTGACGACTGCGGCTTGATATTTCTTGTTGATGGGGCCCAATAGTCGAGTGGTAATCCAGTATTGTAAATCACAATGCGTTGTAGATATTGATGAACCATGGCATACGATGCTTTCATCGTCCATCGTTTATTGATAACATACCTTGCCGATACCCTTGGCTCCAGGTATGGAAACAAAGCACTGTCAACAAATAAGGAGGTCAACCGTAAACCATAATTCACCTTCAAATTCTTCTTTAATACCACTTCATCTTCCATATAAAAAGCTAATTCGTTGCTTCTTATTTCTCTTGAAGGGTTGAGGGTAGTATCGAACGGCACATATCCCGTTTGATAAAACTTTAAATTTATAGTGCTGGGTGTAAATTTATGATTGATATAATTAACGCCAAATTTTAGATTGTGTTTGGCATTGGGTACATGCTCAAAATCGGCTTTAGCCCCAACATCGCGAATTCCGTTATACAATAAAAAATCTAACCCATACCCTTCCTGTTGCCCACTAGAATAGGTTGAAATATCTTCTAAGTTTAAATATATTTTCGTTTTAAACCCCGTATAATCCACCATAAAATTAGCAAACGTTTTATCATTAAAAACATGATTCCACCTTATGGTACCAAGCGTATTCCCCCATTTCAGACCGGTAGTAATCGATGTTTCCTCAGTAAAGTTAGGGTCATGGAATGTTTCCTTAGAGGAGATGTGTAAATTATCCAACCCATTATAGAAACTAAAAAACACTTTATCGTTTTGCGAAATCCGATGGCTTAATTTAAAGTTTATGTCATAAAAATAATAGCCCAAATTGGTTTGTGATGTATCGTTATTAAATGCTTTAAAAAAAGGCTGTATTAACTTATCGAGGTAGGTTCTACGCACGGAAACCATAAACGTCGTGTTGCCTGTTTTACTCAATGGCCCTTCCAGCATCATTCGAGCCGACACCGTACCTAACGAAAAGGAGCCAGAAAATTTTTTCGAATTTCCTTCCTTCATACGAATATCCAATACACTCGACAATCGTTCGCCAAAACGTGCCGGAAACCCTCCCTTGTAAAATGAAACATAGTTTATCGCGTCGGTATTAAACACCGAAAAGAAATTAAAGGTATGAGATACATTATATAATGGTGCGCCATCGAGTAAAATCAAATTCTGATCATTGCCGCCACCTCTTACATACAGTCCGGTTCCTGCCTCACTACCCTTTTGCACCCCCGGTTGAAGCTGAATTACTTTAATCACATCGGGCTCACCTAAAATAGTGGGGATACGTTTAATACGCGCCGTACTTAACTCAATGCGGCTTACTTGAGGATTGTCGAGCGTTTCACTTTTTCGCTCGGCTACGATTTCTACTTGTTCTATTTCATTGTTTACAGAAAGTGCCACATTGAGTATAACCGAAGGCAATAACTTAATTTTAAATGCTTGTGTTTTATAACCTATATAAGAAAAAAACAGATCAACACTGTCTTTCTTGCTTGTAAATGTTAAAGTATAGTAACCATAATTATTGGTCACCCCTCCTATTTTCTTGTCGAATGAATACACGCTGACGCCAATTAGCGCCTCCCCAGTCTTCACATCGGTAACATATCCACTCACTGTATAATCGGACTTACCGAGGAAGGCGGACAGTAAAAATAGCAGCGAAAAAAATAGTCGTTTAAAACTCATTGTTGTGCAAGATAATACAAATATGAAAATATAGTATTCGGGAATAACAAATTATACATCTAAAAAAGAGAATATGCGGGGAAGAGAGAAACAAAAAAGAGGGCCTAAGCCCTCTTTAATGAATAAAAACTTATGAAAAAAACAGTGTTAAGCTTGCGCTTAACAAAACAAAAATAGGTATTATTTTTGTTTTTAAAAAAAATAAAACGTAAAATATATTCTACACTTTAAAAACCAGCACGTTACAATTCATAAACCAACGATGCAATCAAACGTTTAGATCCGAATGGAAACAGAGCGAATAATACACTGGAGACACAAACAAGCTTATCTTATAAAGAGCATCTCCCGGTATTTCGGCAATTGCCAGTAACTATCGGCAACCATAAACTCCAGTTTGTCAACCTCATCCCTGATAATATCAAAATGAGGTTTCACTTTCTCGCAATAGGCAATCGCCTTTTTATAAGAGTCGATCATTTTATTCGCTTTTATTCGTTCACCTATCATTTTATCGACCTGTGTTTTTATGATGGTTACCCGGTCGTTAATTTCATTGATTATTGCCATTTGAGATGTCATTTTCGATTTGGAAATCCCAATTGCCTTCATTCCAACCACGCTGTCGATTAAAACTTTCTGATAAAGTAATGCCGCGGGAATAATGGTGCTATAGGCCATTTCACCCATCACACGGGCCTCAATTTGCACTTTTTTGATGTACGTTTCAAGCATTATATCATGACGTGCATGAAGTTCCCTTTTATTGAATACCTTATTTTCAATAAACATCTTCTCCGATTTTAAGCTAATATAAGCCTCCAAAGCCTGAGGAGTGGTCTTTATATTACTTAATCCTCTTCTTGAGGCTTCCTTTACCCATTCGTCGCCATACCCGTTGCCTTCAAAAATGATATTCTTTGCTTTTTTAACATATCGTCTTAAGGTTTCCATAATGGCTTCCTCTTTTAACTTCCCATTTTTAATGAGCAAATCGACTTCTAACTTAAATTGCTTTAGTGTCTCCGCCACAATCGTATTTAAAACCGTCATTGCATTTGCCGAATTGGCACTTGAACCAACGGCTCTGAATTCGAATTTATTTCCGGTAAAAGCAAAAGGCGACGTCCTGTTCCGATCGGTATTATCCAATAATATTTCAGGGATTTTATCAATTTTTATGGTACCTACGCTACGAGCTCCGCTATTGGGCTTATTTTTCTCGATATCATTTAAAACGTTATGTAACTGCGTTCCAACAAACACACTCATAATGGCTGGTGGTGCTTCGTTAGCTCCCAAACGAAAGTCGTTTCCGGCGCTGGCAATACTTGCACGAAGTAAATCGGCATTGTCGTTGACGGCTTTTATAACATTAATAAAAATGGTAAGAAACAATAAATTACTTTGTGGCGTTGCTCCCGGCGATAATAAATTAACGCCCGTATTCGTAATCAAACTCCAATTATTGTGTTTGCCACTACCATTAATTCCCGCAAATGGCTTTTCATGGAGAAGCACTTTCAACTTATGCTTGCGGCTAATTTTCTCCATCAGATCCATCAATAATTGATTGTGATCGACGGCTAAATTTATTTCCTCAAACATCGGTGCACACTCATACTGTGAGGGAGCCACTTCATTATGCCTTGTTTTAAGCGGGATACCTAATTTCATGGCTTCATTTTCAAAATCAACCATAAAACTATGCACTCGTTCAGGAATAGCTCCGAAATAGTGGTCTTCTAATTGCTGTCCTTTCGCCGGAGCAGCTCCAAAGAGCGTTCTGCCACAAATCATTAAGTCGGGACGCGCGTTATAAAACGCCTCATCAATTAAGAAATATTCCTGCTCAATGCCAAGAGAGCTCCACGTTTTAGTGATTTTTTTATCGAAATACTGACAAACGGCAACTGTTGCTTTATCTACCGCGTTCAAGGCTTTCAATAACGGTGTTTTATAGTCTAGCGCTTCCCCGGTATAGGATACAAATACGGTTGGAATACACAAGGTATTGCCACTTTCATATTCCATAATAAATGCTGGTGAGGAAGGATCCCAGGCAGTATAGCCTCTAGCTTCAAAGGTATTTCGTATGCCGCCACTTGGAAAAGAAGAGGCATCAGGCTCTTGTTGAACGAGTGCCTTCCCGGTAAATATCTCGATGGCGTCACCATTTTCATCCGGTTCAAAAAAAGCATCATGCTTTTCGGCAGTCGTTCCGGTGAGTGGCTGAAACCAATGGGTATAATGGGTTACATTTTTACTTAAAGCCCATTGTTTCATGCCTTCTGCAACAGCATCTGCTAGTTTTCGATCAATTGGTGAGGCATGATCAACCGCACTTTTGATTGCATTAAATGCTTCCGCAGTACAAAATTGTTTTATTGCCGCATGATTAAAAACATTCGAAGCAAAATATTCGGTAACCTTACGTTGGGGGAATGCAATAGGAACAGTTCCTCTACTTTGAATGGTTGAAATAATGGTTGAACGTGACATGAAGGATAGGGATAAATTGAATTGTTTTAAAGAAGCACAAAAATATTTTTTATATTTGGAATACGATACTTTTAAAATCAACATTCACCATGGTTTATGTGGAAAAACTTTGAAACCACTAATATTGCGCACCGAAGTATGCTTAAAATTTGCCACATAACATCAAAACATACCCCTTTTGATACAAGAATCTTTTTAAAAGAATGTACGGCCTTAAAGGCGCAATACAATGTGGTATTGATTGCCGCCAATGCAAAAAATGAAACCATAAACGACATAGAGATTATTGGATTTAAATATCGTAAAGGACAGTCCGTAAGAAATCACTATCGTATTTTCAGAAAAGCAATAAAACAAAAAGCCGCTGTTTATCATATTCACGATGCCGAATTGCTCCCATTGGCCATGCTGTTAAAACGATTAGGTAATAAAATAATATATGATGTACATGAAAATTACCGGGAAACGCTTAAAGAACACAACTATTCACTAATTACCCAAACGATTTTCTCGTACTTCGATCATTGGGTTGCAAGGCATGGCGCTCTAATTTTAGCAGAAAGAAGTTATATACCCATTTATCAACAGCGAGCGAAGAGTCTTTGTGTGGTCGAAAATTTTTGTGAAATTAATGCACTTCAACCTTTTGAAAATACCCATCGAACCGAATGCCGTAATCTGGTTTATATCGGAACCATCCACTCCCATCGAGGAGCCTTGGTGATGCTTGAAGTATTGAATTTATTACGATTAAGGGGAATGGATATAAGACTTGATTTAATAGGAAGTATTTCAGAAAAAAACCTGATGGAGAAGCTAGAGAATCTTCCCTATTACTCAAAAATAAAAGACGATGTAACTTGGTATGGACCATTAAATTTATCCGACAGTTATCGGATAGCTCAACAGAGTTTTGCCGGCCTCTGCTTACTCGATGGAGTAGCCAATCATACGGAGAGTTATCCAACCAAACTTTTTGAATACCTTGCCGTTGGATTGCCTGTTATTGCGTCGAATTGGAGCTTGTACCGCTCGGTTGTAGAACGCCATAACGTTGGCATTTGTGTAGCTTATAACGACTCCAACGCGATAGCCGATGCCATTGAAACGATTTTTACCAACAAGGAATTACAGAAACAATTCTCATTAAACGGACCTAAAATAGTCGCTAAAAATTATAATTGGAATACGGAGGAAAGAATTTTACTAGACTTTTACAAAACGATTATTGGCGTATAATCTTCCCATCAAAAAAAAATCAATTCGCCAATGCCTGATCCTTTTGATTTGCTAACAAATAGAGCACCGCCATACGAATTGCGACTCCATTTTCGACCTGCTGAAGGATAATACTTTGACTGCTATCGGCTACTTCACTGGTAATCTCCACCCCTCTGTTGATAGGACCGGGATGAAGAATAATAATTTCTTTGGAAAGACTTTGAAGTGTTTTTAAATCGAGGCCAAACATCAAACTATACTCTCTTAAACTAGGGAAAAATTTGATGTCTTGACGTTCGAGCTGAATGCGTAACATATTGGCTACATCACACCAATCAAGTGCTTTTTTTAGGTTATGCTCTACCTTCACTCCTAGGCTATGATAATACTTTGGGATTAGCGTCGTAGGGCCGCAAACCATCACTTCTGCCCCCAGTTTTTGCAAACAAAACACGTTGCTTAAAGCCACGCGAGAATGGAGTATGTCGCCTACGATAACCACCCGTTTTCCTTTAAGCCCTCCTATTCTTTCACGAATAGAAAAAGCATCGAGCAAAGCCTGGGTTGGATGTTCGTGGGTTCCATCACCGGCATTGATGATATTGGCATCGATATGCCGTGATAAAAAAACCCCTGCACCCGGCATCGGATGGCGCATCACCACCATATCTACCTTCATACTTAAAATATTATTCACGGTGTCAATTAAGGTCTCCCCTTTGGACACGCTGCTTCCGGAGGCCGAAAAATTAACGACATCGGCACTGAGCCGTTTCTCGGCAAGTTCAAAGGATAGCTTCGTGCGGGTTGAATTTTCGAAAAATAAATTTGCAATGGTTACATCACGCAAGGAAGGCACCTTCTTAATTTTTCGATTAATAACCTGTTTGAAATTGTCGGCCGTGGTAAAAATTAAATTAATATCTTCGGTACTGATATATTTAATTCCGAGTAAGTGTTTTACACTAAGTTGAGACATTGATTCTGAATGGTTATTCAGGAAGCGAAAATACGAATATTTTTGAGATTTAACATAGATCCATCAGAGATGGGTTCAAAAGTAGGAATAACGTGCATGACATGGTTGTTAACAGCATGAAAACGGCTTCATATCTTTCCTTCTCATCATTATCCTTTGATAAATTTGGTGGTAAAATAGTTGCCATCAAGGGTAACCTTTAACACATAAACCCCAGGGGCTAATGAGGAAATATTTATTCGCTGTGTATATCTTGTTTTCATCATTAGCTGTCCGATGGAATTATAAATTTGGATCTCATTTAGTTGCATACCCGACGTCAAGATAATATTTAATTCAGCAAATGCTGGATTTGGGTAAACCTGCAAAGGAACATCCTTGTATATATCCGAAATTGACGTATTGTTTTGAACAATTTCAACGGTATGATTCCCTGCAGGCAACGTTGCGGTGGAAAGTAAAACTCCATTATTATCGGTAGCTGTAGTTGCAACAATTGCGCCATCTACTTTAACAAAGTAATTCCCTGCCACTAAATCCAGGGCAAAAATGCCAACCGTTCTGCCCCCCTTAACCTGATGAAAGACGTGATCGTACTTTCCGGTGTCGGCGTCGGCAGAAAAGAAATAAAGGGTATCATTCCAATCGGAACCAATAGAAATATTATTTTGTATTGAAATTCCGCCGGCAACCAAATTATTGGTGGAATCACCAACGTCAATGGTATGCAAAAACACCATCGTGTCGGTAATCGTGGTTGGTTTCACCTCTATTCTCCAACTACCCGGACTGTAAAAAGAGGTGTCGGGATTACTAAGGGGTGGGTAGTTTACCCCATTTACCCAATATTCGTAACCGCTTCCTCCAATTCGTGTCGTAGCCGCATTTGACGGAAGCAACGTTCTAATGGCTATTTTACCGTTTTTATTTGATGCCAAATAATCTTTACCGTTAAAGGTTTCGATATGTCCTGAAACCTTGGTATTAATAATGCTTCCGTTTACCGTAGGCTTATTAACAAAATGAGCAACCCATTTAATGTCGCGCTGTTTTGTGCTTCTATTTTTCAGATGAACATGGTCGAGTACGATAACACGATTAGGCTTTACATAGAGTACTCTTCTTCTAAAGAAATCGAGTTTGGTAGAATCATAGGAACGTTGTGCATCCGCTATATTATATTCATAACTAGTTCCTGAAGCATATTTTATCCATTGTCCTCTTTGATTCACGGGCTGGAAAATATCATTATAGTTCATTAGTGCATTGGATTCTATTTGCCCGCCATCATTAGATGCCGCTTGTCCGAAATTGGAATAAATTTCTGTAGAATCAAATACACAAATCGTGTTATGAGCAATGCTTCTCTGGTAATAATTTAAATAATGTGTTCCTCCATACGTATCGTAATATCCAGCATCAATAAGTAGCGGCGCATTTTTAAATACGGTAAATGAATTATTGTCGCGATGTTCGTGTGCTGCTCGCTTGCTGGGCGAATTAACAAACGTAATCATCGTGGCATCTGTTTTCCAAGAGGAGCGACTTACGGACAACCCAACTTTATCGGTCCACCAATTCAAAGGAGAATTGGGCATAGAAACCGTTGCCATCGTAAAATCTTTGTAAAGCAATTTCGCGAACTTATGATTCGTGTTGGGTGTGTAGGCCGGTTGCGACCAATACTGTGACAACCATAAACTCCTTGGGTCATTGAAAATACGGGCATGCAGATACATCACCCGATCGCCTGACAACCCAGTTTCTCCATCTCCGAAATGAATGGTTTTGTTATTGGGTTGCATGAAATACACATATTGATTTATACTATTCTGAACCCAAGGTAAATCGGTATAGAAGTTCTTATCGGTACCAACACGCATATTCTCAAAAAGCTGAAATTGATCCACCAGCGACCACATCGCATAAGCGGCACCCCAGTTCCATCCTCCATCATCATCGCGATAATAAGCCCAGCATGGAATAAACCGGTTTATTAATTTGTCATAAACGGTTTGATACCATTGCATAACGGTATCTTTTTGAGATGCCGTTAATCCTGATGCATTATATAAAGTTAAGGTGTTTTGATTACAAAAAATAGTATTCCACGTGTTGTGACTCGATACATAACTATTACCGGCACTCGATAAAATATAGGTATTCATAAATTCACGGTTCATCTTGTATAAACTTAAGGACAGTTGATCTCTAAGACTTCCGGGTAAATTATCATAACACCAATCCAATAAGATATCGCCGGCATCGCTCATCTGGCGCAATAAATTTTCCTTTTCATACCAATCCATGGTAGCAAAATTGGAGGTATCGATACAGGAGATAACTTGTTTTGCAAGAAACCTGCAGCGTTTGAGCGCCAAAGGATCATTGGTGAGCTTATAAATAAAAACGGTATAGTACGCTTCGGCACTTGACCATTGTGATGACCAATCCCACGTCCAGAGCATAGAATCGGAACCCAGAAGATACAATTGAGGATCGTTTATCCACCAATTTTGGTAGGCATATAAAAAATCGTTATAGGTATTTTGGCAGTCGCCCGGAATCGTAATATTATTTTGAAGCCACGTAATCCTTGCTGAGCCTGCATAAATGCGCGGACGGCCGGTATGTATTGCCGGATATACCATCGCTGGTGGGTTTGCCGAAAAGGTGAGGGAGAAAAGATTGATCAACCCAATATCACCATTTCCTACATCGCGCATGGCAAACTTCCACCAACCATTCGCATTCTGTCCGTTATTAAAAAGGTTCAGTGATTTCAATGGAATCCATGTTCCTGTAAAGGGAGGGTAACCATCACTTAAATACCCATTGACTCCATTTTGTGCGATGCAGGTTGCGGTGAAGTTATCACGAGCGTCACCCACCCGGTTCGCAATGATGATGGTATCACCTTGGGGAGAGATGAGTCGTAAAATCAAATCACGGTCAAAGGTGTGTTTAATATTAAAACACACCCCCGCTAAGCCATAGGTTGAACTCAACGAGGTGGCTAATCCGGATACAAAAACCGAATCATAGACCTCGGGCGCTGGCGCATCTGGAATGTTAATAATAAGGTTGGAAGTAAATGTTTGTGCAAAGTTCGTTAAAGAGAAAAGCAAAACTAAAACAGAAAGGAATATTTTTTTTGTTCTTTTTATTATTTGCCAATTGAAGTCGTTGTCAAATAGTTTCATATTTTTTTTATCATTATAAATGTTGGATGAGTATTCGATTTGAAATAGGTGTATTTTTGTATTCTGTTGTTGATGGTAGATTTTATCCGCAATTAACAAAAAAAAACGTTCTGAGATCCTCGGGCATGAATAATTTGTGAAACAGCACTGAACCTAACCAACTGGAATCTATTTCGTTCACCCTATCATTTCTGGTTACCGTAAATGAGCTTCTGGCCGTT
Organism: Bacteroidota bacterium; assembly: GCA_947507965.1. Lineage (GTDB taxonomy): Bacteria > Bacteroidota > Bacteroidia > UKL13-3 > UKL13-3 > CAINMV01. The sequence continues at coordinate 60,315 of CANNQU010000007.1, forward strand.
GTATTCCGACGCCAAAATCCAATTCATTTTTCAATTTCCTTGTTTACATCAGATTTTATTATTTAATTCGCCATACATCAAAAATAATGTATTTGCCTATTGCGTCATTTTTACGTCATAAAATTCAAAATTGGAAACTAAAATAGAGAAACTCCGTTATTGCCGCTAATGTTGCACGACAACGGAAAATTTATTTTAAAAAACATTAATTAGCAGATGAATTTGTTACGTAAAACAATCTCAATTTTAATCTTTTTGTTATCGACTTTTATTTTAAAAGCGAATCGTGTCGTTGCATTTCATCGAATGGATATCGGTGTTCGTATTGACACACCAAGTGTTGATAGCAACAAAGTTCGCAAAACACGCATTCAATTAAAAACCCCTCCGAACGTAACTTCTTCCACCGAATACGATTCATTGAGCAGTGGGTTTGTGAATCGAACCAAGGTGGGTAACACGGCCATTGGCCTTCCTCGGTTTTTGACACTGGAAGAATATCTTAACGAAAGCAGAAAACAAGGAGTCGATGACTATTTCCGAAAACGATCCTTATCGGAAGAGTTTATTAAAGGTGGTGGCATCTTATCATCGCTCAATTTGCCACCCAATCCGATCACAAGCTGGCTCGGCGGTACGGTTGACTTGCATCCTCAAGGCAGTGCTGAACTCATTTTTGGAATTAATAGTAATCGAATTAATAACCCGGCTTTAAGTCCAAAGCAACGTCATGTAACCCAGTTCGACTTCGATCAAAACATTCAGCTAAACTTAACCGGAAGTATTGGCGATAAAATAAAAATCAATGCCATTAACGATACCAAGGCGATCTTCGACTTCGATAATATTTTCAAATTGGATTATTCAGGAAAGGAAGATGAGATCATAAAAAAGATTGAACTTGGGAACGTAGGCTTGCCATTAAACAGCAATTTAATAAGTCCGGGACAGTCCTTATTTGGCGCCAAAGTTGCCTTGCAATTTGGCCGGTTAAATATCACGACGATCGTTACTCAAAACAAAGGTAAATCAACCACCACCGAATTTACCGGTGGCGCCCAAACAACAAACTTTGATATTAGTGCCGATAATTACGACGTCAATCGCCATTATTTTCTTGGACAGTTTTTTCGTGAGCATTACGATGAATGGTTAAGCCGATTGCCTTTGATAAACTCGGCGGTACAAATTAATCGAGTAGAAGTTTGGATTACCAATAGAAACTCCTCCTATACGGAAGCACGCGACATCCTTGCTTTCACCGATTTAGGTGAAGGAAATCCATATAATGCAACCAACTTAACAACCAGAAATTTTAGAGCAACAGACAACTACAACAACAACGTTTACAATAAAATTTATAACGATCAGGGATTACGAAATTCAAACAGCGTCATTAATCAGTTGAGTGGTAACTACCCCAATTTGGTTTCCGGCATCGATTATCAACTACAAACCTATTCGCGCCGCTTAACAGAACAGGAATATACCTTAAATGGTAAAATGGGTTTCATCTCCTTAAACTCCCCTCTAAATAATGGCGAGGTATTGGCTGTAGCATATGAATACACCTATAACGGACAAGTTTTTAAAGTAGGTGAATTTAGTACGGAGGTACAAAATGATTTAAACTCCAATAAAGTTCTATTTGTGAAGCTGCTAAAAGGATATAATGTTCGTCCAGAGCTACCCACTTGGAAGCTGATGATGAAAAATATTTATTCCTTAAATGCTTATTCGGTACAACAAAAGGATTTCAAGCTGGGCATCCTTTACAAAGATGAGGCTACAGGAACAGAATTTAATTTTATTCCTGCGAAAGGAGAAGACAATCTCTATCAGGTGCCTCTGATAAAAGTTTTAAACCTCGACAATGTAAATTCGCAACAAGATAATGTAAGCGATGGTGTATTCGACTTTATTGAAGGAACCACGATCCTGTCATCCAACGGAAGAATCATTTTCCCTTGCCTTGAGCCATTTGGCAATTATTTAAAGAAAAAATTTGTTGACACGGCTTTAACATCCAAAGCGTATGTGTATCAAACGTTATACGACTCCACTAAATATGCCGCACAACAAGATGCACGGCATAATCGTTTTTATATTCGTGGCAGCTACCAAGGAAGTGCGAGCAATGAAATTTCCCTTAATGCTTTCAATATTCCCAAAGGCTCCGTTAAGGTAACTGCCGGTGGTGCCCCCTTACGTGAAGGGATCGATTATTCGGTAGATTATTTAATTGGGAAAGTGCGAATAATAAACACGAGTTTACTGCAGTCGGGAGCTGTTATAAAAGTTGAAGCTGATAATAATAACCTCTTTAACACCCAACAAAAAAGCCTTATCGGTACGCGTCTCGACTATAAAATAAATAAAGATTTTGTACTTGGGGGCACCTACCTGCATCTGGCCGAACGTCCGTTAACGCAAAACGTATCTGCTGGCGATGAGCCGTTGTCGAACACGATTATTGGCTTGGATGGAATATTTAAATCAGATTCGAGGTTGATTACCAAGTTGGTTGATAAAATACCATTCATTCAAACAAAAGAAGTTTCAAGCATTTTATTGGCTGCCGAGTTTGCCAAAATTATTCCCGGTGTTCCTCGTTCACTCGACAAAACAAAAAAAGGATTCTCTTATATCGACGACTTTCAAGGAGCCGAATCGCCCTATGATTTACGTACCCCAAACTCTTGGTTTACAGCAAGCACGCCACAAGGCAACCCCGGTGAATTTCCTACCGGGAGTGATCGCAGTTTAAAAAACCGATTTAATACAGCCCGGATGTCATGGTATTTTGTTGACCAATTCACTTTTTTCGGAGGTACGCCTCCCAATGGCATCTCCAATGCGGTTCTCGACGACCCTTATCAACGACTGATACTTCAAAAAGAAGTTTATCCCGACAAGCAGCTAGCGCAAACTACGGCGACTAATTTGCAAACCTTAGACCTCTTTTACAACCCTAGAACTCGAGGAGCATATAACTTTAATGTTGATGGTTTAAATGCAGATGGCACTCTAAATACCCCAAAAAATAATTGGGGTGGCATCATGCGTAGAATCGAAACCAACGATTTTGAAGCCGCTAATATTGATTATATCAGTATCTGGGTGATGGACCCTTTTATTAAAAACCAAGCGAATAGTGGTGATTTAATCATACAACTCGGTAATGTAAGCGAAGATATATTGCCCGATGGCAGAAAAAGTTTCGAACATGGCTTACCCAAAAGTGCGAAAAAAGAAAATGTTGACACGACCAACTGGGGGTTAGTTTCCAAATTGTCGCCCATTGTAAATGCTTTCGAGAACGAAGAAACGTCACGTGAGTTTCAGGACATTGGGTTGGACGGGCTCACGGATGCAGAGGAGAGAGACTTCTTTGACAGTAGCTATATCAAATTACTTAAAAACAAATTCGGGACAACATCACAGGCCTATATCAATGCCTCCAACGACCCATCAGCTGATAACTATCAATATTATCTTGGAACAGGGTTGGATAATTCGCAAGCCAATATCTTTGATCGGTATCGTTACATCAATAACAGTGAGGGCAATTCGCCTACCAACGCACAATCACAAACAAAAACAGGTTATCAAAATTCGGCTTATACATCAACCCCCGATGACGAAGATATCGACCGCGACTTTTCGATGAACACGAGTGAAGATTATTTTCAATATCGGGTAAAGCTTGATCCCAATGCCTTGGTGCCGGGACAAAATTTCATCACCGATAAAGAATCGCGCTCGGTTACCATTAGCACCGGAACGCAGCAAGTAAATTGGTACCAGTTGAAAATTCCAATTCAACAATTCGAGAAAAAATATGGCAGTATTAACGACTTCAAATCCATCCGTTTTATTCGACTTATCTTAAAAGGATTTCAAGACAGTGTGGTGTTGCGAATGGGCGAATTTCAATTGGTGAGAAGCGAATGGCGCAAGTGTAATCAGTCTTTACGCGATCCGAAACAGGTCATCGTTTCCAGTAGTGCTACCAACACCCGATTCGATGTTACCACCGTTAATATTGAAGAAAACAGTAAGCGTCAACCCATCAACTATGTAATCCCTCCAGGCATCAACCGGCAACTTGATCCTAGTAATCCTCAGTCGATACAACAAAACGAACAATCGCTTTCTATGATTACCTGTAATTTAGAAGATGACGATGCTCGTGGGGCCTTTAAAAATACACAATACGATTTTAGAAACTATAAACATATTCGAATGTTTATGCATGCCGAAGAGTTTCAAGGTCAATTGTTAAAAGATGGGGAATTATGGGGATTCATTCGATTAGGAACCGACTATACCAATAACTACTATGAATACAGTTTCCCTCTCAAGGTAACCCTTGCCGGTCAAAATTCGCCAGAACAAGTATGGCCAGAGGAAAACCACATGGATTTGGTACTCAGTTATTTGGCAGAAATAAAACAAGAAAGAGAACTTAATTCAGGCTCCCTAACACAGCCTTACTTTTCATTGATTCATGCGGGTTATAAAATTGTTGGAACACCGGACATAAGCAGTGTAAAAGTATTCTGCATCGGCGTTCGTAATCCTGCCGACGATAAATTAAATCATTGCGGTGAAGTGTGGTTTAATGAATTACGTCTGGAGGAATTTAACAATCAGGGTGGCTGGGCAGCTGAGGCAAGAACAGATATTAAACTAGCCGACTTCGGCAATGTACGTTTATCATCGCATATTCACACCTATGGCTATGGTGCTTTGGATAAGAAGCTAAACGAAAGAAGCCGTGATGATGTTAGAGGATATGCTTTCGTATCGAATTTCGAAATGGGTAAGTTTTTTCCGATGAAGGCAGGCTTTAATATCCCACTCGCACTTTCCTATAGCGAAGATGTGATACAACCTCACTACAATCCATTAAATCCGGATGTGCCGCTTGAACAGGCGTTGAATGCAGCCAGAAACAACGCAAATCCAAACTTATATACGCAACTAAAGGATGCTGCTAATGATTATACCAGTCGTTACGGGCTAAACTTAATCAACATGCGTAAAACAATGGTTGGAAATGGGAGGCCAATGCCTTGGAGCATCAGTAACTTCACGTTCTCTTATCAGTATAATCGCATCTATAAACATAACCCTACATCGGCTCGTATAGAGAATAAAAATTGGCGGGGTATGATTACCTATGTTTACTCATTTCCTTCGGTTACCATTCAGCCTTTCACAAAAATAAGCAAGTCGAAATGGCTCAAATTAATTACTGATTTCAATTTAAGTGTGTTGCCAAGTAGCTTTAATTTTAGAGTTGAAACCGATCGGCGTTATAATGTGCTTCAGTTACGGAATAACGACTTTAAGAATAATAATAATGCTATTGTAGAAATTCTTCCTACCTACGATAAAGATTTTACGATGAATCGGATATATGATTTACAGTGGGCCTTAACCCACGCTTTAAAATTAAACTACAATGCCAATAATGGCTCTCGTATTCCTGAACCTCTGGGTTCTATTGAAACTGCACAACAACGAAATGTTATTCAACAAAACTTTTTCAAAGGCGGTGAAGCACGCAAATTCAATCAGAATATTGGCGTTAACTACCAATTGCCATTAAACAAATTACCACTAACCGATTGGATTACTTCCAATGCGAATTACACGATAAGTTACGATTGGACGGGTGCTCCTCTGGCCTTATTGAAAGACACGCTGGGAAATCAGATACAAAACGCACGAAATTTCCAACTGCAATCGCAATTTAATTTTACGCAGTTGTATAATAAGTGGAAGTTCTTAAAGAAGATGAACGAACAAATTTCATCCAACAGCCGTAATAGAACCATTGAAGTAGCCGACCCTGAAAAAGGGAAAAACAAACCCCGGACAAAAAAGGAAATAGACGCGAAAAAGAAAGCCGATAAGGAAGCCCAATCAAAGGAGGCGAATACCTATCCGGTAGCCTTACGCAGCCTCGTTAAAATTATTACCGGAGTAAAAAATGCAAGTTTTACCTATACCCTCAATGACGGAAGTGGTATTCCTGGATTTTTGCCTTCTCCTAAGAATTTTGGGCAAAATTTTAATAGCAATGCGCCCGGTTGGGACTTTATTATGGGCTCCCAAATAGATACCAACTTTTTATATTCGGCGGCAAATAAAGATTGGATTAGCTCCAAATCGGAGATGAATAATCCATATACCATCAACAAACTCACCAAATTGGATGGGCGAATCAGCATAGAACCCATCAATGACCTTAGAATTGATTTATCCTTCAATCGCCAGTATTCTTTTAATGAAAGCGGCATTTTTAAGTTCGACACGGTGGAACAGTTCAATGCATTCAGAATTCAGAATCCATTACAGGGAGGCACTTTCAGCACAAGCTATGTAATGATTGGCTCGGCCTTTAAAAAAGATCAGGTAACCAACAGTTCAAATATTTCGCCAACGTTTAAACAGTTTGAAAACAATCGATATACCATAGCGCAACGTCTTCAAAATGCGGAAGGCAGAACCACCGGAATTAATGATACCACAAATTACCCACGAGGCTATAGTAAACAGTCGCAGGATGTGGTCATGCTTGCCTTTCTATCGGCCTATACCAATAAAAATGCAAATTCTTTCTCTTTAGATCGCTTCCCTAAAATCCCTTTACCCAACTGGCGCTTAAACTATAACGGGCTATCCAAACTTAAATCAATCCAGAAATATTTTAGTGGCATTACCATCTCTCACAGTTACTCCTGTACCTATAACACCCAATTTTCATCGAGTTATGTGCATGGCATCGATTCGGCACATGATTTCATTCCGGATGTAATCATCCGTACCATATCATTTAGCGAACGATTTAGCCCTCTTGCAGGTATTGATATAACCATGAAAAACAGCATGACCTTTGGCATACGGTATAACCAAGATCGTACGTTAGCCATGCAAATTGCAGGAAAATCATTATCGGAAAGCCAAAATAAAGAGTTTACCTTTAGCTTTGGGTACCGAACAAGTCAAGTATTCTTACCATTCAGAATCAAAGGAAAGAGAGCATACCTCCAAAATGATGTGAATGTAAAAATGGATATCAGCTATCGCGATAATCTGGTTATCGTTCGCCGCATGGATATCTCTCCCGACCAAGCCGCTAGTGGCAGTCGTTTGCTGGCCATACGCCCGAATATCGATTATATGTTGAATGATAATTTAACGATGCGGTTGTATTTTGAGATGAACTTAACGAAGCCTCATGTATCCAATCAATTTCCAACAACGATATCAAAAGGAGGAATATCTATTCGTTATACACTCGACGAAAATTTCTTGAAAAACCAATTGCCGAATAGTGGCGGAAAAAAATCGAAGAAAACAAAACAATCATTTTAGCGTTTAGTTGACGTTGGTAAGTGCAAACCTACACCATGTTTTTAGCCCACATTCCGTACATCTTGGCTTACGTGCCACACACGTGTAGCGTCCATGCAAAATAAGCCAATGATGAGCCTTAGGAATTAATGCTTCGGGGATTTGCTGATATAATTGTGTTTCGACAGCCAAGGGCGTACGGGCCGTTTGTGTAACGATGCCGAGGCGCTTTGAAACCCTAAAAACATGCGTATCCACTGCCATGGTGGGTTGATGGTAAATCACCGACAAAATGACATTAGCGGTCTTTCTTCCTACCCCTGGCAAAGTACACAGTTGCTCCATGGACTCGGGAATCGTGCCTTGAAATTCGGCGACCAGCTTTTGTGCCATCCCCACCAGATGCTTGGCTTTGTTATTCGGGTAGCTAATACTTCTAATATATTCAAAAACTTCAGCTACGTCAGCGTCAGCCAAAATTTGAGGCGAAGGAAACCGACGAAACAATGCAGGAGTCGTCTGGTTTACTCGCTTATCCGTACACTGTGCCGAAAGTATAACCGACACGAGCAACTGAAATGCATTATCATAAATCAACTCCGTTTCAGCGATTTGAAAATTTTCTTCGAACCAGCTAATAATATTTTTTACACGTTCGGCTTTCGTCATGGGTACTGCAAAAGTATTTTATTATTCCATTCCTCTATCACGAATTAAGCGATTTAAAATAACAGCCAAAATCTACGACTTATATCGACTAAATGCCGGTAACGAATGGATGTATTGGAAAAGAAAAAGAGCCATTTTTCAATAGATATTCACAACCCCGAATTCTATTTAAAATTGATTGCTATTTTGTATAATATTGCAATAATGAATTCGACACATCAAATAGTTTGTTCAAAATGCGGCAGCGAAATCGACGTTAGTGGTGCCCTGTCTTCCAAGATAGAGGCAGAACTAATAAGCAAATACAATAAGCAGTATTTGGAGGTGAAAACAAAGCAGGATGCGAAAAAACTTGAATTAGAAAAACTAGGACAACAGCTGCAGCAGCAAAAAGATGATTTTGAAGAACAACTGAAACTCAAAGTTCAGCAAGAGCTCACGCAGCAAAAAAAAGCACTCGAAAAACAACTGCGAGAGGATATCAATAAGGAAAATGGAGAAACACTTTCTACCTTCCAAAAGCAAATTGAAGAGAAAAACAAGCAGTTAGCCGACTTCTATAAATTAAAGACGGAAAATGAAACCCTCAAGCAGGAACAAGAGGTTATTCACGAAAAAATGAGAGCCGATTTTGCGGAAAAGCTACGTGTTGAAACGAGTAAAACACGCGAACAAGCGATGAAAGACGGAAGCGATAAAATCCAAAAACAACTCGATGAAAAAGAACATGTGATAAAGCAGCTTAACGATCAGCTTCTGGAAGCACAACGCAAAGCACAACAAGGCAGTATGCAGGTACAAGGCGAAGTGCAGGAATTAGCTATCGAAGATTTCTTAAGAGGTGCTTTCCCTTACGATACCATCGATGAAATTAAGAAAGGAGCACGGGGTGGCGATTGTATTCAACAAGTAAACACCACGACTCGTTTAAACTGTGGAACTATTTACTACGAAAGCAAGAGAACCAAAGATTTTCAACCCTCATGGATCGAAAAATTTAAAAATGACATCCGAAACTCGAAGGCTATGTTTGGCGTATTGGTAACCGAGGTAATGCCTAAAGACATGCCACATTTGGGGTTGCGGGAGGGAATATGGATTTGTACTTTCGAAGAATTTAAAGGGTTGAGCATGGTACTACGTGAGTCGGTAATACTGATGAGTGAAGCCTTGGCTTCACAAGAAAACAAAGGAGATAAAATGCATCTTTTGTATTCCTTTTTAACGGGCAATGAGTTCAAGCAAAATGTAGAAGCGATGGTTGAAGGTTTTATTGCCATGCAAGCCGACTTACACAGTGAGAAACGTGCCATGGAAGGTATTTGGAAGAAACGCGAGAAACAGATTGACAAAGTACTGCTTAATACGACCCACATGTACAGTAGTATTAAAGGAATCGCCGGTAGTGCCATTGCCGATATAAAACACTTGGAATTAGGGTACCGTCAAGATCAATTGGATGAATAATTTTTTTTTAAAAAATATGAAACGTGCATTATTACTTCTAAGCTTCATTGCTCTATTTCCGGCTATTGCAGACGCACAAAAACCATATTATAGCGGCGATTTCCGTTCTGCTGATAATCCCTTTTATTGGAAAAACAAAATGCCGTTCGTCGGCTATTGGCAGCAAGATGTAAGCTATAAAATAAACGCGTCGCTCGACGACAGCCTCGATCAAATTGACGCAGAACTTACCCTCACCTACTATAATAATTCGCCTGATGTATTAAGAGAAGTATATTTTCACTTATACCAAAATGCCTTTCAACCCGGCAGCTACTATGACGATTTGCAAAATAATAATGGCATAAAAACAAGCTATGGTAAAAACGAGAAAGACAAAAAATGTGAAGTGGTAGAATGGGTAAACATCAATGGAATAATGGTTACGCCAAGTTACGACAATACCATCATGAAACTAAAACTGCCGCAACCATTGCCCCCCAATGGGATGGTAGAATTTAAAATAAAGTTCAAAAGTTATTTTGGCGACCAGGGAAACGTGCGCAGACGCATGAAAATGTTTAGAGATGCTTGGGGCAACAAACAATATGACGGAGTACATTGGTACCCTCGAATTTGCGTTTACGATCGAAAATTTGGATGGGAAACAGACCAGCATTTGGGGAGGGAATTTTATGGCGACTTTGGAAGCTATGAGGCAGAAATCACGCTACCCAGCAACTACATTAATGAAGCTACCGGAGAACTGCAAAACGAAAATGAGATGCTTCCTGCAGAATTACGAGAGAAGTTGGATGTAAAAAACTTCGCACAAAAACCTTTAGAAAGCAAGCCTACCTTAATAATCGAGCGAAACGGAACAAAAACATGGAAATACAAAGCCGTTAATGTACATGACTTCGCATTCACTTGCGACCCCACCTATCGAATTTCGGAGAGCTCCTGGAATGGCATTCGCTGTATTGGAATAGTGCAAGAGCCTCATGCCGCAGGTTGGCAAAACACAGGCGCAGAGGTGGCCGATATCGTTAAAATATTCAGTACTACTTTTGGTATGTATGCCTACCCCAAAATGGTAGCCGCCGATGCCCGCGATGGCATGGAATATCCAATGCTTACTTTAGATGGAGGATTAAGTCCAGGTTATATGAAAACCGTGAGTCATGAGGTAGGGCATAATTGGTTTTTTGGAATCGTAGGCAATAACGAAACCTACAGAGCTTGTTTGGATGAGGGCTTCACTCAGTTTATCAATACATGGTACATGCAACTATTTAATGAACGACGGGGCGAACCACGATATAGAAATTCATATCTTCAAAAATATGTCACCCGATTATCGGTACGTGATGAAGTATCCTACTCCGGCTACATTTTAGATGCCATGAATGACAACGATGAAACATTGAACCAACATAGTGATGGTTTTAATGGCGCCGTGAATCATGGTGGTGGTTACCGCCATGTATATTACAAAACAGCCACGATGCTTTGGAATTTACAGTATGTATTGGGTGATGAATTGTTTTTAAAAGCAATGCAGAATTATTTTAATGAATTTAAAATTTGTCATCCTTATATTGAAGATTTTCGCAACAGTATTATACATTATACGCATGCCGACTTGAATTGGTTTTTTGATCAATGGTTTGAAACCAATAAACACATCGACTATGAGGTGGATAAGGTGAGACATCTGGAAGGTGACAACTATCAAATTGTTTTCAAACGCAATGGCCGAATGCAGATGCCTATTGACTTTATGGTTACTTCCAAAGAGGGTAAGACGTATGATTTCTATATCCCCAATACCTACTTCATGAAGCAAACCAATGCCAAAATTTTGCCCTATTGGCGTGGCTGGGATTTACTGCAACCAACGTATGGATGCATCGTTACTATTCCATCGGGGATCCTGGATGTGGTCATCGACCCTACCCATCGCCTGGCCGATATTGATTACAGTAATAATACCTATCGATGTCCTACTAAATTTACCTTCGACCACCAGTTGCAAAACACCTACGACCCATATCATTACCTTTTGAAATGGAGGCCCGATTTTTGGGGCAATGCCGTTGACGGGATGAAAATTGGAGTATCGATGAATGGAGGTTATATGAGTCGAAAAAAAGTTTGGGATGCTGCGATATGGTATAACACTGGGCTACTGCATGACATTCAATATTCAACAGAATCGTTATTTTCTTATCGGTTTAATTATCGCAACGTCATTGGCAAATACATGAGTTGGAATGTGTCGTCGAAATATTTGGACGGTTTGTTTGCAAATAAAATTGGAATCGATAAAAACGTTAACGAATATACTTTTTATGCTAATTTCAACTCGCTATACCGCACTCAAACGATTTACCATAAAAGATTAAACGTTTTTTATCCAAATTCCATTGTCGAAGATTCCTATCTACTTTACCCCGACTTATGGAACCAACAAAAATGGAATAATATGATCAATTTAGGTTTCAATAAATCATCTAGTTATGGATGGGGAGATGCAACCCAAAATTTAAACCTACGAAGCAGCGCCTTCGGAAGCAGCTATCTTTATAGTCATATTAACTATACCCGTATCGACTATATCTCCAAGGGGAAATTCGATTTCAAGCTACGAACCTTCGTCCAATTAGGGTCGAATACGCCTGCACCGGAAAGCCAACTGATGCTTGCAGGAGCCAATAACGAGGAGTTAATGGAGAGTAAATTTACGCGAAGTGTTGGTTTTGTACCACAGCAATGGCTTGGATATGGCGCCGATATAAATCATTTTCAACAAGGTGGCGGCTTAAATATACGTGGCTTTGCCGGATATAAGGTGCCGGTAGGTGATACCAGTAATCAATATCAACTTTATAAAGGCAATAGTGGCATAGCCCTCAATGCCGAGCTTGACGTGGATCGATTGCTAAAATTTGCTCCAAAATTTGCACGAAACTGGTTACATATTGATGTTTATGCCTTTGCTGATGCGGGTTATATCGCGAATAAGCCAGTCACAAAAAAATGGTTTTTAGCCGATGCTTTTAGAACCGATGCCGGAGTAGGAAGTGCTTTTACCATTAAACGATGGTGGTATTTAGGTAACATAAAACCGGTCACCATTCGAATCGATTTCCCCTTGCTAATCAATCCAGCTCCTGCCAATACAAGCTATGCGGCATTTAGATATGTGGTGGGTATCGGCCGATGTTTTTAAAGGGTAAAAGCCCAGCCCATTAAAACCATTTTTTGCAAAAAGAAAAAGTGCTGTGATGCCCGGTCGGCATCATCCATGGTAGTGAATATAGAAGGCATATTAATATACCCTCCTTTCAACTCCCCTTGTATAAAAAAATGCTTCCAAAACTGAATATTTAATCCAATAACAGCCGAGGTAGCGTACCCTGCAAAATGAAATTCATGACGAGGCATATTGGTTAATAAGGCCGCCTTCGTGCGGGGCATCATAGCACCAATACCTATTCCTTCATTTAATGTGATGCTAATATCACCCGCCTTAATTTTCTTTAAATTAAACAGCTCATCATAACGTCGAAATTCTATATTCAAATAATTTAATCCATCACAATGTTCCATCTTCAAAAAGTCATCCGTCAATTGAATGTCGGATGAGGCGTATTGACCGTTATATTTTGGATAATTGGCTACGGCTATTTCTCCCGAAATTTTTACCGTTTGATCCTGAACTACCTTGTATTTCATGTGGTCATCGCCCAAAGAAACACTGTAATGCTCAGAAATATTATACCCAAACCTCGCATCAAACTGTGGGATAGTGGCATAGATAGGATTGAGATAGGTATTCAAATTAAATTTAGATTGCTTATCGGATGCAACAACGTTATTTAAAGTGAAATTATAATTTGTGCCCTTAAAATGAATATCTGAATTGGTGTAACTACCTCGGTTCCATCCCCAATAAAAATAATATTTCCCTTTCGTTATTTTCGAAGGAGGGGTAGCCTTATCTTGAGCCGAACTGGAAATAGCAACAAGAATAAAGGCAAGAGAAAGAAATCTAAACATGGACATTTTACTTGCTGTATTTTTTTGTGCGAAGATATTGAACTTATGTTGTTTATCATAAAAATTGAGTAGGTTTGAAATATGAAACCATTCGTCTTGATGCTCTTCGTTTTTGCTTCGTATTTTCATTCTCTAGCACAAACACAAAAAACGATTCTTGTACCCTTGGCAAAAACAATCGTCGCCACGTCACTAGCGGATGGAAATGATGCCACCTTACTCAATATCCAACAGCAACCAAATCCGGCTTCAGGCACCGACTTGTTGAAGCAGCAAATAAACGAGGTACGGGCACTAAAACATCAAGTGCAGCCGCTCAACAAAACGCTAGCTGTCAATAGTGCTACCGCACCCACCCTTCTCAAAGGCTTTAGTGCTAATTTCCCTAATAGCATACCCAACGATAATCATTTGGCCATCTCCAATGGGGGTAAAATAGTGAGTGTCGTAAATAGCAATATCCGTGTTTACGACACTTCCGGAACGTCCATTTTCAGTAAAGGGCTCAGTGCCTTCAGTAACGCCATAGGAGTTTTCAATTCCATCTCCGACCCCCGAATACTGTATGATCAGGAGTCCGACCGTTTTATCATACTCTATTTCAGCGGTTACTTTGCCTCCACCAGTACCATCATCATAGGCTTTAGTAAAACAAACGACCCGGCAGGTGCTTGGAATTTTTATAAAGTACCTGGAAACCCATTCAACGATACCTCTTGGAGCGATTACCCGATTTTAACATTGACTAAAGATGAATTGTTTTTCACCTTTAACTTATTAAAAGATGGCGTAGTTGACTGGCGTACAGCATTTAAACAAAGTATTATATGGCAGATCGATAAACAAAAAGGATACAATGGCGACACACTGCTAACCAAAGTGTGGGGTGATATAAAATATAATAATAAACCATTATGGAATATTTGTGGGGCACAAGGAGGTAAAAATTTGCAATCGGGTGGCGTATATTTTGTGTCGGTACGCCCCAGTGATTTAAGAAATGACAGTGTCTTTGTAACCTATATTAGCAATACCCTTAAAAGTGGAAATGCACAACTCACCACAAAGCAATACCGACAAGACCGAACCTATGGCCTGCCTCCGAATGTGCCGATGCCCAATGGCAACTACCTTCAAACCAACGATGCCAGAGTGCTTAGTGCATCGATTGAAAACAATGTGTTACACTACGTTCAAAACTCCATTGACACCAACTATAATACGTCGGCCATTTATTATGGGAGAATAATAAATCCTCAGAACATAAATCCATTTTTAACCGCCACCATCATAAAAAGTGATACGATGGATTTTGGCTATCCTTCCATTGCCTATTTAGGCGGAGGAGCATTCGATAACAGTGTGATGATTACCTGCTCGCATTCATCTCAAAATATAAAACCAGGCACTTCTGTATTTTTCGCCGACAGAAACGGGCAGATTTCATCACTACTGCGTTGTAAAGATGGAGAAGGGTGGATTAATGCATTAACCGACACCAACGAACGCTGGGGCGATTATACCGGTATCCAACGCAAGTATAATGAGCCTGGGATAGCTTGGCTTTGTGGCTCCTATGGCGACCCAAGTTCCGGCTTATATCGTACCTGGATTACCAAGGCAAGAAGCACCGATGTTTCTCTCGGAGTTAGCACCGGTGGTAAGCCTGTTACCCAAACTATTTTATATCCAAATCCTTCCACAGCTATAGTAACCGTAGAATTTGAGACGACGAATAAAGCAGCCATCCGTGCTGATGTTTATACCCTTCAAGGCATGTTGGTGACCCACGTTTATGATGATGCCGCAAAAGATGGAATAAATCGTTTTAGTTTCAACACACAAAACCTACCCAAAGGAACTTATTTGCTAAAAATAACTAGTGCTAAAAACACGATCGCGTCGAAGCTCTTTATGGTAGAATAGAGGACATTTATTACGATGACCTGGAGTATTCAATTCGGTTATTGCCGCTGTAAGATGAGGGTTTTATCGATGGTTGCATGTGGAATAGCGGAGTTCGTGCCTACTCCGGTACAATACAGATAACATTCATTGCCGTAGTAATAAAAACCGGTAAGATTATCGGCAGTAAAGCTAAGCGTACCCACTTGTTGGTTATCCTCATAAATATCCATCTGTGAAGCGCTAATGATTCCAGTTAGAAATTTAGGCGTTACAATTGGAATATACATATTGCAAGAAGGCGTGATGATGGATTGAGGCGCCGAAGTATGGTCGGAACGCCATTCTATATCCACTTCGTTATCTGATTTTTTGGTTATTTTCCAAGTCATACTCATTTCAAGTTTCGCCACTTTCGTATAGGCCCCGCAACCGGCAGAATAGTAATAGAAAGTTACGGCCGATGGCGTTTTCCATGTTCCAGCCATAGATCGTGCAGCAGAGAGTTTACATCCGTATAAAACCACCAATGAAAGCAATATTGCCGGGATAAGAATTTTTATATATTTCATTTTGCAAATAAATTATGAGCCCTTCGTTTTGTCATCTTATTATCATGTATGCTATAGTATTTTTGTTGGCTTCTCTCGAAGTATAAAACAAAGCTACGAAAAAAAACTATTCTAAAATCATTTTAAATGATGCCATTTGGATAATAAAAAACAGTTTACACTCGAGTACATTCTCGATTTTTGTTACGACGAGAAGATGTTAGGCCTCTATAAGAACCGATGTCGATAGGATTGGAACATCAACCCACAAGCAGTATCCGATGATAAAAATCATTATCGGGAAACGTAGGATAATGACAAACCGGAAAGAATATAACACCTATCAAACCTGAATTATATGCTTTATTGTATTTAAATACATAGTATTACAACAAACATAGTTAAAGATAGTTTATCGGGCACGATCGACCACTACGAAACCCAGTACCAAAGCTTTATTCACAAAGAAGCCCCGCGATTTGCGAGGCTTAAAAAGTACCCGGAGCCGGGGTCGAACCGGCACAACTTGCGTTACTGGTGTTTGAGACCAGCGCGTCTACCGATTCCGCCATCCGGGCATGTTTCGGTTTTTAAAGGGACGCGAATTTAAGCATAGACTCCTTAATACGCAACAAATATTTTTGTTTTAAATAAATTGTTTTCACTTTTTGCAATTCGGCAATATCACCATACAAATCAAAGCTAGTACAACTTTGCTTTAAATCCGTTTGAAGCGAACTTTCTAACAACAGTACTCTGGACTTTATGTCATCCCTGTTCTCATTTTTTAATTCCATAATCTCCTCATTCAAATCCATCATCTCCATTAAAAAATCATGCGGTAAAATTTCTTTTTCATTCTCTGCTTTCACTCCTAGCAACTCCAATACATATCCTATCCTCAGCACATCGTTACTCAGCGTTTTAAAGGCATCATTATTTAAGGTGCTCTGCGATAGAACTTCAAGTTTCATCTCTTCACGCTCGTTGACGAAAAAATCGGGATGGTATTTTTTACTTAAAACCAAAAATTTCTGCCGAAGTAAGACCATGTCAATAGAAAACGTTAACGGTAGGTTATAAAAATCAAAGTAATTCATGAATAGAAACAGGCATAAAAGGGCCTGTGTAAGATTAAATTTCTATGGAGAGCAAAACTTATTTAAACATCTTGAAAATATCATTGCCAATAGCAAAGAAGGTCAGCATCAATATGATGATTAATCCCACACTCAAAGCTTTTTGCATCACATTATCGCTCACCTTTTTACCCGTAATCATCTCCCATAAAATAAATATGGCATATCCACCGTCCAATCCTGGTATGGGCAATAAATTCATTATGGCAAGTACCATAGAAATTAAACCGGTAAGCATCCAAAACCAATGCCAATCCCATTTTGAGCCAAATGCTTGAGCAATGCCAATAGGGCCCGACAAAGAATCTTTTGCACTCACTTTACCGGTAAATATCTTCTTCAAGCCGGTCAACTGATCGGCCACTGTTTTGTAACCTAGCTTAATACCCTCAGGGATCGCTTGCAGCAACGAGTACTTGATGGTATCCACGCTAAAAGCTTTGCTCAAAGAAGGATTAAACCCAATTTGTCCATTTGCATTCACGGCAACATTCAACGAAACGGTATCTTTAAAATCACGCAATACTATTAACTTAATTTGTGTCCCTTTATGTTCTTGTAAAAAATCTTGAAACTCATGAAAAAATTGCAATGGAGCATCATTTGCACCAATAATCTGATCATTCACCAATAGCCCGGCGTCTTTCGCATTCGAAAGCTGAGGTGTTAGTTTTTCAACAATAGTAACCATCCGATAATTAATAAATAGCTTTTTTTCTTGGATTAGTCTAGAGGTAAAATCGGATGTCATTTCCAGACGTTTAATTTCACCATTACGCTCCACTTCAAAATAGAGGTTGTCGGCCATTAATTCCTTCATATCCATCAGCTCATCCCAGTACTTAGGATGATTTCCATTCACACTAACAATTTTATCTCCTTCTAAAAAACCAATTTCTTTTGCATAATCACTGGCATGTATGCCTACTTTATTCACTTCACTTAAAGGCAATTTTACTTCCCCGTAGGCGTACATTATTCCGGTGAAAATAACAACCCCAAGAATTAAATTAACAATCACCCCTCCAAGAATCACAATTAATCGCTGCCATGCCGGTTTGCTTCTGTATTCCCATGGTTGAGGCTCAGCCGGAAGCTGGTCTTTTTCGGTGGTCTCATCAATCATACCACTAATATTAACATAACCTCCTAACGGAAACCAGCCAATACCATATTCGGTATCGCCAATTTTCTTTTTAAAAATGGCAAATTTCGCAACATTAGCCATTGGGAATAAAAAATCGAAAAATATATAAAATTTCTCCACCCGCATTTTAAACCATTTGGCGGTTATGAAATGCCCGAATTCATGTAACGAAACCAATATTGTAAGGCTCAGCAATAATTGCCCTGCCATGATAAAACCTCCACCCATAATTGTAGTTATAAATATTATTAAAAGAATGCAAAGGTACGTGAAAACTAGCAAATTTCGTTGACCTTGAAATGGCCCGCTTTAGATTCGACCTTACAGCCCGGTTTTCATTATACGCTACTAAAACGTCGAAGTCGGAAGAAATTAACCTGTATTTTTCTTAAAACAAACGATTACTTTCTTCATTTATAAAACGCCCTGAATACTTCTTAAAACAAGAAATTATGATAGCCAATTTGAAAGGATAGATTTAGCTTTCTAGCAACAGCAGAAGGATTTACAGGCGAGCCATAAAGCTCAACCGAGGCATTTAACCGACTTTGGTAATTGATGAAATACTCCGCATGAAGAAAAGCAGACGCACTAATGGTTGCACCCTTCTGGGCAGCTTGCCCTAAATAACGGAGGGTAGAATTTCCTGCATTGACATCGCCTGAAAGGGTTACTACGGTGCGGCTATTCGGGTAAAAGCCATAGTCACAACGAACAAAAATATTATATCCCATGAGCTTTTCGTTATAACTTGAATCGGGTTTGGTGGTATTGAATTTGAGGTCAAGACTTTGAATAGAATTCCCAAAATTTCCTCCAAAAGAGAGGATTCGTTGTCGTTTCAAACTTAATGGAGTATGCCTCACCCAAGCTAAACCTACTTTTATTCCTTTGGTAAGCTGTAACGCATTTTTCACCGTGGAATCGTCGGTAATTAAAGCCGCGGAATTTAAAAACCCATTCGAAAAGCTTGACCTTGAGGTAGTTAAACTACTCGGGATATCGATCGTTAGAGCTGTTTGAGTTCCTGCATATCGTCGTGGCTGCCCCAAAACCCCGAATTGATTGATACGGTCGGTAACGGCATCTTTATAGTCCACCTGCAACGTACCTGAATTAAAATAAGTACTCTCTAAGCTACTGGGTTGGATGGAATAATTCCAGTTGTCGGCAATAATATTATAAACATCGATATCGCTTACTGTCACCATTTTATTGACTCTTAAGAAGTTCTCAATCTGGGCTACTTCGTAATTCCTTCTTTTTCTATAATCAAAAATTCGATCGTTATATAATAGCGTAATAAGGTTAACAAAATCATTGGTTTTCTCATTGCTAATGACACCCTTAATTTTCCCGGCCTCCTTTAAATCATTTAAGATAAAAAGTGCCATCTGTGCATTCGAAACATACTCAAGACGTCCATGACCTAAACCTACGATAGGATTTAATCCAATATCAAAAATTGGCTTTCTGTTTTTATACGTACCATTATAAAACGAAACATTGCTGTTTGAACCGAATTCTATAAAATTATTTCCTTTGTAAATGCGTTGCAACCAATCTACTTTTTCAGCGATAGAAAATTGTGTTGGATTGCTGTTTCCCGCTAATTTTCCAATTCCTGTTCC